>CAMDQF010000039.1 GCA_945905745.1 Litorilinea aerophila
CCAAATCATGAAAATCTGCGTCCTCCCCCTAAAGCCATTCGCGCAGTTCGGTCACGTTGCTGATAGTCAGGTCGGCCCCAGCGAAGTCGGATTCTACCGTCTGCGGGCTGAGAACTGCGCAGCGCACTGCACCGGAAGCCTGGGCCGGGCGCAGCTTCCATTCGCTGTCGCCCACCATCAGCACTTCGCTCGCTGTCACGCCCAGCGCCTTCACTGATTGGGCAAAGGATTCGCTGGGAGAAGTGGACGAACGGGGATCGTCCTGGGCCGCAATCACCCCAAAGAGGGTGACCGGAAGTCCGGCCTTTTTCAGAAAGCAGTCCACTTCCGCCCGAGGCCGGGCTGTCAACAGACCCAATTGATAGGTGTGGCTTAGCTCGCTCAGCATCTCTAGGACACCGGATCGTACCGTCAACTGGTCGGCGGCGGGGAAAGCCCTGGCCCGATTGAGAAAGCCCGTCATGCGTTCCAGATCGTCGTATAGCTGAACCCAAAGTAGGATGCTGATCCACCAGTTGACCAGCCCTTCCATTTTTAGGAGCAGACGGCGCAAGTTTCTGCGGCGCAGCTCGGCGGGCCAAAAGCGATCCGTCCAACGTAGCCGATCGCTGAATTGATCAGCCAGGCTGAAATCGAGTTCGGTGAGTACACCGTCCAGATCGAAGATGATGGCGTGAATGCGATGGCCTGCGATCAGGCCGGGAATGCGCACATCACTCTGGGTGTAACCGCTCTCGAAGGGCTCCTCATCCCGCAGTTTATGCACAACGTAGGCCAGCAACGTGCGCACGCTGGCGATGGTGGGGATGATGAGCAGCACACCGAGAAAGCCGAAGATCAGCATCCCGCTGATGACGCCGGTGAAGGTGACGGCCGGGTGTAGATTGACCCGCCGCCCCACCAGCCGGGGGATCAGATAGACGCTCACGATTTGGTCGATGAAGCTATAGAGTCCCGTCACAATCAGCGCAAAGACGAGGTTATTGACGGGCAGCCAGGCAGATCCCTGGAATAGGGCATAGAGCGTGCCAATCGTGCTGCTGATCGCCGGTCCGATGGTGGGCAGAAATATCATCAGTGCGGCCAGGAGGGCAAAGCCAGCCGCGTTGGGCTGTCCTACAATCCCCATCGCGATCCAGGTCATCACACCCACCACCATACCCAGCACAAATTGCCCACGCAAAAAAGCAAACCAGATGGCGGAGAATTCCAGCCCCAAGCGGCGCACGTCCTCCCGGTATTCGATAGGGACGAAATTCAGGAGTGTGCGTTGCAGAATGTGAATATCCTTCAGCAGCCAGAATCCGAGTACTAGAACGTAAACGGTACTCAGCACGGTCGTCGTTAAGCTGAGGGCAAAGCCCAACGCACCCGCCGCTGCCGGTGAGAGTACATCCTGAATCAGCGTGCCCATCTGCTGAAAAAGGCTGTCCAGGCTCAATTCATAGCCGCCGAACTGGATGAGCGGGCCAAGCGCGGCGGATTGCAGGCTTTCCACCAGCGTGCCCAGGGCGGTGCTGAGCGATTGCAGAGATTCGATCAGCCTGGGCAGAAAGGCGACGGGTGTGATAATCAGCAGTAGGATCAGAAAGAGATAGACGCCCGCCACCGAAGCGCCCCGGCTCCAGCCTGTGCGGGCCTGCGTCCAGTTCACTGGTTGATGGAGGATAAAAGTAAGCAGCAGCGCGACGATTGTCGGGCGGATCATCGTCCGGAAGGTAATCAGCAAAATCACCGCCAGCAATGCCAGCAGTGATGTCACAATAATTTTGGTTGTGGAACTCCAGCGTTTGGATGTCATATCACTTAAGAATGGTGAACCGGTTGAGCGGCCAGTAGCGCAGCCATGCTTTTCCCATAATTTCGCCCCGATGGACAGGGCCAAAGGCTCGGCTGTCGTTGCTGTTGTTGCGATTGTCACCCATCACAAAATAGTCATCAGCTCCCAGAGTGATGGGTCCATAGGTGGAGCCATCGGGCAATTGCACAAAGGACTGTTCGATGCTCTGTCCATCGATGAGAACCGTTCCCCGCCGGATTTCCACAGATTCACCCGGCAAGCCGACCACCCGCTTGATGAGCAGTTCGGCCACTTGGGGCCGGTCCAGCACAACGATGTCGTTGCGTTGGGGTGCGCCAAAATAGTAGGAGAGCTTTTCGATCACCAGCCGCTCGGACGGCTGCAAATTGGGCTGCATACTCTGACCGTAGACGACAGTCGCCTGGGCCAGAAAGATGTGGATGGCCAGGGCTAACAGAATAGCAGGCACAACCACTTGCAAAACTTCTCTGAAAACCGTTCCAATCAGCGAGACTGTCTGCCGAAGAGTGCCATTTGTTGGGCGCAGGTCGTCTGTTGTGGGGATTTCGGCCGGTACTTCGGCCTGAGATTCCTCTGCTGTGGCTACTCCCTTGGTTGCGGGTTCGCCGGTAGCCGTTTCGCTGTCAGCACTGTTCATATTCTCGATCACGGAGATCCCCCAAGGAATCGCATGCACAATGTCTGAATACAGAAATACAACCATTTTCCCCAAAAGTCAAGACGCCAGCACCGGTCTGGGGTGCTGGCGTCTTTAAATTCAAGGATAGACTATCGGCAAAAACTAGCGACGTCCGCCACGATCTCCGCCCCGGTCACCACTGCGACCGCCGCGATCACCGCCGCGACCACCTCGATCACCACCGCCGCCGCGATCACCACCGCCACCGCGATCACCACCGCCACCGCGGCTGCCGCCCCGATCCCGCTCCCGGGCCTCTTCGGCGCTCCAGCCTTCCAGCACGGCCTGACGGCTCAGGCGCACTTTGCCCGATGGGTCAACGTCAATGACCATTGTGGTCAGCTCGTCGCCCACATTGGCAATCTCTTCCACAGTGTTCACCCGATAATCTGCCAATTGGCTGATGTGTACCAGCCCGTCGATGCCGGGAAGCAGGTTGACGAATGCACCATACGGCTCCACCCGCACAACCTGACCGGTGTAGATTTTGCCGACCTGGACCTCTTCGGTCATGGAGGTAATCTCGACCCGGGCCAACTCGGCCAACTCGCCGTTCAGACCAGAGATGTAGATAGTGCCATCCTCCTCCACGTCGATCTTGACCTGATACTTCTCCTGCATCCCGCGGATGGTCTTGCCACCGGGGCCGATGATCTTGCCAATCTTCTCCGGATCAATGTTGACTGTAAGGATGCGGGGGGCGTGGGGACTCATGGACTCCCGGGATTCGGGCAAGACTTCCATCATTTTGCCCAGAATAAAGAGCCGCCCAATCCGGGCCTGCTCCAGGGCCTGGCGCAGGATGTCGAAGTCCAGCCCCTTGATTTTTAGATCCATCTGCAAAGCAGTGATGCCATGCTCGCTGCCCGCTACTTTGAAGTCCATGTCGCCCAGGTGATCTTCCAACCCCTGTATGTCGGTGAGGACCGCATACTTGCCGGTATCCATATCCTGCACCAGGCCCATCGCGATACCGGCCACAGGTGCATCAATCGGCACACCCGCATCCATCAGGGCCAGGGTACTGCCGCAGACAGAGGCCATACTGGTTGAGCCATTGCTGCTGACTGCTTCGCTGACCAGTCGCAGGGTGTAGGGGAAGTCTTCGGGAATCACCACCGCCAGCGCCCGTTCCGCCAGCGCGCCGTGACCGATCTCCCGGCGCTTGGGTCCGCGCAGGGCATAGGCCTCGCCCGTGCTGTAGGGCGGGAAGTTGTAGTGGTGCATATAGCGCTTTGACCCATCGGACAGGAGAGTGTCCAGCCGTTGGGCGTCGCCGGGCGTGCCCAGGGTGGCGATGGTCAGCACGTGGGTGTCGCCACGCATAAAGAGGCCGCTGCCATGTACCCGTGGGATTTTGCCCACCTGTATGCGAATCGGGCGGATTTCGGTCAGCGCCCGGCCATCAGGACGCACGCTGTCGTCCAGAATGCGCCGACGCACTGCATCCTTCACCAGCGAGTCGAGGACATCCTTCACATCTTTGACAGCCACTTCGCCGCTTTCCGTGCGGGGTTTCAGAGAGGCCAGGACTTCGGCACTCACCGCAGCCAGACGTTCTTTGCGGTCGCCCCGGTCGTCGCTGGTGGCGATGACGTGACGAATTTTCTCGGTCGCCAGCTCCTTGACCAGTGCGGCGGTCTCTTCGTTGGGCAGGAAGACGGTGTAACCAGTGAACTTCTTCTTGCCGATCTCTTCCCGCATCTGGTTGATGGTCTGGATGACAGGGAGCATAGACTCGTGGGCCAGCTTCAAAGCGTCCAGCATCACATCTTCGGGCAGCTCGTTGGCGCCCGCTTCCACCATTAGAATGTTGTCCTCGGTCCCGGCCACTTGCAGGGCCAGGGTGCTGTTCTTCATCTCGGAATTGGTGGGGTTGACGATGAACTGGCCGTCCACATAGCCCACGGAGGCCGCACCCACAGGGCCACCCCAGGGAATGTCGCTGATGGCGACGGCTGCCGAAGCGGCGATGATAGCCAGAGGCTCGAAGAGATGCTCGCCGTCCGAGCTAATCGCGTGCAGAATCAACTGCACATCATTTTGGAAGCCTTTGGGGAAGAGGGGGCGCAGGGGACGGTCTACCAGACGGCTGAGCAGAATGCCCTGCTCGCTGGGGCGACCTTCCCGGCGGAAGAAGCTGCCGGGGATGCGGCCCACCGCGTACATCTTCTCTTCAAAGTCCACAGTGAGCGGGAAAAAGTCAGCGCCCGGTCGCACCTCTTTGGCCATGGTGGCGGTTGCCATAATTACTGTGTCGCCGCAGCGCACAGTCACGGCTCCGCCAGCCTGTTGAGCCAGAATGCCTGTCTCCAGGCTGATCTCTTTGTCGCCAAGATGGGTTGTATAAACCTTGGCGCCATCAAAAATCTGTAGGTCTTGCATAATCTTTACTACCTTTCGTAGAACTGCTTTGTTTTATGGCGGGCGCGAATTGCCCGACCACACGTATGGAACGCACAGGGCGCTCGCACGCAGGCCGCATGAACACAAATAGATTCATACGTCTGATTGGGCGGTTCTATCGAGGTGCGGAACTGGAGAATGGGTCGAAACCTGGGTTTCGCTTCATTCTCCAATGCCGGACCTCGTACGCTGGACGAGTAGAAACCGGCCATCAACTACGTGCGCAGGCTCCTGTGCAGGAAACCCGATTTTGTGAGACAATTTGAGCCAAGAAAGGACGCTGATTTGCATGATTGAAATTGATTTTCGCTGATGTCATCGAAAATCAAGCGTTTCATTCCTTTAATCTGCGTCCGCTTTTGAATGACTGGGGAGTAGAAAGAAAATAGGAGCGGTGTCGTGATTTGCTTCGACAAACCGCCCCTGATTTTCTTTTCTAGCGGCGCAACCCCAGTCGCTGAATCAACTGGCGATAACGGACCACATCTTTACCAGCCAGATAGGCCAGATGTCGCCGTCGCTGGCCTACCAGTTTGAGCAACCCCCGCCGCGAACCTTCGTCGTGGCTGTGGGCGTTCAAATGGTCGATCAACCCATTGATGCGCGTCGTCAACAGCGCGACCTGTACTTCCGGCGAGCCTGTATCTGTCTCGTTGATACGGTACTCTTCGATAACCTGGATCTTACCTTGCTTTGTTATACTCATTGGTACTCCTACGCTCCTTCTAGGCTATCTGGAATTCTTTCCAGGTTTTGAACCGGACTGACACTCATTCCGGTGTTTAGCCAGACCACCGCTGGAATACCAAGGCCAAGGGCCCAGCTAAACATACCAACTATAGCACACATTTTCGAGAACACCAAATTCCCTTATTGTCCACCATACACAAAACTTAAAAAAATGGAAGGTGGCAAATGGCAGGCGGCAGGAAAGAAGTGTCGGGTGTCAATCGCAACTCGCAACTCGCCTACTTTTGCCTTCACCCTTTGCCTTTCGCCTTTTGCCTTCTCTTCTTGCCTTTCCCCGCAAGGGGTGTCAGAATAACCCCATGAACACTCTTGCCGCCCTCATCAAACGAGAAGCCTATCGATTAGGTTCCGATCTTTGCCAGATTGCAGCGGTCGAGCAGGCGACCCACAGCGAGTTTTATCGGCGCTGGCTGGGGTTAGGCCGGGCTGGCGAAATGGCCTATCTGGAACGCAATGTGGAGAAACGGGAGAACCCGGCCCTGCTGGCCGAAGAGGGGGAACCTTTGCGTTCGCTGATTGTGCTGGGGATCGACTATCACCGCTTTGACCTGCCCCCTGCCCTGCGCGACGACCCCAGCCGGGGCATCATCGCCAGCTATGCCTGGGGTGACGACTATCACGAGATTATCCGCCCCCTGCTCTATGAGCTGGACGGTTTCATCCGGGCGCAGACCGGGCGAATGACGCCGGGTAAAGGGTTGGTGGACACTGGCCCGGTCTTGGAACGGGACTGGGCCATGCAGGCCGGACTGGGCTTTACCGGCAAAAATTGCTGCACCATCCACCCCCAACGGGGAAGCTGGCTCTTTCTGGCGACGCTGCTCATACCCGAAGCACTCCCCCCAGACCCGTCGCCCACACCCATCCACTTCCCCCTCCTCACCGCCGAAGCCGTCGCAGCCGGCCTTCCGCCCTCCACCAATCTCGGCGCGTGGCATCTTCCCAATACCCAATCCCCAATCCCCAATCTCCAATCCCCTCCCTCCACCTGTGGCCGCTGCACCCGCTGCCTGGACGCCTGCCCCACCGACGCTTTCGTCGGCCCCTTCCATTTAGACCCCCAGCGCTGCATCTCCTACTGGACAATCGAATCCCGCCAGCCCATTCCCCGCCATTTGCGCCCCCACTTTGGCAACCGCATTTTCGGCTGCGACATCTGCCAGGAGGTATGCCCCTGGAACAGCCGCCTGCCGGACCGCACACCCCAACTGGCCGGTCTGTCCGCACGCAACGAACGGATCGCTCCACCCCTATTGGAAGGCTTTGACCCGCAGAGTCCCTATTGGCTGGAGCAGACGGCTTTCAGCCAGCGTTTCCAGCGCTCACCTATCAAACGGGCCAGACGGGCGGGAATGCTGCGCAATGTCTGCGTGGCCCTGGGCAACTGGGCCGATCCAGCAGCCCTGCCTGCCCTGGCCCTGGCCCTGGATGATCCAGACCCATTGGGCCGGGGACACGCGGCCTGGGCCATGGGGAAGATTCTGCACCGTCACCAGTTGCCGCAGGCTGCGGAGAGATTGGGGGATCGGCTGGCAAAGGAGAGCGATCCCTGGGTGCGCGAGGAGATTCACACGGCATTGGGGTAATCGACGCAACTTTCCGTCCCTTGTTCCGTACTGTTCCTTGCCGGATTGTCCGTCGGATTGCGACTCTTCCGGGGCGTGTGCTACAATTTGCCTGTTTGAACAGGCTATTTTGTGAACAGCTAAGCTTTGCCGCTGTTCACTGGACAATACAATCAAAGGAGAACAAAAATGGACATCGGACGCGCACTCACTTTTTTTACAGAGGATGAGCGCTGGATTGAAAAGACGGCGATTGGGACAGGTGTCCTGCTGATCAGCACCCTGCTGTCATTTATTCTGGTGGGTGTGGTGGGCTTCTTTATTGTGATGGGCTACGGCATCCGCCTGTTGCAAAATGTACGGGATGGGGTTAATCCAGTCCTGCCTGAATGGGATCAGTGGGGCGATGATCTGAGCCGGGGCTTCAAACTCTTTGTGGTGCAGTTTATCTGGGCGCTGCCGATCATGCTGATTATTCTGCCGGTCGTAATTGTCTCGGCTATCGTCGGCAATGCCGGGGGCGGCGATGCCGAAGGTTTTGCTGCCCTGCTGGCTCTCTGCGCCACCTGTATCTCCTTCATCGTTGCCATCGCCTATACGCTGATTCAACCGGCAGTGACGATCTTTTTTGCCGAAAATGAGCAGATCAGCGATGGCCTGCAAATCGCCCGCATTTGGGATTGGACCCGGGCCCACATTGGCGAAGTGGTGATTGTAACGGTTGTCTATCTGGTCGGCAGTATGATTATCGCCACCATCGGCGGCATCGTCGGCGTCATCCTCTGCGGCATTGGCCTGCTGGTGACAATCCCCCTGGCCCAACTGGTGATCTACTACCTGCAATTCCATCTCTTCGGCCAGTTGGCCCCGGCAGTGGCAGGCGGCAGCAGTTCGATGGGGATAAACGATCCAAGCGGTGATGACTTCACCCCGCCCCAAATCATCTCGTAGTGCGTGGTGCGTTGTGCGTGAACTGGTAGACAAACCACATACCGCGCCAGAAGCTTTTGCCAGACTGTATGAGATGCGGCGCAAAACGAAGTAAAAAAAGGGGACTGCCGAATCACTGTTCGGCAGTCCCCTTTTTGTGAAAAATCCGCGTGCATCAGCCCAATCCGTCCTATCCGCGTTCTATTCTTCGCTCTTGAACCATTCGCACAAAGAAGGCGTGCCAGCGCAGATCGTCGGTCAGTTCCGGGTGGAAGGCAGTGGCCAAAATCGGCCCAGACTGGACCGCCACGGCGACCGTCTGCCCAGTGTGGTCGGTGAGATCGGCCAACACCTCCACGCCGCTGCCGGTTCCAGTGATGGCCGGGGCGCGGATGAAGACTGCGTGGACCGCTGGATCACCCAGAGCGGGCACGTCCAGGTCGGCCTCGAAGCTGTCGATCTGGCGGCCAAAGTAGTTGCGGTTGACTGTCACATCCAGTCCGCCGATGAGCGCCTGACCGCCCTGCTTCTGGCCCGTGGCCCGATCCGAAAGCAGAATCATCCCCGCGCAGGTACCCCAGGTGGGTTTGCCCGCGGCCACCCACGCCTTCAGGGGCTGCACCAGCCCCCAGCGCTCCGCGATCAGCGCCATACTGGGACTCTCGCCGCCAGGAATGATCAGCCCATCCAGCCCGTCCAACTCCTCGGGCTTGCGCACTTCTCTGGCCGTCACGCCCAACTGACGCAACATTTTTATGTGTTCGGCAAAAGCGCCTTGCAGGGCAAGAACGCCGATTGTCATTGTAGCCATACTTTGTAGCCCAAATGAGGAAGGGAGGAAGGGAGGAAGGGAGCAAGGGCGGAGATAGACTTTCGTCCCTTCTTCTTGTCATCCCTTCCTCCCTTCTCCCCTACCAGCCGCGGCTGGCGAGTTTTTCACTCTCCGAAAGGGTGCCGATATTGATGCCGACCATTGCTTCGCCCAGGTTGGCGCTGATTTCGGCCAAAATTTTGGGGTCGTTGTAATGGGTCACTGCCTGGACAATCGCGTAGGCGCGCTTGGCCGGGTCACCACTCTTGAAGATGCCGGAGCCAACAAAGACGCCATCCACGCCCAACTGCATCATCAGCGCGGCGTCGGCAGGGGTGGCCACACCACCGGCGGCAAAGTTCACCACCGGCAGGCGGCCCAGGCTGGCGGTCTGTTTGACCAGATCGTAAGGGGCGCGAATCTCTTTGGCAAAGGCGAAAAGCTCGTCCTCGTCCATCGTCTGCAAGCGGCGGATGTCGCTGAAGACAGAGCGGGCGTGGCGCACAGCCTCGACTACGTTGCCGGTGCCCGCTTCGCCTTTGGTGCGAATCATCGCCGCGCCTTCGCTGATGCGGCGCAGGGCCTCGCCCAGATTGCGGCAGCCACAGACAAAGGGCACGCCGAATTTGTGCTTGTTGATGTGGTGCTCCTCGTCTGCCGGGGTCAGCACTTCGCTCTCGTCGATATAGTCCACGCCCAGGGCTTCCAGAATCTGGGCCTCGACAAAGTGGCCGATGCGGGCTTTCGCCATCACCGGAATGGTGACGGCGGCGATGATACCGTTGATCATATCCGGGTCGCTCATGCGCGAGACGCCGCCATCCCGGCGGATGTCAGCGGGGACCCGTTCCAGGGCCATGACCGCACAGGCCCCAGCCTCCTCGGCGATACGGGCCTGCTCCGGCGTCACCACATCCATAATCACGCCGCCCTTTAGCATCTGGGCCAGACCAGCCTTGACTGCAAAAGTACCCTTTTCCACCTGGCCGTTGTTGTGGCCGTTCAGTTCCTTGCTCATTCCTCTGCTCCTGTTTTGAAAGTAGCCACTGATGAACACAGATAAACGCGGATAAAAACGGATGTCACTCCTGAATTTGTCGGCGGCTCTGTGCCCCTGAGGGAGAATTACCCTTTACCGGTGGCTGCACACGGACTGTTTGCTCGGCGCGCACTCGGCGCACCATCCCACGCGATAATTGTACTTGCCCCGTTTCTCATCTTCGGTGGGGTAGTTATCTATTGTAACGAGAAAGGGGGTGGAAAATCAACTCTGGGGGTGGCTGGGGGCATTTGTATCGCCATCGAGAGCATCGATCATCACCGGCGGCTGGTGGAAGGCGGCGTTTCCGGGTATACTCTCGATGACTGCCTGCGTGACTATCGGCTCTCTCTGCTCCAGCGCTTCCGAGCCCTGGTCTCGACGATTGCCGTCATGCCTTTCACACCCGCCGAGCGCCAGATGCACGTGGATGTGCTGCTGCCCCGCAACATCGCGGCGATTCTGGATATGGACGCAGATTTTGTTGATTTGAATTGATCCGCGCTGATAGGGAAAAATCGATGACCGACCCAATCCCCAATCCCCAATCCCCAATCCCCAACCCGCTCCACCTCCTCGTCATCGGCGCGGGTGCGATTGGCTGTCTGGTGGGCGGCAAACTGGCCCAGGCTGGTGTACCCGTAACCTTGGCCGGTCGTCAGCGTTTTGTGGATGCCGTGATGGCCAATGGTTTGCGCCTGATCAGCGACGGCGTGACCGAGCGTATGGATGCCATTCAATCGGTCGCCAGTCTGGACGACGCTTTCCGTCACGCCGCCGAGAGCAATTGCCCCTTTGACGCGGCTATTCTGACTGTCAAAAGCTATGACACCGCCACGGCGCTGGCAGAATTGGGGGGGGCAGCCCAGAAAACCGGACTGCCTGTGCCGCCCCTCCTCAGCCTGCAAAATGGCGTGGGCAACGAAGAAGCCATCGCCGCTGCCTTTGGCCCCCAGCGCACCATCGCCGGAACGATCACAGCACCGGTGGAAGTACCCGATACTGGCGTCGTGCGTCTGACAAAGCCCAAATGGATGATTGGCATAGCCCAGTGGGATGAACAACAGCCCGCGCCCGTTTTTGATGCCCTGCACCGGCAATTGCTCGAGGCGGGGATTCCTGTCACCCTTTACGCCGATGCCCGGTCAATGAAGTGGACAAAGCTGCTGATGAACCAGATCGGCAATGCGACCAGCGCTATTCTGGCCCAGGCGCCAGGTACTACCTTTGCCCATCCCTCCGTCGCCAATCTGGAAATTTCAGCGCTGCGTGAGACCCTGGCCGTGATGGCCGAGCTAGGCATTCGTCCAGTGGATCTGGAAAAGTACCCGCTGGGCACGCTGGCCCCACTCTTGCGGTACGGCCCCCGTTGGCTGTTGCGGCCTGTGTTGCGCAAGATCGTCAGCGGCGCACGGGGGGGGAAAATGCCCAGCCTCTACCTGGATTTGGAAGCGGGCAAGACAAAGAACGACGTCCTCTGGTACAATGGCGCGGTGGCCCGCTGGGGGCAAGAGCGGGACATCGCGACGCCCGTCAGTCGGTTGCTGAATGAAATAGTCTTACACCTGACTGCACACCCGGAGGAACGGGAGAATTGGCGCGGCAATGTGGCGAAACTGGCACAGGCAGCCCAATCCAGGACAATTGAATGACGCCCCTATCGGCGTCTATCAATGGCTCATATAGCGCTTTCTACAAGGAGAAAAGATGAAACTGCAAGGCAAACGCATCGCCTATCTGGTCGGCCCCGGTTTTGAAGATTTGGAATTCTATGTGCCCTATATGCGTCTGCAAGAGGAGGGCGCTGAGGTCGTGGCTGTGGGACTCAAAGCGGGTGAGGTCTACACGGGCAAAGTCGCACTGCAGGCCAAAGCCGATGTGGGCTGCGACGACGTGTCCGCGGCGGATTTTGATGGGGTTGTCGTCCCCGGCGGCTGGGCACCGGACAAAATCCGCCGCTATGCGGGGGTCAAACGGCTGGTGAAGGAATCCTACGACAGTGGAAAAATTGTGGGGATGATCTGCCACGCCGGTCTGGTCGGCATCAGCGCGGGGATTGTGGCCGGCCATGCCTCAACCGGTAGCGAGGGCATCAAAGACGATCTGCTCAATGCCGGGGCCACCTGGCGGGATGAGGCCGCCTTTCGCAGCGGCAATCTTGTTTGGGGGCGGGTTGTGGCCGACATCCCCGATTTCTGCCGGGAATTGGTGAAGGCGTTGGCGGGATAGAAAGATAGTGGATATTGGGTATTTCGTTAGTGATATGGAGTGCTCATCAGGAGCCCCCACGAAATACCCAATATCTGCTATCTGCGGTTAGAATCCCGGCCCCACCACCGCAATCAGAAGCAGGGCAAAGACGGCAAAGACGGCGAATTCAATCAGCACCCGTCTGGTCAGATGGTTTTGCAGGCCGTGCTGGGCCAGGCTGACAATCAGATAAAAGATCAGCAGCAGGAGCAGACCACCTGTCAGACCGGGCAGGGGCCAATAATTCAGTGCCCAGGTGGATTCCCCCAACACCATCCCCACCACCAGGGCATGGCTCAGTACCAGCTCCCGTCGTTCGGTGGTGCTGCGCAACAATTCCACAGCCAACAAAGTGGCTGTCAGCGCCACCAGTGAGCCAGAAAGCAGGCTGCGGGTGCGGGTCTGGTAGACCAACAGAAAGAGAGCCAGCGCGCTGGCGTAGGCCAGCACATTCAGGACGAGACGGCCCCGGCGAAAGCCCGGCGCACCCGCATCCACCGTGGCGTATAATGCAAACATTACTACGCTGACCAGTCCCCCCTGCACCAGTAAGCCAATCGCCTGGGTAATCTGGGTGGGCAGTTGGGGGATGAGAACCACGGCCAGAATCGAAAGCGCGGCGGGCAGCGCCCAATAACTCCAGGTGGCCCAGAATCCCGCGCTTTTGCGTCGAAAATGGGGATGGACCCGGATGGCGCTTTCGGCTCCACTGGCGGCCAATAGAGCCAAAAAAATGGCCATCACCTGCGAATCGCTGAATTGCAGACTGATCGGCGAACCGAACGCGTTGAAATCGATGACAAATATCCCTGGCAGACGCACAAAGAGACTAACCGCCGTGGCTGCCACTACCGCCCAGGCCACGACACTGACCCGACCTCTAAACTCGCTGTCGCTCGGTTGCTCGTGACGGGTGGTGGGAGTAAAATGTGAGTGCGGTTGAATCGAATGGGGATTTTGCATACCCCGATTGTACGTCTATGGTCAAAAATCTGTCAAACTATGCCCTCTTGCCAAACAAAAAACTTTGATATTGCCATTTTGGGCACAGACCCGCCCTATCAGATATCTGCCCGCTACGGGGAGCAGACCGGTCACGGCCTCTTTCACCACGACGCCTTGCAGAGCGATTGGGCCGAAACCATCCAGATATTGGGCCAAACCCACACCCCTCCCAGCGAACGCTTCATCCTCAATGTAGGCGGTCTGCTCTTTGACGAAGTGATGCAGGGGGGTATTCGTGACCTCTGGGTAGAAGCCCGCGCCGCTGCCCAAAGTAGCCACCATCTGCGTTTGCGGCTGGATTTGCACGCGCCTGCTGTGGCCGCCCTGCCCTGGGAAACTCTGGCCGATCCTCGCCGCCGCCGCACGCTGGCCGCGGACAGATCCATTGCCCTGGTACGCACAGCCACGGATGTGGA
Organism: Litorilinea aerophila; assembly: GCA_945905745.1. Lineage (GTDB taxonomy): Bacteria > Chloroflexota > Anaerolineae > Caldilineales > Caldilineaceae > JACQGT01. The sequence goes on from CAMDQF010000039.1 coordinate 13,674, forward strand.
TTTTGTAGAGCGTCCTCGCCCACTGCAAAGCCATTGGCCAGTGAAGATTCTGATCGTCGCGGCCGAGGAGCCGGGCAACATCGACGCCACCAGAGAGATCGAGCGTATTCGGGTCAGCCTGGCCCCGCTCATCCCCGGTCAGATCGAAATAGAGATTTTCGCGGGCCGCTTCGACATTCACAGCCTGCGCCGCCGCCTGCAAGAAAGCCGCCCGGACATCCTGCACGTGATCAGCCACGGCGAGACAGATGGACTCTACCTCTGGGAGGACGAAGAATTGACCCTTGTCAGCGCCAGCCAATTGGCCGCGACACTTGCTCTGGTTGATTCTGTGAAACTCGTCTTTCTCAATGCCTGTCTGGCCGGCCAGCCCGATGGCACTACGCCTTTTGCCAGCCTGGCCCAGCGTCTTTTGCAGACCGGCATCCCAGCTGTGATCGCCATGCAGTTTGAAGTGCTGGATCGGGCTGCGGCCGATTTCGCCGGTTTCCTTTACGAAGCTCTGGTCAGCGGCCCTTGCCAGGGCGCAATTGATGTCGCTGTGTCAATCGCCCGCAGCGGCCTTTACATCAGCGATCCGGATCGCATCGACTACGCCACTCCGCTGCTCTGGCTGAACGCACCCGATGGAATCATTCTGCAATTGTCAGGGGCAGTTCCACAGCCACAACCTGATTCGGCGGAAGCGAACCATCTACAACTTTCCCCGCTGGTATTCGATATTGAGGAGAAGGCCCAGTGGCTTACGCAGATTCCCCCAAGCCTGGCCCACAGAGGCTTGCGTTTCGCCTATGAGGAACGACGAAAGCAGGTCGAGAAACTTCTTGACAGACTGCGCCAGGATTTTGATGCCCAGGAAAAAGGAGATCTGATCAATCTCCGGAAAGCGCGCGAACGGTTGGCGATTTTCAATGACGAACGCCGCTACATTGACAATTTGCTTGAACAACTCTCCCGTTCAGAGTAGCCATTTGTGATGCCATTTCTCCGCCGCCTGGGATTTTGGCGCATCTTTCTGGCAAGCGCACGACTTATCTTTCTCTATACAATCTTCTGCTACGCGCTTCTCGAAATCGGCCTTGCCAGCCGTGACCTTCTGGAAGCCGCCCCCTTTCGCCCAGCCCAAACCGCTCTCCGCTCCCCCACCCCAGCCTATCCTACCCAGCGAGCCGGTGTCAACGTCGCTTTGGAACAATACCCAGACAGCGCCCAGCGAAGGACCGCGCTGGTTGACCTGGCCGAATTGGGTTTTGGTTGGGTGCGCCAACGGGTGGATTGGCAACTGTTAGAACCAGTAGCGGGCCGCTACGAATGGGCACAGACGGATGAGATTCTGGCTGATGTGACCGCCGCCGGGTTGGAAGTTGTGGTCGTGCTGGACGGTAGCCCAGCCTGGGCACGACCCGCCCAGGACCGCGCCCCCGCAGACAATCCTTTCGCCCCACCCGCCGACAACGCCGATTTTGCCCACTTCGCCGGAGCTTTCGCCCAACGCTACCAGAATCAGATACGTTTCTATCAAATCTGGGACGAGCCAAACATCGCGCCCCATTGGGGCAATCGATTGGTTGAGCCTGTGGCCTATGGCCACCTGCTGGCTGAAACCGCGCCGGCCATCCGCGCCGCCGACGCCGACGCGGTGATTCTGTTGGCTGCCCTCGCCCCCACCGCGGATCGGGGACACACAGCCATTGACGAAGGCTGGTATCTGCGTCGTCTGTATGCCGCGGGGGCCGCGCCCTACTTTGACGCGGTAGCAGCCCAGCCCTTTGGCTTTGGTCTGCCCCCGGACGACAGCCGCAGCCGAGTGGAAATCCTCAACTTCCAACGCATCGGTCTGCTGCGCCGGGTGATGGTGGCTGCGGGCGATGGGGAGAAGCCAATCTGGGCAGTGCGCTACGGCTGGAACCGATCCACGAATAGCATTTGGCAGACTGTCACAACCCAGACGCAAAGCCGCTATGTCACACAAGCCAACGCCCTTGCCCAGCACTGGCCCTGGCTGGCCGGGCTGGGCTGGGCGGTGGAACGACCAGCCCGACCCGCGGACGATCCACTCTGGGGGTTTGCCCTCTACAGCCCTGCTGGTGAGCCAACCGCCCTGCTGGAGACATTCGCCCGTGTCAACCGGGCTGCCTCTTTCCCCTTGCCCGAAAGCCGCTCTACCCGCCTGTTCGATGGGCTATTCTGGTTCGCTGCCCTGCTCTGGATTCTCTGGCGGGGCTGGCGGTCCGGACAGGTGGCAGGACTCAGCGGCTGGTCCGCTCGTTTCGCCGCCCAGCCAGCGTGGACACAAATAGCTGGCTGGCTTCTGCTGGCGGCTGTCTATTACTTTGCCGCCTGGCCGCCGCTGATCGCTCTCTGCTGGCTGGCTGCCAGCCTTATCCTGGCCGCCCAACCTTTGACTGGTCTCCTGCTGGCTGCCTTCTTCCTGCCCTTTCAATTTCAGCACAAAGAGTTGGCATTGGTCGGTACTGTGCTGGCTATGCCACCCGCCCATGCCCTTCTGATGTGCAGTCTGCCGGGGCTGTGGCGGCGCTGGACTGTCACCCGGCAGCGCTGGCGTTTTGCTCCCCGACATACCGACTGGCTGGCTCTGGGCTGGCTGGGGATCGGTCTGCTCTCGGCCAGCGCCGGATGGCAGTGGGCTGTCACACCGGCTGCCCTCTGGCAGTTCACAATTGCCCCCCTGCTGCTCTACGCGCTGGCCCGTACTTCCGCTGTCACACCGCACCAGAGATTGCGTGTTACCAGCGCACTGGCCGCGGGCTGTGTGGCCGCCGCTCTGATCGGTCTTTGGCTCTGGGGAAGCGGTCAGGGTGTCGTCGTGGATGGGGTGCGCCGCCTGTTGGGGCTGACCTTCTCGCCCAACCAGACCGCGCTGATGCTCGTGCGAGGACTCTTTGTCTGTCTGGCTCTGGGCGCCGCAAATCAGGGCGGCACCACAAATCGGGGCGCGTGGCGTTGGCTGTGGGTGGCAGGCGCAGGCGTGATTGGGGTGGCTCTGCTGCTCACGGGGAGCCGGGGGGCGCTGCTGTTGGGCATTCCCGGCGGGCTGGCTCTTTGGCTCGCCCTGCAACCCGCCGCCTGCCGGCGACTGGCAGGGCGCGGTGGGTTGATCCCTGGGCTGATTTTGCTGGTGTCGGCTGGGTTGGCGTTGGCTCTGGGGGAACGGCTGCTCAATAGCGGAACTATCAGTCAACGCCTGCACATCTGGCGGGGTGCGTGGGACCTGTGGCGCGCCTATCCCTGGCTGGGCGTGGGGCCGGGTGGCTTCTTCTGGCACTATCCGGCCTTTATGACCGCAGCCGCCTCAACAGAACCTAATCTGCTGCATCCTCACAATATCTGGCTGGAATTTGCCACGGATTGGGGTGTGCCGGGTCTGCTATGGCTGATCGGCTTCGGCTATTGGCTGGTGCTGCGTATAAAGATTCGGGCAGGCAGGCTGAATGGGTTGGAAGTGGGTTTGCTGGCGGGACTGGTGGCCGGAATCGCCCACGGGCAGGTGGATGCGTTTGGCGCTCTGCCCGAACTGGTGCTTTGGAATTGGCTGGTGATTGGGCTGTTGAGAAAATAGGCCAGATTGGTAATCCGACCTGCAAAAAAGGGGCTGTCTCGCATGAGACAGCCCCCTTTTTTGCAGAAGTTCGACTCTTCGGAAAAAGTCGCACTCTTTTTTACTTAACTTCCGCCGTCAGGCTTAGATTGGCAGCGATAATCATCGGCAGAATCTGCTCCGAAATCAACTTTGCCACATCCGGTTCCGAGAGGGTGGACGAAACATTGGCCGACAAGAACGGTCCGGCCAATTTCAGCAGCCGCTGCATTGTCGGGGAGTCGTAGCCCAATTTGAGCAGCACCTCGCCGCCGGCTGCTATTTCCAATGCGTTGGATGTGGTGTTCACAGTCAACTGATCGGAACCCAGATCTCCCAGGATGCTGACCACATTAGCGGGCAGGCTGGGCAGAACAACGCCCATCGTGCGCAGGGTCTCCGCCGGGATGTTGCCGATGGATTCGATCTCTGTGCCGTTTAGCACCAGACCCAACTGCAAGGCAGGCATAGATAGGTCGCCCAGTTGGGGAGCTTCCATCTGCACCGCGGTCACGTCAAAGCCTTCGGGAATGGAAACCGGTTCGGTCCCCGCTGCCACGGGCAACGCCAGCGCCAGACCCACATCCGAATTTTTCAGGAAGGCAAGGCCCGTGCCCAGCATATCCGGGGAGATACCCAGCGCACTGCCCAGAATGTTCTGTACCACATCCAGCGACTTTTCGTTCCAGGAAAGAACCGGCAGATTCTCTCCGTTGGTTGCCAGATAGAGGCTGTCGTTGGCAATGCTGGCATCCAGGCGCTGGACATTGATGGCTTGCATATCGGCAATGAACTGGGGCTGGAGAATCGGCTCGTTGCCCAGAGCAAAGCCAAAGGCCGTCAGTGTTCCATCTTCGTTGATAACCAGAGGCAATGCGGTCAGTTTGGTCTCGGCTGCGGGCTGACCATCCAACACGACTTCCAGATTCAGGTCAGATTCCAGAATTGTCGGGAGTGCTGCGCCCAGGGTCTCCAGTTGAGTCGGGTCGCTGACGAACTGACCAGCCACGCCTAGAGCGAGGTCCAGCGAAGCAGTGTCGTATTCGACGCCAAGCAGACGATTGCCGTCGGCCAGTATCTCAATCATATTATCAGAGGTAGCCAGCCCAATCTTGCCAGCGCCGAGGCCCTCCAACAGGTCGATAAGCGTGGCGGGCAAACTCACACCAGCCACACCCAGGGGAGCGAGTGTCTCCATGGAGACGCCACCGAGGGAGACGAGATTGCCGTCCTGGAAGACGAGGCCCATTTGCAGGGAGGGTTTGCCGCCGCCACCGGGCGCTGCCTCGAAAGTCGGTTTGGTCACGTCAAAAGCAGCGTCAAAGCTCAGCGGTGTCGCGCCGGCGGCCAAAGGCATATCCAGCGACATTCCAATGCCGGTTTTCAGCATAATACTGCGCAGGATGGCAAGACCGCCGCCTGTCAGCCCTGGCGAGACACCAAAAAGCTCAGTTGCCACCTTGCCAAAAGTGTCCAGAGATGCTCCGGTCCAGGAGATCACGGGCAATGACTCTTGATTGGCGGCCAGATAAAGACTATCCCCCAGGATGTTCACGTCGAGCTTCTGAATATTGGCGGCCTGCAATTTGCTCAAGACATCCGGCTGCAAAATCGGGCTGGTTCCCAAGGGAATACCCCAGGCCGACAGTGAGCCGTCGGCGTTGACTTTGATCGGAATGGACGAGAGTTTTGTGTCCGCGGCGGGCTGACCGGTGAAGGAGATAATCAGGTCAATGTCGGCGCCGGGAAGTTGGGGCACAACGGTTGCCAGGGTGTCTGCGATGGCTGGATCGGTCAGTGGGCCCGAAATCGCCAACACATTATTCAACCGGGCAGTGTCATAGGCGATGCCAGGCAGGGCTTTGCCGTCAATCGAGAGGTCAATGCCGTTGGGTTGGGTGGCGACAGTCAACTGCTGAGCGCCCACCGCCTGCAAAATCTGCATGATCATCGGCGGCAGATTCAGGCCGAGAGATGCACCCAATGCCTGTTCGATCTCGGCCAGAGGGACGCCTTCGATGCTGGGATTGCCGCTGGCGTCGTAGGCCAGACCCGCAAATTGGATCGGGCCAATCGTCGTGGCGGCTGGTGTTTCTTTGGCGGCCAGTTCCTCGCCTTTCCAGCGGGGAACCTCCAACTCGGCAGCACCAGCAGCCAGGGGCAGGCTGATCCGTGCACCCACACCGATGCGCCGCAGCCAGGGCAGATAGGTAGCTGCCTGCTCGGCTCCGGCTGTGTTGCTCAACACACTTTGTAGCTGAACAACCGACTCGTCGGTCCAATGGATGTAGGGGAGGGGCTGGCCGTTGGCATAAATAAAGATGCCATTGTAACCGACACGAATCTCCAATACCTGCACGTTGGCTTGCTGCAATTGAGCGATGAGCGCTGGCTGGAGTCCGAGATAGCCGATACTGAAACCGAGGGCTTTCCCATTTCCATTGGCGTCCACCGATACCGGCACGGACGGCAGATTAAACATTGTCGATCCGCTGCCACTACCGCCGCTGCAAGCGCTCAAAATCAGGCTGGCGATCAATACGGCAACCACAGTGCGGAATGTTCGCATTTGTACCTGCACGTGTAGTCTCCTTCTGAGCATTAAACTGATGGATAATCAAAATAAGTGCGAGATGCGTGCAAAACCTCTCAAAACAGAGGCAACTTTACACGCGCAGATAATTCAATCAGTGTTATATCACGAATCGCGCAAGATAGCAACGCTCTTTTCACGCGTTGCACCCAATCGCTCCGCAAATAACCCCACTATTGTATAGAATCACACTGGAAAAGACTAATTGCAAGGCAGTGCGTGTCACTAATACCGATGGACGGGGCATAAGCGACATTTTTCACAATGGATTGCCCAATCATACACGATCTTGGGCAGGTGTACAAACCCCTTTTTTTGTCTTTTGCGCAAAGCGGACAGACTATTCGTTCTTCAGCGCGGCCAGTGCATCCAACATCACTTCCTGCTCGTTCCAGGGTCTCTCTGTTTCACCAAAACAGATGCTGCGCTCGTGGCCTTTGCCAAAGGCAGCCACCACATCGCCGGGTCGGGCCATGCGCGCGGCGAAGCCAATCGCCTCGGCCCGGTCCGCTACGATGCGATAGCGCTGCGGGGGCGCAAACTGTTCCACCCCCGCCGCGATCTCCCGGTTGATCTCGGCCAAATCTTCTGTGCGGGGGTCCTCCGCTGTGATGACTGTGAAATCGGCCAATCGTCCGCTCACCTGGCCCATCAGCCGCCGCTTGGCCCTGTCCCGCAGACCCGCGCTGCCAAAGACGGCGATCAGCCGCCCACCCTCGGCTACCAGCGGGCGTAGTGTCTTTAGCGCCCGCTCCAGGCTGCCGGGGGAGTGGGCAAAATCGACCAGAGCCAGAAATTCCTGGCCGCCGTCCATGCGCTGCATCCGCCCCAGCACACCGGCCAGGGAGGCCACACCGGCCGCGATTGACTCCGGCGCGATGCCCAATCCCAGGGCAGCCGTAGCCGCGCAGAGGATATTGGAGACATTGAAATCCCCAATCAGCCGGGTTTCGACGGGGAAGGCAGGACCGCCCCACCAGTGAAGATCGAAGGTAGTGGCGTCGGGGCGATAGACAATCCGCTCAGCCCGTACATCCGCAGTGGGATTGGCAAGAGAATAGCTGCGTATAGTCACTGGCAGAGCAGGCTGTGTGGCGGTTTCCGCGGCAGCTTCTGTGGCGGCTTCCACGGCCAGAACCGAAGCCAAAAAGTCGTAACTGCCCGGATCGTCCCGGTTCAGGACGGCCAGGCGGGGGGTGTTCGCTTTGGGATGGCTGCGAAAAAGCGCCCGGAAGAGCAGTGCTTTGGCTTCCTGGTAAGCCTCGAATGTGCCGTGATAGTCCAGATGTTCGTGGGTGATATTTGTGACCGCGGCCACGTCGTAGTCCACCGCGGCCACCCGCTTCTGGTCCAGTCCGTGGCTGGTGCTCTCTACAATCGCAAAACGGCAACCGGCATCCCGCATCTGGGCCAAATAGCGTTGCACGTCCGGCGCTTCCGGGGTGGTGACATGAAAACCCGTGTCCAATTCCGCGCCGGCAATACGCGCGCCGATGGTTGTGATCACACCCACGCCGCCGTGAGCCGGACGGTCAGTTCGACCTACGAGGATAGACTCGAGCAGGGTGCAGGTGGTCGTCTTGCCGTCGGTTCCTGTGACACCCAGCACTGTCATGGCCCGGCTGGGGTGGCCGTGCAAAGCCGCGCTCAGTTGGGCCAGGGCCAGACGTCCGTCGCTGTTTTGCAGATAGGGCAGACCCGGCGGCAGCAGAATGCCCCGGGCCGCCAGCTCGCCTGGGCCGTATGTTCCCGCAATGGCGCTGGCTCCCGCGGCGCTGGCATTGGGAATGAAGCGATGGCCGTCCACCCGTAGACCAGGGACGGCCACAAAGAGCGTACCCGGGCCTGCCTGTCGGCTGTCTGCTGTGACAGACTCGATTTTCAGAGTGGAAATGTCTATGCCCTCAGCGTTGTATAGCTGTGAGCCGGGGCTGTCGTCAAGCAGGTTTTGCAATGAACGAAAGGGGGGCATTTCTGTGCAGAGACTCCTGGCAATAGATAGTGGGTATTAGATATTGAGTCGGTGCGTCCCAATATCTAATACCCACTATCCTTAAAGTTCTTGGGGACCGCGAGCCACAGCCAGGCCGGCGATCAGCACCACTACCAGCAGAACAACCCCACCGCCAACCCAAATCGGCGGCAACTGCACCAGATTGGCCGCGATTGCCTGCACCGGCGAAGGCGTGGGCGTCGGAGTGACGGTCGGCGTGGGTGTGGGCGGCGCAGGTGTCGGCGTATCCGTCGGCGGCAGGGTGGGCGACGGCGTGGGTGTATCGGTTGGTGTGGCCGTTGGTGTCTCGGTCGGTGTCTCGGTGGGTGTGGCCGTCGGCGTTTCGGTCGGCGCGTTGGGGTCCCGGGTGGGTGTTTCCGTGGGCGTCGGCGTCTCGGTCGGTGTATCTGTGGGCGTGGGTGTCTCGGTCGGCGTAGCCGTTTCGGTTGGTGTGGCCGTGGGCGGCAGAGGCGTAGGAGTCTCTGTCGGCGTCGGCGTGAAAGTGGGCGTCGCTGTTTCGGTGGGTGTGGGCGTCTCTGTCGGCGTCGGGGTGACAGTCGGTGTGGCTGTGGGCGGCGGCGGCACCAGCGCGGGGATCAGCGGCGTCATTTCGCTGATGCCCCGGAAGGTGGCTCCGCCGTCAATGCTGCGCAGCACCCAATCCCGTTCTGTGCCTGCATAGACAACCCCCGGCAGGCTGGGCGCGGTCGCCATTCGGAAGACAGCCCCCGCATAGGCGTTGCCATTGACCGTCGCCTGCTGCCACTGCGCGCCCTGCAAAAACCAGATGCCCGTATCTGTGCCCGCGGCCATCTGATAGCCAGCCGGAGCCAGATCGTAGATGGAGACGCCCAGCGGAAAGCCCGTGTCCTGGCTCCAGGTAACGCCGTTGTCGCTGACATACAGGCCAGTATTGAATGTGCCCGCATAGATGCGTCCATCCAGCACTTCCAACCCCCGCACAATTGTGCCAGCGGGGAAGGTGGTCACCGCCTGCCAGGAGAGCGCGTCGGGCAGCAACCTATAGAGACCGTCGTGGGTTCCGGCATAAAGAACACCGGCCTTATCGGCAAAGGAGCGTACCCGCAGCCCTTCGCCCTGCATCCCGCCAGAAAAGCGCTCCCAAGTCCGTCCGCCGTCCAGGCTGCGCAGCACACCGTCGAAGCGGGTGCCGGCATAAAAGGCTGTGCGCCCGCCTTCCACACGGGCAAAGAAACGGCCCACCGCGCTGTTGGCGCTGAGTACGCTGTTGATGGACGGTTCCTGTCGCCAGTTCTGCCCGCCGTCTTCGCTGATGAAGAGATTGCCCACACCCCCGTCTACCGCCAAGACCAGATTGGCGTTTTGGGGATCGTAGACGACTGCGGAGATGGCGGTGTTGGCGGGCAAGGGTGTGCCCGACGCACTCCACGAACGGCCAGCATCTAGGCTGCGGTAGAGTCCAGCCACGGCGGGTGCATTGAGAGTGCCCGCCACCAGCGCGGCGGGATCAGCCGGGGAGACGGCCAGACCAGTGACGCCGTTCTGGCTGGGTGCGCTATTTTGGGCGAGCAGGGGCAGAGGCAAGAGAAGGGCAAGGATCAACAGCAGAGCAAGCATTGCTGATCGACGCTCTGGGTGTGGGAACTTCTGCTCTCGACTGTCTTGCTTGCCCATAGCAAACTCCTCGGTGCTTATGCGCTGATCGACTGGCCTCAATTATACGACAGGGCAAACAAAGCGCAAAGATGCGTTCAACCGTCGTTTGCCACATTCCACTGTCACATGACCGGCAAGTGACCGACGACACTCGGTCATATGACGATTGCGCGGGTAGAGTTGGGGAGCGCTTCTTTCACCCTGTCACCTTTTCACCCGTCATAGTTAAGAGGAGAAAACCTATGGACTTTCTAAATGCCGACTTTCTGGAAACCGCCTCTGTGGTCAGCCATGTGGCTGCGGGTTTCACCGCGCTGATAATGGCTCCCCTGGCGATGATGACCCAAAAAGGGGGCGCGCAACACCGACGCTGGGGCAAAGTCTATTTCTGGGCGATGTTTGCCATTTTCCTCACCGCCCTGGCGCTGGTCTACTTTCGCCCCAACTTCTTTCTCTTTATGATCTCCATCCTGAGCTTCTACGGCGCGTTCACCGGCTATCGGGCGCTCTACCGCAAACGGCCAGAACTCGGGGCTGGCCCGATCTGGCTGGACTGGTTGGGTGCGGGGATTGCGGCGGTGTCCGGGTTGGCTTTCCTCGCCTGGGGTGGTCTGACTGCCTTTGCGGTGCTGGCCGGGCAGATTCCGCCGGTCTTTGGGCTGGTGGGCGTGGGCTTTGGTGTCAGCCTGGGGCTGGACGCACTCAGCGATATACGCAGCTTTCTCCGGCCCTCCACCGACCGCAACTGGTGGTGGTATTATCACATCTCGCGTATGAGCGGCTCGTACATCGCCGCGGTGACTGCCTTCACTGTCCAAAATGTGACCCGCTACATGCCCGACGAAGTGGCCTGGTTGCCCTGGGTGCTGCCCGCGCTGATCGGAACGCCCCTCATCGCCCGCACCATCCGCCACTACCGGGAGAAGTTCCAGAGCAGACAGCTTGCCCAGACTGGGCGTACATTGGCCGAAGCCAGATGAATCTCAATGAACCAATCAACAGAGCCAGTTGATTGGTTCATTGGTTGATTGGTTTCCCCCACTTGCGTATCTACTCCAAACCTCCTAAGATAGAGCTATGCAAGCAAATTTAACTCCCAAACGCGAAGACTTTTTCTTCAATATCTCGGGCCTGCTGATGGTGGCAATCATCAGTCTGGTTGTGCTGCTCAACTGGCAGGGCTGGGCTGTCTCCGGGCCGCAGATCGCGCTGATGGCCGGTTTCGCCGCGATGCTCACCCGCCAGCCAAAAATAGACAGTCCCCGCAGCCGGGCGTATCTCTATCTGGGCACACAGATGATTATCCTGGTCTTTGCCCTGAGCTATTCGTCGGTCTTTATCTTTCTTTTCTACGTTCTAAGCGTGCAAACTCTGATGCTGCTGCCCATGCAGATCGGTATGCGTTGGGTGCTGCTCTTTACTGCGATCACCGGCTTTGTAACTTTCTATGACGGCTTCCAGCCCTATGCAGATTTGGTGACGACGCTGATAAACGGCGCTGGCTTCTTCTTTTTCGGCGCTTTTGGCAACGCGCTGGTGCAGGCCCAGCGGGCGCGGGATGAGAGCCAGCGCATTCTGGCCGAGCTGACCGACGCTCACAGCCGTCTGCAACGCTACGCCGAGCAGGCGGAAACTCTGGCCGTGGCGGAAGAACGCAACCGGATGTCCCGGGAGATGCACGATACGCTGGGCCACCGGCTGACGGTCTCGATTGTCCAGTTGGAAGGAGCTGGTCGCCTGCTGGAGCGGGACACCCCACGCGCCGGCCAGATGATTCAGACCGTGCGGGAGCAACTGGTGGAAGGATTGGCCGACCTGCGCGCTACCCTGGCCTCCCTGCGGGATTCGGGAATGAGCGGCACATCCCTGCGCAAATCTTTGCAGAGCCTTGTGGATGAATATGCCCAGGCCACAGGGCTGGTGGTTCACCTCTCCATTCCCGACAATCTCCTGGCCCTGGACGAAGCCCGGCGTATGACAATCTATCGGGCTGCCCAGGAAGCCCTGACCAATGCCCAACGCCACGCGGATGCCAGCACCATCTGGCTGAAGATTGAGCAGACCATCAGCACTGTCACCCTTTTCGTGGAGGACGACGGCGCTGGGATGCCTGTTGCGGAATTCACGCCTGGCATTGGTCTGCGCGGGATGCAGGAACGGGCGCAACAGTTGGGCGGTTTTCTGGTAATCGACGCCAGCCCCCGGGGCGGCGTCCGTCTTGCTCTGACGATCCCCCTGGCAAAGGAAGAAACCAATGGCTGAGAAGAATCCAATCCGCCTGCTGCTGGTGGACGATCAGCGGCTGCTGCGGGAGGGGATGCGTATTCTGCTGGAATTGGAACCGGACCTGAAGGTGGCGGGCGAGGCAGCCAACGGCGTGGAAGCCTTAGCCCGTTACGCCGAATTGCGCCCGGATGTGGTGTTGATGGATGTGAAGATGCCGGAGATGGATGGGGTGGCCGCCACCCGCCAACTGCTCATCGACCACCCGGAGGCCAAAGTCGTCATCCTCACCACTTTTGACGACGACGAATATGTCTTTGAGGGTATCCGGGCCGGTGCGCTGGGGTATCTGCTCAAAGCTCTCTCCGGCGAGGAACTGGCTGACGCCATCCGTACCGTCGCCGCAGGCGGCGCGCTGATCGAGCCATCGGTGGCCCGCAAAGTGATGGCCGAGTTTGCCCGCACCAGCCACCCTTCTGCTCAGACTGCGCAGAAACTCATCGAACCGCTCTCCGAGCGGGAGAGCGATGTACTGCGTCTGCTGGCAAATGGCCTCTCCAACCGGGAGATTGCGGAGCGACTTTTTCTGGCCGAGGGTACGGTCAAGAATTACGTCTCGTCGGCTATGCAGAAGCTGAGCGTGCGGGATCGTACCCAGGCCGCACTGCGGGCGAAGGAGTTGGGGTTGTTGTAAAATGGATGGGTTGACAATCTCCGCCCGGCCCTAAAGAGGCCGGGCTATCGGGCAACGCCCCCTGAAGGGGGCTGAGGACGAAACCATGCCGGAGAGCGCAGTACGGCTGCTTCTGGCCTTTGTGATAACCGAACTCGCACGCCAAACCAAATCTTAAAAATCCGCTTTTATCCGTTCCTTCCGTGTCATCCGCGTTCCATTCCTTTTGGAGCAACCTTATGCAAACCAACGCACGTCTTGTCATCGTCGGCGCAGGCATCGTCGGGGCCAGCGCGGCCTACCACCTGACCCGACTGGGCTGGCGGGATATTCTCGTCCTGGACAAAGGCGATCTCTTCGAGAACGACGGCTCCACCTCCCACGCGCCCGGCGGCGTGGTCGCTCTCAGCCACTCCAAAGTGATGGCGCAGATGGCGCTCTATTCGTCGGACCTCTTCGCCAGCCTGAAGCCTTATCGAGAGGATCGCCACACCTTCAATGCCGTGGGCGGATTGGAAGTCGCCATCTCCGCCGAGCGCTGGCAGGATTTGAAGCGGCTGCACGGGGAAGCCAAATCCTTCCACGCCGAGTCCCATCTGCTCACCCCGGCGGAGACCCAGGCCAAAGCGCCTTACATCAACCCGGACGCGATTGTGGGTAGCCTCTTCGCCCCCAAAGGCGCGATTGTGGCCGGCTGGCATGTAACCGCTGCCCTGGCCAGGGACGCGGAAGCCACGGGCGGCGCACGCTTTGTCCCCAACACCGGCATTACCGACATCGAAGTGGTCAACGGCGTAGTGCGGGCTGTCCTCACCGACAACCCAGCACTGCCCCGCATCGACTGCGAGCAGGTGCTCCTCTGCACAAACATTTGGGGTCCCCTGCTGGGGGATAAACTGGGCGTGCGGCTGCCTCTTCTCGCCTTTGAACACCAGTACGTCGTCACCGAACCCCTGGCCGAACTGGCCCACTTCGACCGCAACAACAAAAATCACGAAGTGACCTGGCCGGTGATGCGGGAGCTGGACTCGGCCATGTACTACCGCCAGCATTGGGACAGCTACGGCATCGGCTCCTATTGGCACAAGCCCCGGGCTATCCAGCCGAAGCAGATTCGCAAGACGGCTCTGGCTGACTTCACGTCGGAGGATTTCAGCGAAGCCTGGCAGCAGGCCCAGCGGGTCGTTCCGATTTTACAGAGGGCGAAATTCCAGCAGGCCTTCAATGGGATGTTCGCCTTTTCGGTGGACGGCTACCCGATCATCGGCGAGTCCCACATCCGGGGGCTGTGGGCCGCGGTGGCCTCGTGGATTACCCATTCGGGCGGGGTGGGCAAGAGTGTAGCCGAGTGGATGACCCACGGCCAGGCCGAGTGGGATATGCGCCAGTGTCACATCCAGCGCTTCCAGCCCCACCAGACCACTGCCAGCTACACGGAAGTGGTCACGAAGAAGAACTACCGGGAAGTCTACGACATCATCCACCCGGCCCAACCCATCACCGAACCCCGTAATGTGCGGCTGACGCCCTTCTATGCCCGGCTCAAAGAATTGGACGCCAGCTTCACCGCCTTTGCCGGGATGGAGCTACCCAACTGGCTGGAATCCAACAGCCGCCTGCTGGAGCAGTACGACGAGCGCATCCCCCGGCGCACAGGCTGGGCCGCGGACTGGTGGTCACGGATTCAGGGTGCGGAGCATCTGGCGACGCGTGAAAATGTGGCGCTTTTCGACCTGAGCGGACTGTCAATTATCGAAGTGAGCGGACGGAGCGCGTGCGATTTTGTGAATTATCTGTGCAGCAACCAGTGCGATAAGCCAACCGGCAGCGTCATCTACACCAGTTGGCTGACCCCCACCGGCGGCGTGCGGCGGGATTTGACTGTCGCACGGCTGGCCGATGACCGTTTCTGGATGTTCGTGGGCGAAGGAACCCTGCCCCAGGATTTGGATTGGGTGGGTCGTTTTGCGCCGACCGACGGTTCGGTGGTGATCGCCGATGTCTCCGCAAGCTGGTCGGCCTTGGGGTTGTGGGGACCCAACGCTCGGAGGGTGTTGGAAAAGGCGACGAATGCGGATGTGAGCAACGACGCCTTCCCCTATTTCAGCGCTCAGTGGATCGAAATCGGCCCGGCTCGCGTCCTGGCCCTGCGCATCTCCTACGCCGGCGAACTGGGCTGGGAACTTCACATCCCCACCGACTTCAGCCTGCCCGTCTGGGATCGGCTGTGGGCGGCGGGCCGGGAGTACGAGATGGCGGCGGCGGGGATGGGCGCGTTCGATTCCCTACGCCTGGAGAAGGGCTACCGGCTGTGGGGCGGCGACGTGCATACGGAGTACAACGCCTACGAAGCGGGTCTGGGCTGGACCGTGCGTCTCTCCAAAGCGGATTTTATCGGCAAAGCGGCCTGTGTGGAGTTAAAGAAGAAGCCTCTGAAGAAGAAGCTCTGCTGCCTGACCTTCGACGATCCCGCAGGGGTGGCCCTGGGCTACGAGCCGATTCTGGCAGGGGAGGAGTGCGTGGGCTACATCACCACCAGCAACTTCGGCTACAGTATAGGTCAGCAGATCGCCTATGGCTATTTGCCCATCGAATACGCCGAGCCGGGCACGCAACTGGCCGTGGAGTTTCTGGGCCAACGCTTCGGCGTGACGGTTCGCGACGAGCCGATGTGGGATGGGGAGATGGCGCGGCTGAAGGGGTAGGCGAAAGCGAATGGATGCTGATGCCTCTCTGCCCACAGCCGATACCTCGGCAATGGCAGTAACTGCTTCGGCCATTGCCCTTTCCAGTGTAGTACGCGTGGCTCTAACCTGGCAGTTGCCATTCTGCCAGGTAGAATATCCCCATTCCTTCTCAAGTCAAACTGACAAAAATCTCGCAATCGCTGTGTAGGCCCGCACATCCTGCATCAGAAAGCCGTGACCGCCCTCGAAAAACTCCAGTTGTGACCCACTGATCTGCCGGTGCAACGCCTCCAAATTGGCGGGAGTGGCGATGCCGTCGTAGCGCCCGCCACAGACAAAGACGGGTATGTGCAGAGCAGCCAGTCGGTCGTAGGTGTCGTGGCCGGCTCTGGCCTCCAACTGGCGGCGTGCGCCGATGGCTCGGTTTGGCTCGTCCGCGCCGACTTTGCCCCCTTCCACGGCCAGATCGATCAGCGCCTGGAATTCGGCGGGATTGGCTGCCTGCCACGCCGCGTCTTGCCGGGTGTCGGCGGTGGGAATCTGCCAGCGGGCTTTGTCCGCGGGCGAAAGGGGCGGCAGTGTGTGCAAGGGATAGGACGATCCCCCTGCGCCACCGCTGCTGGTACACGCCAGTACCAGACGCTCCACCCGGTCTGGATGACGCAGAGCCAACTCCTGGGCCACCATTCCCCCAAAGGAGACGCCCATCACCCCGCAGCTTTCCCAACCAATCACATCCAACAGCCCGGCCGCGTCGTCCGCGTAGTCGGCCATTGTGTAGGGAATGTCGGGCCGGGAGGACTGGCCGAGTCCCCGCTGGTCGTAGGAGAGAATGTCGAAGTGGGCGGCCAGGGGGGAATCGAACACATTGGGTCGGCGGCGCAGATCGCCACCGGTGCCGTTGATGTAGAGCAGCCGCGGGCCGTGAAGCACCGGGCCGTGAAGCACCGGGCCGCTGCCCTGGCGTTCGTAGTAGATTTCGATATCGCGTACAGGGATGAAAGGCATGAAATCTGGGTTCCTTTGAAAGTAGGGGCACGAGGTGGGGCGGGACGAAATTTGCCGGCGAAGGCGAATGATCTGCCCGCCCCACCTCATGCCCCTACGCCTGTCACCCCCAAATATTGAGAAGATACCGGTCCGCGGTCTAAAACAGTTGTCGCCCTGGCACTTTCACCCGCACCCG
>CAMDQF010000040.1 GCA_945905745.1 Litorilinea aerophila
TCCCCGGCAATGTCAATATCCCCGCTCCAGACATCTGGAATCCCTACATCCCTGGCACTTTCATTCTGCAGGGCATGAACCAGAATATGATGGAACCCCTCTTCATGTTGAACTATGAGACGGGCGGCATCGATGGCTGGCTGGGTGAAAGCTACGCGGCGAATGATGCCCAGGATGAGTGGACCGTCACACTCAAACAAGGCACCGAGTGGAGCGACGGCACACCGCTTACATCAGAGGATGTTGTTTTCACCATCAATCTGCTGAAGGAGTACTCGCCGCAACTCAACTGGTCTGGCGCAGTCAGCCAGTGGGTTGAGTCGGTCGAAGCAGTGGATGACCGCACCATCAAATTCACCCTGACAGGACCCAATCCCCGCTTCGTCATGGAGAATCTGGCCGGCACCACATCCCAGGCCATTGTACCCCTGCCCAAGCACATCTGGGAGGGTAAAGACCCGGTCACCTTCAAGAACGAATATGACGAGGCAACCGGCTCACCTGTCTTCAGCGGACCCTATGTGGTAAAGAGCTTTGTGTCCACCGAGTTCGTTTACAAGCGCAACGACAACTGGTGGGGCGCCAAGTCCGGTGCATTCAACCTGCCGGCTCCGTTGGAAATCCGCCGCCCGTGGGTTGGCGATGCGGCCACCGCTCAACAGATGCTCGCCAACAACGAGTCCGACGCTGGCGGGTGGGCGCTGAGCACGAATGCGCTGCTAATGTCGCAAAATCCGAAAATCATCGCCTATACGGATCAACCGCCGTTGGGTTGGATTGACCCATGCCCCCGCATGCTCACGCTCAACAGCACTGTTGCGCCGTGGGACAAGAAGGAGATGCGCTGGGCGCTCTCCTATGCCATCAATCGTCAGCAGATTGTGGACGTAGTCAATGAAGGCGCTGGCGCTACATCCAGCTTCATCTTCCCCGACTATGCGGGTCTGCAGCCCTTCGAGGACGCGATCGCAGAGATCATCGCCCCCATCGGTGAGTTCAATCAGGACAAGTCCCGCGCATTGCTTGAGGGTCAGGGCTACACCCTGGACGCTGGCACAGGCAAATATGTAGGCGCCGACGGTACGACTCTCTCCCTCGACATCGTTCTCCCGCCCTTCATGGAGCCGTGGGCGCGCATGGTTGCCCAGCAATTGAATGATGTGGGTATCGATGCAGTGCTGCGCATTCTGGAGTGGGGCGTCTTTCGCGATCAGACCGGACGCGGCAACTTCACCGCCGCCACCCAGTGGGATGGCTGCGGCAGCGTCATCGAGCCCTGGTTTGGCATGCAGCGCTATCACAAGAAGTGGGTCAACCCAATCGGCACCCCCGGCACCGAGTATGTGGACAACACCAACAATGGTGGCCGCTGGGTAAATGACGAGTACTCCGCCCTGGTCGACGAAATGGGTGCGCTGCCCTTGGGCGACCCGAAGGTTGTCGACCTGATGAAACAGGCCGTGACGATCTGGGCTGATGAACTGCCCGACATCCCATTGGTCCAAACACCCGTGTTTCTCCTGTGGAACACCACCTATTGGACCAACTGGCCGACGGCAGACAACAACTACGTCCAGCCGCCAGGCCACTGGCAGCACTTCCTGCGCCAGCTTGTAGAGATTAAGCCAGCGCAATAGTCATGTTTTTCTGGGCTGTTCGCCGTTTACGCCTGTAAACGGCGAACAGCCCACCGCTGATGAAACCACGCAGGTACGAATATCAGGCGACAGAAGGGGTAGTTTGTCATGCGAGGAGTAGACCTCAGCTATTTTATTCGGCGTATCAGTATGTTTGTACTTGTCATTTTTATCGCCGCGTCGTTCAACTTTCTGATCCCTCGTCTGGCGCCTGGCAACCCGATTGGCGCTATTACCTCGCGCATGGCGAACGCCAGCGCTGGGATCGAGAATGGCCAGGCCATGTTTGAAGCCTACCGCAAGCGCTTCGGCCTGGACGATCCGCTCCATATCCAGTATGTCAAGTACATGTGGAATACCCTGCGTCTCGACTTCGGAGAATCTCTGTCCGCCTACCCCGCAGAAGTATGGGATATCGTCGGTCCGGCCATCGGCTGGTCGATCAGCCTGATCGGCGTCAGCGTCTTTCTTACCTTTGTGCTTGGGGTACTGATCGGTGCATTGCTGGCATGGAAGGGCACGCCTGAGATCGTGAAAACGTTGCTCTCGCTGACAATGCTTGGTGGGGTGCTGCCATATTACCTGCTGGCTATGTTGCTGCTCTATGTCTTTGCTTTTACAAACCGTCTTCTACCCATGGGCGGTGCCGTGGAGAGTGGGATGGTAAGGGAATTGAGCTGGCCTTTTATCCAAAGCGCGGTCAAGCATGCCGTGTTGCCGGCGCTTTCAATTATCCTTACCAGTCTGGGGGGATGGGCGCTTTCCATGCGCAGCCTGATGGTGAACACCATCGGCGAGGATTATATGCTGCTGGCAGAGGCGAAGGGTCTGCGCAAAGGGCGTATTCTCTGGCGCTATGCCATTCGCAACGCCATCCCGCCCCAGTTGACACACCTTGCCATTGCTTTAGGCCACGTGGTTTCCGGTGCCATCCTGGTGGAGATCGTCTTCTCGTATCCGGGGTTGGGCTACCAACTCTACATGTCTATCGCCAATAGCGATTACACAGTCATTCAAGGGATCACCCTTGTCCTGGCAATGTCAGTTGGCCTGGCAGTGCTGATCATCGATCTGATCTACCCGCGGCTCGACCCGCGGGTGACCTATGTGGCAGAAAGCTCTGGCTAATGAATACAGCAACAGTGCAAAGCGATACATCCCACACCGCCGGATCAATTCTCCGGGGTGTGGTGCGTTCTATGTTCGGCTTCTTCAAAAATAACCGTCTCTTTACTTTAGGTGTGTTTCTTCTCCTTGCCTTATACCTCTTCGGCGAGATCGGGGCAATGACCATCAGCCCGAAGATGGCGGACATGGGCGCGGCCAAGCTCAATCTCAAGCCATCGTCGGAGAATCTACTGGGTACCGATGGTCTGGGCCGGGACATGTTTGCCGTGATGGTAATTGGCATCCCGAACACATTTAAGATCGGTTTTCTGGCTGGGGCCGTGGGCGTCATAATCGGCACACTGATTGGATTGGTCGCTGGCTATTATAGAGGCTACGCCGATACGATCTTCAGCAGTTTCGCCGACGTGATGTTGGTGATCCCGACCCTGGCTATTTTGATTACTGTCTCGGCCTATGTGCGGGTGGTCACAGTGGAGATCATGGCGATTATCGTGGGGCTGCTCTCCTGGCCTTTGCCCGCGCGCCTGATCCGCTCCCAGACCCTCAGCCTGCGCGAGCGGCTCTTTGTGGACGTGGCTCGGCTCTCCGGCCAGAACGACTTCGAGATCATCATTTTTCAGATACTGCCCAATTTGACCGCCTACCTGGCTGCATCGTTTGTGGGCGCGGTCAGCGGCGGCATCCTGGCTTCTGTGGGTCTGGAAGTTTTGGGGCTTGGCCCCCAGAACGTCCCCACTATCGGCCGGACACTTTATTATGCCTTTAACTATTCGGCCCTCTTCAAAGGGATGTGGTGGTGGTGGGGTCCGCCAATCGTCACCCTGGCCATCATCTTTACCGGCCTGTTCCAAATGAGCGTTTCGCTGGACAAATATGCCAACCCGCGGCTCCAGGGGTCCACGCGCAACTAATCCCAGTGGAACAATCTTCCTACTACAGCGGGGCGGAAGTTTCCCGGTATGTTGCGTGATTCGTGTAGCAATTTGCGCACCACTCACCACTTCCGAATTAGCCTCGCTATTTCCGCCAAGCTGTACTAAGTTCATTCTTTGTATAGAGAGAAACATGTCAAGTAACGTCAAGACCAATCCTGTTGGCGAACGCACAAAAACGCGTGCGGACCGCATCCTCGATGTGCGCAATTTGCGCGTCAGCTACCAGACGGGTAGCGGGCAGGTGCGCGCCGTGAACGACGTTAGTTTTTTTCTGCGGCCAAATGAACGATTGGGCCTGGTGGGTGAATCTGGCTCGGGCAAAACCACCATGGCCCTCAGCCTGATGCGCCTGTTGCAGGCTCCGGCGGTCATTGAGGGCGGTCAGGTGCTTCTCGATGGCGTTGATCTGTTGAGCCTGAGCGAGGAAGAGATGCGCCGTGCCCGGCTGGCCGATATCGCCCTCATCCCCCAGGGGGCCATGAACTCACTCAACCCGATGCTGAAGGTTGGCGAGCAGCTAGGGGATGCTGTCACAGCCCACATGGACACGGAGAGCAAGGCCAGCCGCGACGGGAGAATTCTTGACGTACTGGCCTCTGTGGAGCTGAGCGCCAATGTGATGAATGCCTATCCCCACGAACTGAGCGGCGGGATGAAGCAGCGGGTCTGTATTGCCATGGGTATTCTGCTCAAGCCCAAGGTGATCATCGCCGACGAGCCGACCAGCGCGCTGGATGTGGTTGTCCAGCGGCAGGTGATGGAAACCCTCGGTCGTGTACAAAGCGAGTTGGGGGCATCCATCATTCTGGTGGGGCATGATATGGGGCTGATGGCCCAATTTGTGGACCGGGTGGGCGTCATGTACGGTGGAAAACTGGTGGAGGTAAGCCCGGTGCGGGAGATTTTCAAGGATCCGTTGCATCCCTATACCCAGGCGCTCATCGGTAGCCTGCCGACGCTGCAAACAAAAGAGAATTTCAAGGGCATCTCCGGGATGACGCCGTCGCTGCTCAGGCCGCCGTCCGGCTGTATGTTCCATCCCCGCTGCCCCAAAGTTCTGACCCACTGCCAGGTGGAGATTCCGCCGCTTGTGGAAATCAAACCAGACCGGTGGGTTGCCTGCCACCTCTACAACGGGAGTTAGTGATGCAGCTTCTGGAAGCGCAAAGTGTAACGAAGGTGTTTGGAAGCGGTGTTCTCAGCAAAGACCGGCTGGTCGCCGTGGATGGGGTCTCGCTGGTGATCAACGAGGAGAAGCCGAGCATCATTGCCATCGCTGGCGAAAGCGGGAGCGGCAAGACGACCCTGGCGCGCCTGCTGCTTGGTATGATCCAACCATCGGAGGGGAGTATCCGTTTTCGCGGCAAAGACCTGGCCACGATGGACCGCCACGCGCGCCGGGAATTTCGGCGACAGGTGCAGGCCATCTTCCAGGACCCCTTTGAGGTCTATAACCCTTTCTACCGGATCGATCAGGTCCTGACTACGCCCGTGCGTAAGTTCAAATTGGCCGCTTCCAAGCAGGAAGAGCAACGACTCATCGAAGAGAGCCTGCAAATGGCCGGTTTGCGCCCCAACGAAACCCTGGGCCGCTACCCCCATCAACTCAGCGGCGGGCAGCGGCAGCGCATTATGGTGGCCCGGGCGCTGCTTTTGAGTCCCCGAGTCATTCTCGCCGACGAACCTGTCTCTATGGTGGACGCTTCCCTGCGGGCGACGATCCTGGAAAGCTTGATGAAGCTCAAACGGGAATTGGGCATCTCCCTGATCTACATCACCCACGACCTGACCACAGCCTACCAGATCAGTAAAGACATCTATATCCTCTATCGGGGCTCTGTTGCAGAGGTTGGCAGCGTCGAGCAGGTGATCAAAAACCCGCAACATCCCTATACCAAACTGCTGGTCAACTCCATCCCTCTGCCCGATCCGGACATCCGTTGGGGCAGCCAGAACGACGTGAATCAGGCCCCGCTGACCTCCGGCGTCAAAAGCGCCCACGGTCACGGCTGCAAGTTTGCCAACCGCTGTCCTTTTGTGATGACAGAATGCCACCAACAGCAGCCGCCCCTGTACCGCACACATGAGGACCGCGCCGTTGCCTGTTTTCTCTATAAGAATGAGCCACAGGTAACTGGCCAGGAGATGGCCGAATCCCTGGCAGCTTAGTTCTCAAATGGAATACCGCTTCACTTGACCCGTTAATCAGAGGCCGTCTTCAATGGAAGATGGCCTTTCTGTGTCCAATTCAATTGTACAAATACAGGAGCATCCCCCTATGACTATCGGTATCGGAATGATCGGCTGTGGCAAAATTGCCCGGCATCACGCCGCCGGCTACCAGGCCGCCGCGGACCTGGCAAAAGTCGTCGTCTGCTGCGACGAGTGGAGCATCGAACTGGCCCAGGAGATGGCCGACTCTCTGGGCGGCGCAGCAACGACCAACCGTTGGCAGGATGTGATTGCCCGGGACGACGTGGACGCGGTCTCCATCTGTATGCCCCACTTCCAGCATTCAGAGATCGCCCTGGCCGCGGCCAGGGCAGGCAAGCACATCCTCGTGGAAAAGCCGATGGCGATGAATTTGGCCGAGAGCCGGGCAATTGTGGAGGCCGCAGAGCAGAGCGGTGCGCTGGTGATGGTGGGCCAGAACCAGCGCTTTATGACCGATCACCAGCAGATCAAAAAACTGATCGACGACGGGGTGATTGGCCGGGTGGTGGCCGTGCGCTTCGATTGCAACCAGTTCCTCAAGAAGATGTATGCCGAAGGCAGTTGGATGTTTTCCAAAGACAAGACCGGCGGCGGAATGGTTATCTGCACGGCTGTGCATAAGCTGGACCTGCTGCGCCACTTCTTCGGGGAGATTCGCCAGGTGGCGGCCTACACCGGCCAGACCGGGCTGAACTACAAGATGGACAACGAGGACATCGCCGCGATGATTGTGGAGTTTGAGAATGGGATTATCGGCGAGGGTTTCTACCTCTTCGCCGCCCACAAAGTGCCGATTCCCACAGCCACCGGCGAATTGACGATCATCTATGGTGAGGAAGGGATGATCCACAATATTATGGGTTGGCACGTCTACAGCACCAAAGTGGCCGAGTACAGCGGCGGCGATACAAACATCAGCCTGCCCGTAGAACCCTATGTCAACTCCGTAGTCTACGAAATACGCCACTTTCTGGAGTGCATCCGGGATGGGGTGCAGCCTCTCACTTCCGGGCGGGACAATCTGGGCACAATGGCTGCTATCGATGCCATCTACCGCTCGGCGGAGCGCCGGGAGATGGTGAATCTGGCGGACGTGTGGTAGGCATTGTGATGAAATGTCACTGCCATATTGTTAGCGCTTGACGGTATTACTGAGATGCGTTACTGTTAAGCAATGATAGTCACTTTTGCGGATCGAGAAACCGAAAAAGTCTTTGGTCGGAGTCTTTCGCGACGGTTGCCCCCTGAGGTACAGCGAGTAGCTTTGCGCCGACTTGTCTATCTACACAACGCCAAAGAACTTAACGATCTTTTGATTCCTCCATCCAATCGGCTTGAGAAATTGAGCGGCGATAGACAGGGGCAATACAGCATCCGAATCAACAGCCAGTGGCGTATCTGCTTTGTATGGAATGAGGGTGGAGCCTACAACGTTGAAATCGTTGATTACCACTGACTTTATCGCGAAAATGAGGTGACGGTTATGACAGAAGAGAAAATGCCCCCGGTTCATCCAGGCGAAATTCTGCTCGAAGATTTTATGAAACCTTTGGGTATCACCCAATACCGGCTGGCGAAAGAGATGAAGGTCTACCCGCGCCGGGTGAATGAGGTTGTGCATGGAAAGCGGGCGATCACAGCGGATACCGCTCTGCGTCTGGCCCGTTTCTTTGGCACGTCACCCGAAGTTTGGATGAATCTTCAAACCCATTACGATCTGGAGATCGCCAAAGATGCGCTGACCGACGTCATTCGAGCGGAAATTTCGCCACTTTCTGGTTTGGTTCGTGATGATGCTTTGGTGCTTGCATAGACCGCAATACGCTGTGCATTATTGATTTCGACATTGACTTGACCAGTTCTCCATCCGTTTCCGCGCGTCACGAGGGGAAAATTCTGTATACACGGATGAAGGAAAACGCGGATCAATCTGAAAATTCGTGTTTTCCTTCATCCGTGTATACAACCTATTTTCATAGCATGCAGAGAATGCTATGGTTCTAACACCAGAAACCGATTTGTTTGGAGAGAGTGCCGAGACAATCGAGGCCGACGAAGTCGGTTGGCAGGAAGAATTTTCAGCTTCGATTGAACTTCTGCGATCGATGGCTTCTGAAGCCAGAGAAAGCTATCTGACCGGACACGCTACACCGATGCACTTTGCTGCCGACGGGCGAATTGTGCGCGACCCGCTACGCTAACGACCTATCACCTCAACCCCAACAACCCCGCCAAATTTCCTCCCAGAATCTTCGTCTTATCCTCCTCCGTCACGAAATCGCAGTGAGTACGGAAGGATTCCAGCGCTTGCACATAGGCGATGCCATTGCGCCCACAGACCGGAAAATCCGATCCCCAGCAAAGTCGCGCCCCGCCGAAAGTTTCGTGAAGCGGGCGCACAACCGCGTCGATGGTGTCCCGGTGGGGGAAGTCCCATTTGGGGCCGCGAGTGGAGTAGTAGAAGCCGGACATTTTGACGTGGATGTTAGGGTATCGGGCCGAGGCCAGCACCAGCGCCAGATTCTCCGCATTGCCCACGCCGGGGTGGCCCAGGTGGTGGATGAGGATGGGCATTGACGGGAAAGCCGCTGCAATTTTGTCGATGGCCGGGTTGTGCTGGGGACGGCAGGCGATGCTGGCGATCAACCCCAACTGCGCGGCCACGCCAAAGAAGGCCAGCCCCTCGTCCGTGGCAAACCAGCTCCCGTCGTCGTCGCCCCGCACGTAATGGGTGAAGGCGGAAAGCTGCCAGCGCTCCGCGGCCTGGCGCAGGCGGTCCGCCGCACCGGGCAGGTGATAGGTGTCGGACCAGGAGCAGTCCACATCGGCGCATTGGATGATGCGGTCCGGGTGGCGGCGCACCGCGGCGGCGATGTAATCGTTGTTGGCCGGATTGTGCTCGATTCCCGCACAGACCAGGAAGGCTTTGTCCACGCCGTTCTGGTCCATCTCAAAAAGAAGCTGATCGATGGCGCTGCGGGAATAGAAGTCGGGCACAGGCGGTTGATAGGGCCAGCGCTCCCAGGCGTGGCAGTGGCTGTCGATAATCATTGGACGTAGACTCCGCTTTGTGAAATGGGAATGATTTTTCGTGGGCGAAACGTGAAACGAGAAACGTGAGATTATCCGGCCATTCTCACGTTTCTCGTTTCACATTTCCAGGGTCAAAAGGTGTTTCGCGTTGTACAGGCTGCTTCTCTACGCAAACATCTTCTTCTTCAGCACTGTCTGGGTTTCATAGATCGAGCCGCCTTTGAGCGACGGGGGCAGGGGCATCAGCACTGGCACATCGGCCAGCCGTGGGCGGTTGATCGGTTCGCCGCGCAGGATGTTGTCGTTGAATTTGTCCCACTCGCCTGCGCCGCCGATGGGCCAGGCATCCACCGCACAGTATTGAAAGAGCAGCAGACGCCGGGGATGGGCCGATTTGTTGAGGGCCGAGGCGTGCAGCGTGCGGGCGTGGTGGATAGTAATCCCGCCCGCCTTCACCTCCAGAGGTACGGCTTTGTCCGCATTAGGGATATCCTCCGATACCGCGCCCACAAAGTGGCCGTCCTCGTGATGGGAGAGAATCGGTCCTTTGTGGCTGCCGGGGATGACCAGCAGACAGCCGTTGATCAGCATCATATCGTCCATACAGACGCCCACAGCCAGCAGGTCGTCGTTGGTGTGGGGATAGAAAGCCCAGTCCTGATGCCACTCTACCGGGCTGCCAAACTCCGGCGATTTCATATTCAGTTTGTTGCCATTCGTGCGGATGGTCGGCCCAATCAGGTCCGCCACAATGTCCAGAATTTTGGGGTGGCGCAGGGTAGCGTCGTAGACCGGGTGGTGCAGGATTGGGTTCTTCAACCGGCGCAGACGGGGCGATTGCGGCGTATGGCCTGGCTCCAGATCAAAGACATCCGTGTGTTCGGTGAAGGCTGCGCTCTGGGCCACAAATTCATCGCTGACCCGACGCAGGTCGGCCACTTCAGCGGCGGAAAGCACATTCTCCACGGCCAGATAGCCAGTTTCGTGATAGTATGCGATCTGCTCTTGGGATAGCATTGAGGGTCTCCTTTGGGTGGGTGAGGTGGATGACGATTGCAGAGGATACGCTACCCTAAATAACCGATGATGTCAAGGATGGGAAAACCCTCCTTGTCACCTATTGGACAAAACTTTTCTGGATACCTATACTGAAGCACTCAACCTGATTTTATCGGTTCCCTGTGCCAGACACCCAACGGCTGGCGTTAGCCGCAAGTGGGCGGAGTGTGGACTCGGTTTGAGGGCAGTATAAACCCGAAGCCAGGAAAATGCCTGTAAATCGCGCAGAGTCTGTAGTGATCAGTCTGATGATGAAAAAAGCTGGACGCAGATAACCGCT
This sequence comes from Litorilinea aerophila, assembly GCA_945905745.1. Lineage (GTDB taxonomy): Bacteria > Chloroflexota > Anaerolineae > Caldilineales > Caldilineaceae > JACQGT01. Next base: position 10,290 of record CAMDQF010000040.1, read on the forward strand.
GAAAACGCAGATTTTTGGCTCTGGATCAGTGTCAATCCGCGTGAATCAGCGTCCCATTTTCTGTTCTATCATCATTCTGATCAGTACAATCTGCGCATCGTGCAAGTTCGATTTGGTAGGAAAGGGAAAATGGACGAGCCGCTAATCGTATCTAATCCGAAAACAATGCTGGGGAAACCGGTCATTGCTGGCACACGGATTACAGCGCAATTGATTGTGGAAAAGTTGGCGGCGGACGAGACTGTAGAGCAACTCCTGCAAGCCCATCCACGTCTCACTGAAACCGCAATCCTGGCAGCAGTGGCCTTCGCAGGAGATAAGAAATGACCCCCTTCATCCCCGGCCTGACCCTCTGCGGCGACTTCTACCGGGAAGTTGTGCGCCCGCTTCTGGACGACGCCTTCCCCGGTCTGCCCCACAGCGCCGGCCTCATCGGCAGCGGCTCGGAAGTGTTGGGTTTTGACGACGAGATGTCCACGGATCACCACTGGGGACCCCGCGTCCAACTGTTCGTCAGCGAATCGGACCATCCACTGGTAGCCGACGCCATCCACGCGACGCTGGCTGAACGTCTGCCCTACAGCTTCCGCGGCTACTCCACGAACTTCAGCGAGCCGGACCCGGAGGACAACGGCACACAGCAGCTAATCGTGGCCGAAAGCGGCTCGGTCAACCATCGGGTGACCGTCTCCACCATCCGGGGTTTTGTCCAGGACTATCTGGGCTACGATCTTTCGGTGCTGCTGGAAGCTGCGGACTGGCTCACCTTTCCCCAGCAGAAGCTGCGCACCCTCATCGGCGGCGCGGTCTATCACGACGGCATCGGGCTGGAACAGGTGCGCGCTCGCTTCGCCTGGTATCCCGAGGACGTCTGGCTCTACCTCCTGGCCGCAGGCTGGGCGCGCATCGGCCAGGAAGAGCATCTGATGGGGCGGGCCGGGCTGGCGGGGGACGAACTCGGCTCGGCGCTGATGGGCTCCCGGCTGGCGCGGGATGTGATGCGCCTGGCCTTTCTGATGGAGCGGCGCTATGCGCCCTATCCGAAGTGGTTTGGCACAGCCTTTTCCCGTCTGGCCTGCGCTGCGGAGTTGACTCCATATCTGCTGGCCGCCCAGACTGCCTCCACCTGGCAGGAGCGGGAGAGCCATCTGGTCCCCGCCTATGCAACGCTGGCCCGGATGCACAACCGATTGGGCTTGACCGATTCTCTGCCGGAGACGACGATCTCCTTCTTCGGGCGGCCCTTTCAGGTCATCGCCCTGCACGGCTACGCCGACGCGCTGCTGGCGCAGATTGCGGACCCGACAGTCAGGCAGATCGCCGAACACCGGCCCATCGGAAATATAGACCTGCTCAGCGACAACACCGATCTGCTGGAAGGCACAAACTGGCGGCCCACTTTGCGACGACTGTGGGCCACATAGGCAAAGCGCAGCAATTTGTCGGTGGTTTGTGGTATACTGTGGCAAGAGTGCGCGTGTTGGTTTGATGACAGGAAAGGAGCTTTCGATGAGCTACGCGGAAATTATGACAGAGGCGAAGCGGCTTCCTTTGCAGGAACAATTGATGCTGATGGAGGAGTTGGCGCAAATCTTGCGTCAGGTGTTGGCCCAGAAGAATGGCAAGACGGCTGAGAATGGAGTACCCAATAGTGTACTCGCAGAATTTTCTACCCCAAACGCTTTGCGGGAATCCGAATCCATCAGATCGCGCTACTCTGTCAATAAGATGGCTGGTATTCTTCGGCCAGACGGACCCTTGCCATCTGACGAAGATTTGAAGGAGACGTATACCGACTATCTGACCGAGAAATACCAGTAATGATACGCGCCCTTGTGGACACAAATGTAATCTTGGACGTGTTTCTACGGCGAGAACCCCATTATGCGGACGCAGCTCGCCTGTGGGAAGCCAATCTAAAAGGTGAATACGAAGCCTGGGTATCTGCAATCACGCCGATAAATGTTGTTTATATCGGACGCAAATTCAAAGACGCCGAATCTCTCCGCGAAGCGATTCGCGGACTTCTGGCAACTCACAAAGTCTGTACACTGAGCCGGGAAATCCTAAACGCCGCCCTGACGTTGCCGGTTAAGGACTTTGAAGACGCGGTGCAAATAGCCGGCGCTCTCGCTCACCAACTTGACGCCATTGTTACCCGCGACAAGAACGATTTCTCCGGATCATCTCTCCCCGTCTATACACCCAGCGAATTACTGGCGTTGTTGGAAAGCCCCACCTGATCCATCCGAAAGGACAACCGAATGACTCCCCGTATCGTTGATCTGACCCGCGTCATCCAGCCCACCGCGCCTGACGCCGAACGCAAATTTCTCGTCAACATCCACAACGCGCTGGCCGAAATCCCCGGCAAAGAGCGGCCCGCGGGCGAGTGGTATGTGATGCAGGAACTGGCCGACATCGGCGTCGTTTTTCGGCGCAACAGAGAGGAAGTATCGAATGACTGATAAGAGTTTGAACCCAACGACCGGAAACACTCCATCCCCCATCCCCAATCACCTGAAGATTGTTTCTGTGGCCCAGATGCAGGAATTGGAGCGGGTGGCGAATGAGGGCGGTCACCCTTACGCCCTGATGATGGAACAGGCAGGCAAAGCCGTGGCGGATGTGGTCGCCGAAGCGTTGCCCGCCGGGCAGGAGACGCCTGTGCTGGTGTTGGTGGGGCCGGGCCACAACGGCGGCGATGGGCTGGTCTGCGCCTGCTACCTCCACGACGCGGGCTATCCTGTGCGTCTCTACATTTGGCGGCGGAAGACTGATCCAGAAGACGACTACCAGGGACATTTCGGCCAACTGGCGGCCCGGGGCGTGGAGAGTCTGCGCGCCGACGAAGACCGCGATTTTACCGTCCTGGCCGAGTGGCTGCACCGGGCCGCGGTGGTCGTGGACAGTCTGTTGGGCACAGGCAACAACCGGCCCGTGGAGGGCGATCTGGCTGCTCTGCTGGATCAGGTGAACGATGTGCGCACACAACGGAAGGTTATAGCCGACGAAATGGCTCCGTTGCAAATTGTGGCGGTGGACTGTCCCAGCGGCACGAACTGTGACACGGGCGACCTCTACGCCCACGCGGTCCCCGCGGATGTGACGGTCACTTTCGCCTATGCCAAGCGGGGCCACTTTCTCTTCCCCGCCGCCAATGCCCTGGGCCAACTGGTGGTGGCCGACATCGGCATCGCCCCGGCCCTGGCCGACCACATCCAGACCTTCGCCCTGGCCCCGGAATATGTGGCCCCACTCCTGCCTGCCCGCAGCCGGGTGAGCCACAAAGGCAGCTTTGGCAAAGGGATGGCTGTCGTGGGCAGTGTGAATTATCCCGGCGCGGCCTTTTTGAGCTGCGCGGCTATGGGGCGGGTCGGCGCGGGCTTGGTGACCGGGGCTGTGCCCCAGCCGGTTTGGGTCCCCCTGGCGACCGCCCTGGCCGAACCGACCTGGCTTCTTCTCTCCCACGAGTTGGGCGTTATCAACGAAAATGCCGTCGCCACGATCAACGAAAAGATCGGCGGCTATCAGGCCCTGCTCCTGGGCTGCGGTCTGAGCCACGAAACCCCAACGGTTGACTTCGTGCGCTCTTTCCTCACTCGCACAAGGTCGGGTCGCTCGTCGGCCTTGCCCACTAATTTTCAGGCCGGAGCGGGGGATGCTGGGGACGGGGAGGCGGATGTTCACGCGTTGTCCACCTCTCCCTTCGGTGCTATCCGTCGCCGCAGCCAGTTGCCCGCGGCCATGCCCAGCCTGCCGCCCACTGTCATCGACGCCGACGGGCTGAACTGTCTGGCTCTCATCGAAAACTGGTCGGAACTGCTACCCGACCCGGTCATTCTGACCCCCCACGCGGGGGAGATGGCCCGGCTGTGTGGGCTGGACATCACCGAAGTGCGCAGTCGGGCTTGGCAACTGGCGTTGGAGAAGGCGGTGATCTGGAACGCGGTTATCCTGCTGAAAGGGCCGTACACTGCCATCGCCAGCCCGGACGGACGGCTGGCCGTGCTGCCCGTGGCCACGCCCGCTCTGGCCACGGCGGGCACGGGTGATGTCCTGGCCGGGACGATTACCGGTCTGCTGGCGCAAGGAGTGGGTCCGTTCGATGCGGCCTGTCTGGGCGCGTGGCTCCACGGGCGGGCTGGGGAAGAATGCGAAGAGGAGATCGGCCCCGGTGGGGTGATCGCCAGTGATCTGCTGGGCTATCTGCCCGCGGTGATGAACGAACTGCGGGGGTAAATGAGGCAATGGGGTGCGGGCCTGCACGGACCTGACCGTAGACCGGTTGCAGGCAGCGTGCAGGCCCCTTTTCTATTTACCCGGCCTGTCATCCGACAGACTCGGCCAGGAATCGGTTGCACCGGCAGTCGTTCCGCGCTGCGCAAGCCGTAGCCGACGCAGAATACTGGCCTCTTCTACCCGTAGGCAGCGAGGGTGAAAGCCGTGGGAGAGGAGACGAAACCCGTTGTTCCTGTTCCTGTTGTCTGGGTTGTTCCTGTTCCGATAGGCGCAACGCACGTTGTTACGGTTGTTGTTGGACGAACCCCCACGCAACACACGACGCGCCAACCGATCCCCGCAAAACCGGCGTAACCGCCGGAAGTTGCCATTTGAAATCTGCCCTACGACATCTCACCGGCTTCAATCTGCGCCTGGGTTGTCTTGATCCAGCCGCCCAACAACCGGCCAATCTCGGCCACGGCGCGGCTGGCGTGCTGGTACTGGCTCGGCGTAAGCCAGCGCAGGCTGCGCGTCAGCCGCAGATAGTGGCGCAATCGGTCCAGCGAACCGTCTGCTCGTTCCAGCCGCTCCAGCCGTTCCTCCTTGCGCAAATTGTTGGCTTCGAGAAGCCGGTCTAAAAAATCCAAAGTGGAATCCAACAGACGGCGGGTGATGGTATGGCGGTGCAGCCGGGGGAAGTCGTTGGTGCGGGGAATGAGCCACTCCAGAAAATCCATCGTTTTTGTAAAAATGGGCATCCCCGCAAAATGGACGGGTAGCGGCGCGTCGCTCACAGGCGCACGTCTGCCAGCATTGCCCGACGCAGCCCCCAGGTGTCGGCGAAGCGCACGTGATTGATCCAGCCCCGCACCGACGCGTCCACTGCGCCCCGGTTCACCCGATTGTGTCGATAGCCTTGCAGCAGCCCGGCCAGCCGTCGCCAGTAGCTGTGACCCACCCGGGGGACCAGCCGCCGGTGGGTGGGAAAGAGAGTAAAGCCCAGAAAGCGCACCCCATCGACGGTGGGTCGTGTCTGCGTCCGCATTTCGTGCAGAGTCAAGCGCAGCCCAGCCAGCCGCTCAATAATGGCAGCACGCCAGCGGCGGAGATCGGCTTTGCTGTCGGCAAAAAGCAAAAAGTCGTCCACATAGCGCAGATAGGCCCCACAGCCCAACTCCCGGCTCACAAAACGGTCAAAACTGTCCAGATAGCAGTTGGCCCAGAACTGGCTGGTCAGATTGCCAATGGGCAAGCCCCGGGGCCGATTGGCGGCAAAGAGATCGTCGCCGGGAAAGTAGGTCATCTCGTATTCGTCTGCCAAGACGCCGATCCCGCTTTGCAAAATATGGCCGATGAGACGGCGAGTCGCACTGTCCTGGATGCGTCGGTTGAGGATGCGCTGGAGCAGGCTGTGATCGATGGAGGGGAAGAACTGGCGCACATCGCAGGGCAGGACGTAGCGATAACGGGCCATCCATTCCTGGCACTGGTCCAGGGCCTTGTGGGTGCCTTTGCCCACCCGGTTGGCGTAGGAATGATGGATGAAGCCCCGCTCGAAGGCCGGTTCGATGACCTGGCAGAGGGCGTGATGGACCACCCGATCCCGGAAGGGGGCGGCGCTGATCAGCCGCCGCTTGGATTCGCGCAGAATGAAGCTGTTGTAGGGGCCGGGTCGGTAGCTCTCTGTGGCCAAGTCGTCCTGCAATTGGACCAGATTGTCTTCCAGCCGGAACTCAAAGCGGGAGGCGGGGCCTTTGCCCCGTTTGCCCCGGGCCGCTTTGCGGTAGGCGGTGTAGAGATTGTCCCAATCGTAGATGTCGGCGTAGCTACCGGTGACTTGTATCATTGGAATGCGGATCCTCCCTTATGGCTTTGGTCAACCCGCTTGGTTTCGATACGCTGCGCTACACAACCGGCGCTGGTATTATCTGAATTGCGAAAAAAAATTGATCGGGGGGCGCAGCCCCCCATACCCCCAACCGCCCGGCTCTGCTGCGCAGCAGCCGGGCAACAGCCCAGAGTGTCAGAGTCTTTCAGAGACCAGAGAACAACAGAGATCAGAGGCTCAACTGCCGGGGGAGAGGAGACGAAACCCGAAGTTCCTGAACCAGTTGTCTGGGGAGTTCCTGTACCGATAGGCGCAACGCACGTAGTTACGGTTGAGGTTGGACGAACCCCCACGCAACACACGACTTCCTTGCGTTTGCTCAGCCTCACGTCCGTCGTTAAGTTGATAGGGATACTCTTTGAACAGACTCCCCGTCCACTCCCACACATTGCCAGCCATATCCTGGCAGTCGTAGGGACTGACGCCAGCAGCATACATCCCCGATGGGGTAGTTGTCCAATCGCCCCGCCCTTTGTGTGAGTTACAGCGGCTGGGGTCCCAATCGTTGCCCCAGGGGTAGATGCGCCCATCCGCGCCCCGGGCCGCCTTCTCCCACTCAGCTTCTGTGGGCAGGCGATAGACTTGCCCCTCCGTCTGGCTGCGCCAGCGGCAGTAGGCCTGGGCGTCGTGCCAGGAGACGTTGACCACCGGATGATTTTCCAGCCAGGGGGGTGGGCTGTTGCCCTGCCAGTGAACGGGCGGGCGCTGTTCGGTGGCCGCCACAAAACGGGCATACTGGCCGTTGGTGACGGGGTATGCGCCGATGTGGAAGGTGTCCAGTGACAGCCGGTGTTGGGGGAGTTCGTCCGAATGGCCGTCGTTCTCAGTGCTGCCCATCAGAAATTCGCCCGCGGGAACGAGAACCATTTCGTCCAAATCTCGGGGGTCGCCGATGGCGCTGAGGGCGCAGCCGGCCGCGTAGCGGTCGGCGGGGGCTGCGTCGCTGCCCAACAGCCGCAGCAATGCATGTTGCAGGCGGCTGTGCAGATGGGGCGCGTTGCTTCCCTCTGGCCCGGCCAGCCCGTTTCGTTCGTCTGGGGCCAACAACTCTGCCAGGCTGTCCAGCAGCCACTCGTAGAGCCCCTCTTCGCCGCAGCGGGCCATCAGATCGTCGATGCTCTGGGCGTCACCGCTGCCGGTTGGGCGCAACCAGCCCCGCAGCCCGGCCAGCACCCGTGCCCGCAGCCCCGCATCAATCGTCACCTTTTCGGTCAGACAGCGGCCCGCCAGCAGATAGCGGCGCAGGGGTATCTGTTCGTCCTCGGTCAGTGCCCGCTGCACCACATCCCCGGCGTCCACCATTGCCACGTAGAGGAGCAGCGTCTCCCGCCAGGTGGGGTTGAAGAGGTTGGCGTAGAAGACGGGGCGCTGGTGGGGTCGCACGCGCAGGGCGTCCGCGGCCAGATATTCCTAAAAGGTGAGGTGAGAGAAGCCGATGACTGGCTCGCCGGCGTCGTCCAGTCCCTTTTCAATCAGAATGCCGCTCTCCTCCCGGATGTTCTCCAGCAGGGCATCGGCCCGACGCTGGCATTCCTGGCCTCGGGCCTGGCCTTCTTCGGGCAGGTACGCGGCCACAAAGTCGGGCAGGCGGGCGGCAATATGCGCCCGCACTTCGTCCCGGGGGATGACGACCTGACTGGCGCTGCCATCCCGGTGCTGTTGCATTGTCAGGGCAATCTCCTGCAGGAGTGCGATCTTCTGTTCCAAGCTCAGTTCATCGGGTCGGCGGGCGCTCGCTATCCCAGCCTCTTCCCTCTTGCGTTCCTGCCAACGCTCAGTCAGAATCTCCACACAGTCCCGGTAGAGCAGGTGGCGCTGTTCCGGGAGGCCAATCTGCGCCATATGCACCAGTGTAATCAACGAAAGAAGCAGAGGATTCTCGGTCAGGGCGCGCAATCCTGCGTTGCGGCGCAGTTTGTTGAGCAGATCCGAGGCTTTCTGGTTATGATCCTCCAGGAGAATCTTCTTTTCTTCCTCGCTGCGCCCGTAGCCTGCGCTCAACGCAGCAGCCCGGTAACGCCGGTTGACCAATTCCTGCACCGCGTCGTCGTCCAGTTCCTGGACGTTGTGGACCTGAAAGCCGTGACCGTTGAGCTGGCCTTCGTAGCCCACAATGCGGGTGGAGACCAGAAAGCGGTTCTGGGGATGGTTGTAGGTGTTGGCCATATCCCCGATGAGATGAGCCATCTTCCCTCTGGCACTAGGGCTGCCCAATTCGTCGAAGCCGTCAAAGAGGATCAGACAGTTGCCCCGACGCAATTCCTTTTCCAGAAAACCGGGCGGATAACTGCTGCGTAGTTCCGCCGGGAGAGTGGCAATAATTTTGTCCACCAGCCGCCGCTCTTCGGGCCACTGGCCCACATCGGCCAATAGGTTGAGGGGAACAAAAACAGGGAAGGGGGCGCGCTTCCAGCCGAAGCGGCGCAGGGCAGCTTTCGGGTTGTCCCCCTCCCCGGCGTTGCCCCGCAGACTACGGGCGCAGATCAGGGCCAGATAGCGCAGCACAGTCGTCTTGCCCGATCCGGGATGGCCCCGCACCACCAGACGGGGCGTAGCGTGGATGAGTTCGCCGATGGCGGCAGCACTCGGCTCCCAGGGCGGGCGGATGCGATGCCACAGGCTGCGCAGCCTGTCGGTCAGCCGCCACCAGAGCGCCTGGATGCGGTTGCGGGGCGCGCCCCGGTGTCGTGGTGTCCGGGAGTGTCGTCCTGTTCGGGTGGCGCGCTGGAACACCAATTCTTCCCCGCCTTCGCCCATTCCGCCATCCTGGGCCGGGCCGATTTCCAAAGGCGTAAAAAGATCCTCCAGCGCGGTCACCGTCTGGTGATATTCCCGGCGGGCGGCGACCACATTGGGCGTAAGCATAGAGAGATAGTGGGACTTGTGGATGACGTGGGAGAGATAGCGCTGGCGGAAGTCGCCCCGTTTGCCCCAGCCCTGCACCCAATACTTCAGTGCATTGCCCAATGCGTCCAGCGCAGGGCTGAATAGCCGAGTCAAAATAAATGTCAATAGTCCAACCAGAAAGAGCAGGAAGTAGGGGACGTCACTCTGGGTGATCTGCCACCAGGGAATAGTAGGCGCGTCTACTGGCCCTGTAGGGGTGGGTGTCTGGGCAGAGACCGAACCGCTGCACAGCAGGAGCAGCCATAGCTGCATATAGGCCAGTCTGCAAAGTCGTTGCATTGATCTCCCCCGGACAGATAGCTGGAATGAATCGTCGCTTCCGATTATACGGATTCAGCGTCTGTACCGCAAGCCGTCCGTTTGCGGTGGGTGTAATTCAGATTGGGGGCGCATCGTCGAAAAGCCCGCCGAATGAATTAGGCGTCTGCTACGGGAAACCCGTTGAAACGGGTTCGGAGTGGACGTCAGTGCGTTTCAACGCACTTCCCGTAGCAGGCTTCGGTTTCAACCGATGCCAACACAGCCGGTCCGCGATTGCCCTGGTGACCGCCACCCCTCGCCCTTGACTCTCCCCCCGTGTCTGATCGATAATGCACCTATCGTACCCGTTCAGCCACGCCAGGAGAACCCCATCTTATGCCCGCCTACCAATCCTATCTCGACGCCCACCAGCCCCGCTTCCAGGACGAACTCCTAGACTTTTTACGCATCCCCAGCATCTCGGCGCTGCCCGCGCACAAAGCCGACGTACAGAAAGCGGGCGAATGGGTGGTGGCCCGCTTGCAGGCTGCTGGCGCGGAGAATGTCCAGTTGCTGCCCACCGCCGGCCATCCGGTGGTCTACGGCGACTGGCTACACGCGCCGGGACAGCCCATAATCCTCATCTACGGCCACTTCGATGTGCAGCCGGTAGACCCGCTTCATCTGTGGACAAACCCGCCTTTCCAGCCGACAATCGACGGCGACAAACTCTTTGCGCGCGGCGCGTCTGATGACAAAGGCAATATGCTTGTCCCCATTCTGGCCGTGGAGGCGCTGCTGAAGGGCGAGGGTAGCTTGCCGGTCAACATCAAATTCTGCTTTGAGGGCCAGGAGGAGATCGGTTCTCCCCAGATTCCTGGCTTTCTGGCAAAGCACAAGGAACTTTTTGCCTGTGACCTGGCCGTGAGCGCGGACGGCGGTCAGTGGAGCAACAGCGAAGGCATTCTGCTCGTCGCCCTGCGCGGCATCTGCGGTCTGCAAATCGACGTTAAAGGGGCAAAAACCGACCTTCACTCCGGAATGTACGGCGGGTCGATCCGCAACCCAGCCCACGTGCTGGCCGAACTGCTGACTTCTATGCACGACGCAAACGGACGCATAACCATTGCGGGCTTCTATGACGATGTGGTGGATCTGACCCCAGAGGAGCGGGCCGCCATCGCCCGTGTCCCCTTCGATGAGGAGCTTTATCTGGACGATTTGGGCCTGGAAGCCACCTTCGGCGAGGCGGGTTTTACGACGCGGGAGCGGGTCTGGGCCCGACCCACCTTGGAAGTCAACGGGATGTGGAGCGGTTTTCAGGGCGAGGGCGTCAAAACTGTGCTGGCCAACGAAGCCCACGCTAAAATCACCTGTCGCCTGGTCAGCCACCAGCGCCCGGGGAAAATTGTGGAACTGGTGACAGCCCACGTGGCGAAGCACACGCCGCCGGGCCTCACGGTTACCGTCTCCCCGCAGCAGACCAGCGGCAAGCCCTACACAGTCCCCGCCGATCATTGGGGCAATGCCGTGGTGGCTGATGTGCTGCGAGAGGTCTACGGCAGCGAACCCTACCACGTGCGCAGCGGAGGCAGCATCCCCATCACCGGCGTCTTTCTGGACGAGTTGGGTGTCTACACCGTCAGCTTTGGCTTTGGTCTGGACGACGAAGGCTTCCACGCGCCGAACGAATTCTTCCGTCTGAGCAGCTTTGTCAAAGGGCAGGCGGCCTATTGCCAACTCTTGAAACGATTTGCAAAGGGGTGAAGGTGGCAGGTGGCAGGTGGCAGGTTCAGGACGACGCCTGCCACCCCAAATTTCCGCGCCAGCTCGCCCGGGTTTTTGGCATCTTGACAAATTTCTCACATCTCTGTATGATGCTCCTGGTTGTCAGCCAAAGCGCGCATAAAAGACGGTCATCCCACTACCCCCAACCCATCTTACAGGCATTTCGTTCTGTTCCACTGGAAATTTCTTCCTGTGGATTATTGTTTTTGTTTCAACACAAAGGAGAGAGGGAGTATGAAAAGACGTATTGTATGGAGTCTCTTTCTAATTTTGGCGCTGGCCCTGGCCGGTTGTGGCGCCCCAGCCGCTGCCCCTGCGGCAGAAGCCCCCGCCGCGGCGGCCCCGGCAGAAGCCGCGCCTGCTGCCGAAGCCACAAAAGCCCCCGCAGAGGCGCCCGCCCCGGCAGAAGCCCCAGCCTCGTCGGTGGAAGAATTGACGATCCTCTGGGCTCAGTGGGACCCCGCCGACTATCTGCAAGAGATCGGCAATATGTACGAAGAGGCCACGGGAATTAAAGTCAATGTGGTGCAGGAACCCTGGGGCAGTTTCTATGACCGGGCCTTTGCCGAATTCGCGGCAGGCGGCGACAGCTTCGATATGATCGTGGGCGACAGCCAATGGCTGGGCCAGGGCGCGGAGCAGGGCCACTACGTGGAGATGACCGACTTCCTGGTAGGCGAAGGCATTGCCGATACTGTGACCGAATCCACCCTGACCTATTACGGCGAGTATCCGACCGGCTCCGGAAAGTATTGGGCCTTCCCCACCGAGGGCGACGCCGACGGCTGGGCTTACCGTATGGACCTCTTCGAGGACCCGGCAGAGATGGCCGCCTTCAAGACCGAATATGGCTATGATTTGGCCGTGCCCACAACCTGGGCGCAATTGCTGGACATCGCCAAATTCTTCACCCGCCCGGAAGAAGGACTGTATGGCGCAGCCATCTACACCCAGAAGGACTACGACGCCATCACAATGGGCTTCGAGAATGTCCTCTTCAGCTACGGCGGTCGCTGGCAGGACCCGGCCACCAATGCGGTACAGGGCTTTGTCAACTCGCCCGAATCCATCGCCGCTCTGGAGTTCTACCGAGAACTCTATAGCTGCTGCAGCCCGCCCGGCCTGGGCAATGCCTTCTTCCAGGAGACGAACGACGCCCTGATCAACGGCCAGGCCGCCATGATTATGAACTACTTCGCCTTCTTCCCCGCCCTGGCCAGCGAAGCCATCAACCCCCACGCAGCCCACACCGGCTACTTTGCCAACCCGGCCGGCCCCAGCGGTCTGCGTCGGGCAGCCTTGGGCGGCCAGGGCATCAGCATTGTCTCCTATGCCAGCCCCGAACGCCAGGCCGCGGCCACGGACTTCATCCGCTGGTTCGCCCAGGAAGATACCCAACGCGAGTGGGCGCTGCTCGGTGGCTACACCTGCAACAAAAACGTGCTGGCCTCCCCGGAATTCCTGGATGTGGCCCCCTACAACGCTGCCTTTGCCGAAACAATGGGAATGGTCATGGACTACTGGAACATCCCCGTCTTCGGTCAACTGCTGGAAATCACCCAGCGGGAGCTGAGCGGCTACATCGTCGGCGGCGAAGGCACTGCCGAGGAAGCCATGAACCGCATGGCTGAGGGGCACGAAAAGATTTTGAAGGAAACGGGTTATCTGAAGTAGTAGCAAGTCAAAGGTTGCAGGTTGCAGGTGGAATGTCTGATCTCTCGACTACCACCTGCAACTTGCCTACCTGCTACCTGCTGAAGAAAGGCAAAAGGCAAAAGGGGAAGGCAAAAGTCGTTGACACTCGATACCCGACACTTGCCACCTGCCACTTTCCACCTGCAACGAGACTTTCCATGACCGTATTCCCCGCCGACAGCACAGGCCGCCAGAGCCAACGACAGATCAGCGACCGGGCGATTAAGTGGATTTTCATCACGCCCACGCTGATTTTGTTGATTCTGCTCAACATTTTCCCGCTCTTTTATAGCCTGTATCTCAGCTTCACCGACTTTTCGGCCATCACCAAAGACGCACCGGTCTGGGTGGGCTTTGCCAACTTTAGCAAACTGCTCAACGACCCCCAGATGTGGAAATACTTCGCCACTACTGGGCGTTTCGCCTTCCTCTCCGTGGGCTTGCAGACGCTCATCGGTTTTGGGATGGCGCTGATCATGCGCCAAAAATTCAACGGCAGCGGCATTGTCACTACGCTGATTCTGATCCCGATGATGCTCTCGCCGGTGGTGGTCGGTCTCTTTTGGAAGCTGATCTACAACCCCAGTTTTGGCATCTTCAATTATCTGCTGGGCTACACCAGCCCGGTGGGTGCGCCTGACTGGCTGGCTACGGGCAATCTGGCCCTGTGGGCAGTGGTCATCACTGATGTTTGGATGTGGTCGCCCTTCGTGATGCTGCTCTGTCTCTCCGGGCTGAACGCCATCCCCGACTATCTTTACGAAGCCGCGGCCATCGACCGGGCCAGCAGTTGGTTTCAGTTCCGCCGGATTACGCTTCCACAGGTCATGCCCTTGCTACTGATCGCCGTTCTTTTTCGCACGATTGAAGCCTTCAAAAGCTTCGATCTGGTGATGGGCATGACCGGCGGCGGGCCTGGGGATGTCACGGAACTGGTGGCGGTCAACCTCTACCGTATGGCCTTTCAGGGCCAATGGCGCACGGGACAGGCCAGCGCGCTGGCCTATATTGTGCTGATTGTGATTATCGCCATCAGCAATGTCTACATCCGCAATCTGAACAAAATCCGCGAGGGCTAGGCGATGAGCGAAACGACAAACAGTTGGCAACCCCGTTCGCCGGTCAACTATTCCACCCGGGTGGACAAAGTGGGAACCAGCGCGGCCACAGGCCGGGCTGTCCGTATTGTGCTGGCTGTTGTTCTGGCCTTTGCAATGCTCGTTCCCGTCTTTTGGATGGGGCTGACTTCCTTCAAATCCCGAGCTGACGCCATCGCTGTGCCGCCCAAAGTGGTCAACTTTACGCCAACCCTGGAAGGCTTTATTAATCTGCTCACGGATCGTTCGGTACTCAATGCCCGGCGTCTGCAAACGCAGAAAGAACGCACCGATCTCAATTGGTACGAGAAGATCGCGCTGGAAAACGGCCAACAGATCACTGGCGTCAGCGAATATGTGGGCCGTCTGCGCAATTCCATCATTATTGCGGGCACCTCGACGATTCTGGCCGTCATTCTCGGCCTGCTGGCGGCCTATTCCTTTAGCCGTTTCAAAGTGCCGGGGGAGTCGGACTGGCTCTTTTTTATCCTCAGCACGCGTATGCTCCCCCCCGTCGTCGTAACCATTCCCATCTTTTTGATGTACCGCCAGTTGGGGCTGCACGACACCCATTTGGGGCTGATTCTGCTCTACACCGTCTTTAATCTCTCGCTGACGGTCTGGCTGCTCAAAGGCTTTCTGGATGAGATTCCCCGCGAATACGAAGAAGCGGCGATGGTGGACGGCTACACTCGTTTGCAGGCTTTTCGCAAAGTGGTGCTGCCCCAGGCGCTGACGGGCATCGCGGCCACGACGGTCTTCTCGCTTATCTTCGCCTGGAACGAGTATGCCTTTGCCCTGATGCTCACCACTGAGCGGGCGCGCACGGCACCGCCGACGATCCCGACGATTCTGGGGCGGGGCGGCGTCGAATGGTCGGCCATCGCCGCCGGTTCCCTGGGCTTTCTGATCCCGGTGGTGATCGTCACTTTTGTCCTGCGCGCCCATCTGTTGCGCGGGGTGACTTTTGGCGCGATTCGGCAGTAGGGGCGGAAAGTTGCAGGTGGCAAGTGGCAGGGTGATCCGTACCGGGAGCGTCAGCGACCTGCCCTACACCGGTGACAGGTGGTCGTTGCAGTCGCAAATGATAACGAATGAACCAACTAACCGTTTACACCGAACTGTTCCAGAATATCAAACAGCGCATTCGCGAAGCTCAGGGGCGGATACTCAGATAATTTTGCAACAGCTTGTTGCAAAAATTCCCTTTGCCCACCATTGAAGAACTGGAAGCCGAGCTGAGTGTGATGGGCCGCGATACCGAAGAAGATTGAGAATTGAGGATGCAGATATGTCAAAAGTCGAACTTCAACCGACAATCGCTGTGGAGATTGACGATATTCTTGATGGCGTCGCCCGGCTGGAAATGAGCGAACTGGAGTTTTTTACCGATAGGGTGATGCAATTGCGCGCCCGACGTCGCGCGCCCAGTCTACCTAAAAATGAAGCCGATCTCTTGCGCAAGATTAATCGGGGTTTGTCGCCTGAGGCTTGGCAGCGCTATGAAAGTCTGAATCAAAAGCTGCACGAGGAAACCATTTCGCCAGAAGAGCATCAGGAGTTTCTGAAGTTGGTGGAGCAGATTGAGATGACTGATGCAGAGCGTTTATTCCATCTGATTGAGCTATCTCGAATCCGAGGGGTGTCGGTCGACGACCTAATGGATCAACTCGGAATTCGGCGCTCAAATTATGCCTAAAAATGTTATCTCGGCGGCGATGCGACGAGCGGTTATCACCCGCTCTCGCGGATTGTGTGAATACTGTCGAAGTCGCGCCGATCACGCGATGGGATCCTTCGCTGTTGAGCATATTATTCCGGTTGCCCGGGGCGGTTCTGACGGGTTGGACAATCTGGCTCTGGCCTGTTCTGGGTGCAATGGACACAAGTACGATAAGGTTGAGGCGCTGGACCCGATAAGCAAACAGATTGTGCCACTTTTTCATCCTCGCCGCCAGGACTGGGATGCACACTTTCAATGGAGTGATGATTACGCATTTGTTGTTGGCATTACATCTATCGGCCGCGCGACAGTCAACGCCCTGCAGATGAATCGTCTTGGGCTTGTCAATCTACGACGAGCGCTCTACATCATTGGCAAGCATCCACCAGAATTCATTTAAGATTCAGACGCACCACGAAACAGACTCATGGCAACCATCGAACTACGGCAGGTAGAAAAGAAATTCGGCGACGCCCACGCGGTCAAACCCCTGGACTTGACGATCAACGACGGCGAGTTTGTCGTGCTGCTGGGGCCGTCGGGCTGCGGCAAGACGACGACGCTGCGGATGATCTCTGGGCTGGAGGCGGTCACTACCGGGCGTATTCTCATCGACGGCAAGGACGTGACCTGGAAACATCCCAGCGACCGGGACATCGCCTTCGTCTTTCAATTGTTTGCGCTCTATCCCCACATGAGCGTGCGCCAGAACATCGAATTTACGTTGGAGGCCCAGAACGTCTCCTCTGCGGAACGCACCCAGCGGGGTGGGGATGTGGCGAAGCTGCTGGAGATCGAGCATTTCCTCAACCAGCGGCCCGGCGGACTGAGCGGAGGCGACCGCCAGCGGGTGACACTGGCCCGCGCGCTTGTGCGCCGTCCCGCCGCCTTTCTGATGGACGAGCCGCTGGGCGCGCTGGACGCCGACTTCCGCCACACAATGCGCGCCGAGATCAAACGGTTGCATCTGGCCCAGCACGCCACGACCGTCTATGTGACCCACGACCAGATCGAAGCGATGGCGATGAGTGACCGCATCGTTGTGATGTCGGCGGCGGAGGTGCAGCAGGTGGGCACGCCCCACACGGTCTACCACAACCCGGCCAACCTTTTCGTGGCCCGTTTCATCGGCAGCCCTGGCATGAATCTGCTGCCGGGCAAGCTGGCGGACGGTGATCTGCTGCTGGCGGGTGGGCATCGCTACGCAGTCCCGGTAGAGTGGCGCAAGTCGCTCTCCCGACTATCCGGCGGCGAAGTTATTCTCGGCTTTCGCCCGGAGGCGGCCACTGTCAGCGCCACCGGCAGCGCCGACGGCAGCCTGGCCGCGGAGGTCTATGCCAATGACCTGCACGGGGCCTATTCAGCACTCCATCTCTCCCTGGACGGCGAAAACCCGGAGACCGTCGTCCACGTGCGCGCCGACCGCTTCGTCCACTACCCCATCGGCCAGCCCGTGCGCTTTGATCTGAACCCGGCGATGGTGCGTTTTTTCGATCCCAAAACGGAAAAGGCGATAGAACGCGGATAACGCGGAAAGGACGGATTTGCGCGGATTAGAATCTGCGAAAATCTGCGTTCCCATTTGTAACCGCGTGAATCCGTGTCATCCGCGTCAGCAGCGTCCCATTCTTTGAGGAGTACCGCGTGGCGAATGTAGAACTGCGAGCCATTACCAAACGTTTCCGCGGGGTAACCGCCCTGCGCGATGTGAGCTTTACGGTTGCCGACGGCGAGTTTTTCGTCCTCCTCGGCCCCACCGGCGCGGGCAAGACGACGACCCTGCGCGTCATCGCCGGGTTGGAAAAGCAGGACGCCGGCAGCGTCCACTTCGACGGCGAGCCGGTGGACAGCCGCTCCCCCGCCGAGCGGGACGTGGCTTTTGTCTTCCAGCAATACTCCCTCTACCCGACGATGACCGTCTTCGACAATCTGGCCTTTCCTCTGCGCTCACCCCTGCGCAAACTGAGCGAAGAGGAAATCAATCGTCGGGTGGCAGAAGCTGCGGAAAAGCTGCGCATCAGCCATCTGCTCCAGCGCAAGACCGAGCGGCTCTCCGGCGGCGAGATGCAGCGGGTCTCCATCGGGCGGGCCATTGTGCGCCAGCCCCGCGTCTTTCTGATGGACGAACCCCTCTCCAACCTGGACGCCAAATTGCGGGAGTCCCTGCGCGTCGAGTTGCAACACATCCAAAAGAAGCAGCACAGCACCACCCTTTTAGTCACCCACGACCAGGTGGAAGCGCTCACCTTGGCCGACCGCATCGGTGTCCTGCGGGAGGGCAAGCTGGTGCAGGTGGCCGCGCCTCGGGAAATCTACGACAAGCCCGCCAATCTGTTCGTGGCCCAGTCTGTGGGTACACCGCGCATCAATCTCTTCCCCGCCACCTACGGGGAGGGTCGGCTGCGGGTCAAAGACAGCGCCCTTGCCCTGGCCCTGCCCGGCAACGGACTGCCCGCTAACCTGACCCTGGGGGTGCGCGCCGAAGATGTGACACCGGGCCAGGGGGATCAGCAGGGCGAAATCGCACTGGTCGAACCGTTGGGTGTGGAGACGATTCTGCACATCCGCAGCGGCGACGTGACGCTGCTCTCGTTGGTTTCCGGCATGACCCACTATCGCATCGGGGAAACGCTCCCCTTTGGGATTGAACGGGAGCGGCTGCACTTTTTTGACCAAAAGGGTGATAGAATAGAGTGAGTATTGCGCTGCATAAGGAGAAGCAGAATGAGGAGCGTTCTATGCCTGTAGCCACAGCCATCAGCCAGAACCACGAACAGATTTTGCTGGACATTGTGCGCGTCCTGCCCGCGGCCCGGGCCGAGCAACTGGTCGATTTTGCTCGCTTCCTGGAAGCACAGATTTTGAGCGAAGAACTGTTACAGGAAGAAGATATCGTCGAAATCGAAAGGGACAATGCGCGCTGGGATGCGCTCCTGGCAAGTGACGACTCGCAAGCGCTGCTCAATCAACTGGCAGATGAGGCCCTGGCAGAACATCGAGCAGGCAGGACAAAGCCAATGGCCTTTAGCAAAAATGGACGGATTGAGCCCGGATGAGATCGACCACAACTGCGCGGTTCTGGAAGCTTTATGCTGAATTACCGGAAGAAGTACAGCAACGGGCAGACGCAGCCTATGAATTGTGGCAGATCAATCCGCAGGCGCATGGCCTCTATTTCAAACTGGTAGGCAAGCAGCGCCCTGTCTATTCTGTTCGCATTGGCAGAGGACACCGTGCACTTGGCATTCGTGAGGGAGATAGCGTTCTTTGGTTTTGGATTGGTCTTCACGACGAATATGAGCGCTTGCTCAAACACTTGTAGTTCTTGGAGCAGAAATGCAAGCAGAACATTTCGATACCGTCATCGAAAAGGCGGGCAGCAAAGCGGTTGTGCGTCTACCCTTCGACCCCGACGTTGTGTGGGGCAAGAAAGATCGCCATCACATCTCCGGTTCGCTAAATGGCTGCCCGCTGCGCGGCCCGCTTGGCCTGGATAGCGACGGCTACTTTCTCGCCCTAGGCGCAGCCTGGCGCAGAGACAGCCGATTGGATATCGGCGCAAAAGTAGAGGTGGAACTGAGCGCGGAAGGTCCGCAGATGGAGCAACTGGCGGACGACATCGCTGCCGCGCTGGAAGCCGAACCCGACGCCCTGGCCTTTTTCCAGGGGCTGGCGACCTTCTATCGCAAGGGCTATCTGCGCTGGATCGACGGTACAAAGGGACGGCCAGAAGTCCGCGCCCAACGCATTGCGAAGATGATCGATCTGCTCAAAGCGGGAGAGAAGCAGCGAAAGTGAGGATCAGATGATTCAGGTTGCTTTGCCAGAGTTAGTCGTAGAGAAATTACAGGCCGTCGCTGACCGGAAAGGCAGCGAGTTGACAGACGTACTCGCCGAAGCCGTCGAGCAGTACATCGCGCTGACATATCCCGTAACCGCGTCCGCGGACGAAGACGAAGTGCCGGCTTGGAAAGTCGACCGACCCAGCACCCCGCGCTGGTTGGAGCAGCGGCGTCTAATTGAGGTCGAACAGCGGCTTTATGAAAAACAGCACCAACAACTGCTGGTTGAATATGCGGGTCAGTATATCGCAATGTACCACGGCGAGCTTGTCGATAGTGATGCTGATGGCGCGTCTCTGAGTCGGCGTATTCGCGCTCGCTTTGGTAATGCACCGGTTCTAATCACACCGGTTTTGGACGAGCCAATTCAGACATTTACTGGTTAGTGTCACGAATTATTCGCCACATTGACTGAGAGCAGGTTGGGGGTAATAATCAGGGAAAATCCATGCAAAGGAGAAACCCTGATGACAATCGCCCAACGGAAAGAACAAATTCTACGGATCAAAGCAGCCAGCAGTTTCAGC
>CAMDQF010000041.1 GCA_945905745.1 Litorilinea aerophila
TCGCTATAATTGGTGGGGCGAGTCTCTTGTTATTTGGACAAATTTTGTGTCCTCTTCCCTAAATTTGCTCAAAAATCAGCGAGAAGTGGGACGAATTCTTGCGTGATTTGCGGAAATCGCCCGTTACGAGATTTTGGCGAAGGTATTGACGGAATGATTCCGCATATCTACCCCAAACGGGGCGTATATGCAGAAAAATTTCCGCATATACAGCCGTTCAGCAGTGATAGGCGGACGGATTTCCGCCTATCGCCCACTTTGAAGCTGATCTAGCTCCCATATACGGAAAACCTGCGCGCCCATTCGTAGCCGACTCAGTCCCGTCGTGTACTATACAGTAGTCTTGCGCTTTGGTCAACGAAACTTGAATCCAATCGAGTGCGCCCCCAAACAGAAGACCAGCCCCATTGCCAACCTCCGCCGCGCGTGGTAAGCTACAGTCAATCAACCCACATCGCCACCCGAGGCCCACCCAATGACACCCCTGCCCGCCTTGCCGCCCGCCCGACTCAACACCCGCACCGACCCGGCCCAGTTCAGTTTTGCCACCACCGCCGAGTTGGAACCCATCTCCGACATCATCGGTCAGGCGCGGGCCGTGGCGGCGGTGGAGTTTGGCATCGGTATCCGGCGTCCCGGCTACAACATTTTTGCCTTGGGCAGCCCCGGCACGGGCAAGCATACAGTCGTCCACGACTATCTAACCGAGCAGGCCGCCGACGATCCGCCCCCCTCCGATTGGTGCTACGTCTACAATTTTCAGGAGAATCACCGACCTGTGGCCCTGGAACTGCCTGCTGGGGGCGGCGCCCAACTGAGAGCCGCCATGGGCGAACTGCTCGACGAAATCCGCACGGTTCTGCCCGCCGCCTTCGAGACCGACGACTACCGAGTGCGCCGCCAGGCCGTCGAGTTAACGTTCCAGCAGCGCCAGGACGCGGCTTTTTCCCGCTTGCAGGAAGAGGCGGTGGGCAAAGGATTGAATCTGTTGCGCACACCGGAGGGGCTGATCTTTGCCCCGGTCGTCAACGGCGAAGTGCTGAAGACCGAAGATTTCCAGCAGATGACTGCCCAGGAGCAGGAGACGATCCAAACGGCTATCGAAGAGATGCAGGAAAAGTTGCAGCGGGTGGTGATCCAATTGCCCCGCTGGCAACGGGAACTGGGCAAGGAGTTGCTGACTTTCCACGATGCCCTGGCCCACGCCACGCTGGACCCGCTGTTTTCTGAGCTGAGCACAGGCTATGGGAGCCAGCCAGCGGTGCAACACTATCTGGAAGCTGTGCAGGCCGACATCATTGAAAATCTGGAAACTTTTCTGCGCGGGGAGGAGAGCCAGAGCGGGACAGACCAGACACCGGCCCCCCCGATTGATGGTGGGGATTTCTTCGTGCGTTACAAAGTCAATCTGCTGGTAGACCACAGCAAGTCTACAGGCGCGCCGGTAGTCTACGAAGACAACTCGGCCTATCAGAATTTGGTGGGGCGGGTGGAGTATATCCCCCAGATGGGCGGGCTGATCACCGACTTCACCCACATCAAACCTGGCGCATTGCACATGGCCAACGGGGGCTACTTGATGATCGACGCCCTGAAACTGCTCGCCCAACCCTTCGCCTGGGAGGGGTTGAAACGTGCCCTGCGCGCCAAGTCCATCCGCATCGAAACCCCCGGCCAGATGCTCAGCCAAGCCAACGCCGTCTCCCTGGAACCAGAGCCAATTCCCCTGCAAATCAAAGTGGCTCTGATGGGCGACCGCAGCCTCTATTACCAGCTGACCCAGGCCGACCCGGATTTTGACGAACTCTTCAAAGTGATGGCCGATTTCAACGACGAGATCGCGCGCACAACCGAGAATCAGATGCTCTTTGCCCGGCTGATTGGTTCGATGGTAACCCGCCTGGAACTGCGCCATCTGGACGCAGAGGCCACGGCCCGGATCATCGACCAGTGTGCACGGGAGGCCGGGGACGCGGCCAAACTCTCTATGCGGGTAGCGTCGGTGGTGGACCTGTTGCAGGAGGCCGATTATTTTGCCGACAAAGCCGGGGACAATCTCATCCACCTAGCCCACGTGGAGCAGGCCCTGGACGCCCAGCGCTACCGGGCTTGGCGCATCCCCGAACGCAGCCAGGAATCCATTCTGGACGGGACTGTGCGGGTGCAGACCACAGGCGCGGTGGTCGGCCAGATCAACGGGCTGGCGGTAATGCAACTGGGCAGTCTGCTATTCGGTCAGCCCAGCCGCATTACGGCCCGGGTGACGATTGGCGGGGGCGAAGTGGTGAACATCGAGCGGGAGGTGGCGATGAGCGGGCCGAGCCACAGCAAAGGGGTGCTGATTCTGGCCTCCTATCTGGCCGCCCGCTACGCCGCCGACTTTCCCTTGGCTCTCCAGGCCGGGCTGGTCTTCGAGCAGTCCTACGGCGGGGTGGATGGAGACAGCGCCAGTTCTACCGAACTCTACGCCCTGCTCTCGGCCATCGCCAACCTGCCCATCCGTCAGTCTTTCGCGGTCACAGGATCAGTGGATCAGTTCGGCAATGTGCAGGTGATCGGCGGGGTGAATGAGAAGATCGAAGGCTTCTTCGCCATCTGTCAGCAGCGAGGCTTGACCGGCGAACAGGGGGTGCTGATTCCCGCCACGAATGTGCGCCATCTGATGCTGCGCCGTGAGGTAGTGGATGCGGTGGAAGCCGGGAAGTTCCACATCTACCCGGTCTCCCACATCGACGAGGGCATCGAACTGCTCACCGGCATCCCCGCTGGTGTGGCGGACGAGGAGGGCATCTATCCGGAGGGGACGGTCAACCGGCGGGTGCAGGACCGTCTGCGTGACTTTGCCCAGCGCTGGTCAGCTTTTCATCGGCAGAGCGGGGCAGAGATTTTCTGAACTTGCCCAAAAAAGTTTTGACCTTTCGCAAGCAAAGCCAAAAGACGCCACTGCAAGAATTGGCTCTTGCAGAACGCCGTTTGGCAGAGGTGTTGAGGAGCGGGATTGAAAATGGATGAGCGATTTATATCACTCGAAGAATGGGAGGCCGAACGGCTGCAGGATCCCGAATTTGTTGCCGCACTGGCCGCGCGTGAACCCGCTTATCAGGTGGTTCGCCTGCGCATCCTGCGCGGCTTGACGCAAAAACAACTGGCGGAATTGGTGGGCACCAGACAATCAAGCATTGCCCGTCTTGAAAGCGGCGCTACACCACCCAACCTTTCCTTCCTGAGCAAAGTAGCTGCGGCGCTTGGCGCGCGGGTGGAGGTGCATTTGTCTCCCATTGACGACGCGTTCTCGTTGCGGGCGTGAAGTTGCTGTCTATTCACGCGTTTCCCGTTTCCGCTCAAAAACCATCACCAACCAATCCCTATTTCCCCTCCCCCAGCGCCCCCACAATCGCACCCACATTGTAGCGCATAAAATCCAGATACGTGGCCGCGGGTCCGTCCGCCGCGCTCAGAGAATCGGTGAAGATGGGCACAACCCGAATCCCCAAATCCTGGGCCAACTGTTTGGCCTGGCGGGGGTTGACCGTCGATTCCACATTATCCGAATTTTTCGGATAGGGCCCGTCTACTCCTGAACGAGGTTCAACCTTCGGGAGAAGGTCGAACTTCGGGTCGCGCTTCAAAAAGAAAGGGCAGATGGGCGCGGTATGTGCCGCGCCCATCTGCCCGATCCGCGTTCGCCGCGTTCTGTCCCTCTATTCCGACGCGCCCCCACCCGCGGGCACGAAGCATATCTGCTGGGCGGCCAATGCCGGGTGATCGTAGCCGTATTGGTCCGTCACCTGCCATATCTCCGACTTGGTGACAGCCGCCTTCGTCACGCTCTCACAGGCAGTTTTGGCGTCACCGTCGGCCAGATAGGATTCCAACCATCCGGTGGCGCCGGCAGTGTAGTCGCTGTCGGGCTGGCCTGCGGTCAGCCCAGCCAGGGTAGCCTGTGCACCAGCCACATCCCCACTCAGTGCCTGGGCCTGGATCAGCCGGAAGCTGCCCAATCCTTGCAGAAGGGTCAGTTCTTTGGCTGCGTCCAGACCGAAAAGGCTGCACGATTGAAGTGCGCTGTTCTCCAGAGCGGCTTTGTAGAGGTTGATGGCTGGGGTATAGCTCAACACATCGGACGCCTGCAAGGCCACATCGGCCTCCACCAGCCGCAGCCCCAGACAGTCATTGCCGTCTGAGTTGCGGTCGTAAGTCCAGGCGATGCGGCGGAAGGGCGCGGCGTCGATGCTCTGCCAGATTTCCGTGTGGGGCACAGCCAACCCGCCGCCCACTGTGCCGCTTACGCCACCCACCAGACGAAGTTGGCGGCCTTTGCCTGGTGTGCCTCTTGTCACACTTTCCACTGTGACTTTGCCCGAGGCCAGGGCAGCACCGGGCTGCACGGATTGGGTATAGGTTGCGCTTTCGGCAATCCACGTCAACCCCAGCAGGCTGGTCACACAGAAAGTGGAGCAGCTTTCCACCTGCCAGAGCAGTTCCGGTCGGCTGTCACCGTTGGCATCTCCCACAAAAACCGGGGAAGGCTGGCCGAAGATGTCGGGAGCCAGCACCAGATCGAAGCCGCCCTCGGCTTTGCCGTGGAAGAGGAAGAAAGCCCCATCCGCGCCTCCCGGCCCATAGCCCACATCGCTGATAATAGTCGGGAAGATAATCAGATCGTCGATGTCATCGCCGTTCAGATCCTGCTGCGCCAGCGCGCCCCGGTCATCAGTCAGAGCATCACAGGCCCGCAGCCAGCTCCCCAGCACAGCCGGGTCCAAAGCTGGTCTGTTCACAATCTCGGGCAGAGTGTCGGCGTAACCGCTGATGCCGGTGGGACATTCGGGCAGATCGCCCAGAGAAATCGCCTCGGTCACTGGTACAACGCTGGTCACCGGTGCGCTGGGCGAAGAGGGGAGGGTGTTTGTCACGGGTTCAGAAGCAGTTGGAGTCGCAGGCTCGGCCACCGAAGCAGCCAAATCCAAAATCGGGCAGACGTCATCGGCGGTAAATGTCGGATTGGCGTAGCCGTAATCAGCCAGAACTTCGACCGCGGCCGGGTTGTCTGTGACAAAATTTGTCACTAGCACGCAGGCCTGGATAGAATCGCCGGAAGCCTGATAAGCATCCAGCCAGATGCGGCCCACCTGGGCGTAGGGCTGGGAGGGGTAACTGTCGGCCAACTGCTCGATAAGAGTCTGGGCTGTCTCCGCTTCTCCCGTATAGGCCGCAATCTGGGCCAGGCGGAAGAAAGCAAATGAGCGCAACTCGTCCAGTTCGTTGTCACGGGTCCAACAGGCATTGTATTTATTCTCAAATATCGCCTTGGAGAAGCGGCTTTGGGCCAGTTCAAAGTCCAGATCGACGGCAAAGGAGTGATTGGCGTCCAAAATCAGGTGATAGAGACAGGCACTTTCGTCGTAGCTCTCACGCAGTAGGGTATAGGGCGCGCCTTCGATGCTGGCCCACACTTCTGTGCGAGCCCGTTGGGGCCCGGCCCCCACGCTGCCATAAGTGCCACCGCTCAGGGTCAGCTCAGCGCCGCTGCCTGCCGCGCCGCTGCCTGCCGCGCCGCCACCTGCTTCATCCACGTCGGCAATCACAATTTCGGCCGCGGCCATTGTGATGGTGCCATCGGTCCAATCCTGCCAGCCGCTGCCGTCCCAACTGCGCACGTAGAGGGTATCGAAACAGGTGCTGGCTCCGCAGGTGCTGTCCTGCCAGACCACATCCATCGCGCCGTCTGCGTTGACATCTTCAGCCTTAAGCAACTGCACACTGCCCGCTGCCCCGGCTACATATTCCTGGGCATAGCCACCGCCAGCGACGCCATTGGCAACCAACAGATCGCTCTGGCCTGGGGTCGAACCATCACTTTCCGCGGCCAGGCTATAGACAATCACCAGATCGTCCAGACCGTCACCGGTGAGATCACCCACCACCGGGCCGTCGCTGGTCAGACCGCAGGCAGCCAGATAAGCGACCAAGAGTTCGCCGGAGCCGTTGTCCTGGTTCAGCACATCCAGCAGGGGGCCGGATGCAATCGCCAGATCAACCGGGCAGGCGGGCAATTCCAAATTGGTGTCACGGGTGGGGGCGGGTGCCGGCACATCTGTGGCGGTCGGTACATCCGTGGCGGTCGGCACATCTGTGGCGGTCGGTACATCCGTGGCGGTCGGCACATCCGTGGCGGTCGGCACATCCGTGGCGGTCGGCACATCCGTCGGTGTAGCCGTCGGTTGCGGGGTTGGCGTATCTGTGGCCGCCGGTGTGGGGGACGGCGTATCCGTTGGGAGAGGTGTCGGCGTCGCTGTCGCTGTGGCGGTCGGCAGTGGCGTGGCGGTGCGGGTTGGATTGGGTGTGTTGGTTACAGTCGGCGTCGCCGTAGGTTTGGGCGTGGCGGATGGCTTCGGTGTATTCGTAGGCAGGGGTGTGTTGGTCGGGCTAGGGGTGGCTGTGGCTGTCGGGCGGCTCTGGGCCGGCGCGGGGATCAGCAGCCGGTCGCCCACATACAGCACCAGATCCGGGCGTACATAGCGGGGGTTGGCCGCTTGCAGCAGGGAAGTTGGGATGTCAAAGCGGTCGGCGATCATCGTCCAGCCATCCCCGGCCTGCACATCATAAAACTGCTCCTCCTCCACGGGTGCGGTGGGAATGGTCAACTTTTCGCCTACAATCAGCCAGCCGCTGGGCCGCACAGCCTGGGGATTGGCCGCCCGCAGCTCCTCCACACTCAACCCGACGCGCTTGGCAACGACTGTCCAATTGTCGCCCGGCTGAACGGTGTAGGTGTAACTACTCTCCTGGGCCGCCGCGGGCAGGGCCAGCAGCAGGGCCAGAACCGCAACGGCCAGCCAGAGAAGCCAGCGAGCCAGAAAAGCGTGGGACTGAAGTCGAGGCAAGGACAGGTTCATAGAGTGCTCCCGGGGTTGCAACCAACAGATAAATTATTTGGCGTAGTATACTGCCAGTTGGCGATTCTTACAACCAAATGGAGAGGCTGAAAGACAATCCCGCTGTACGGTCGGGGTTCGTGGTATACTGGGAGGGTGCAGCAATGCCGTTTCATCCGCCATTTCTTTTCGCCAGCCGAGCCGCCCAATGCCCCAGCCCATCGAATTGACCCTTACAAAAATTGCCCCGACTGGGGAAGCCGCGGGTACGCTGCCCGGCGACCCACGCCCGGTTCTGGTGGCGGATGCTATCCCCGGCGAGCGGGTGCTGGTGGAGATTGTCGAAAGTGACGGCGAACAGCGGTACGCCCGCCTGTTGGAAGTGATCGAGGCCAGCCCGGATCGGGTGACGCCTCCCTGCCCCTACTTTGGCCCGCCCGCGCCGGTGACATTACCCGACGGAACGATCCTCAACCCGGAGTCTGCGCCCCGTTGCGCAGGTTGCGTCTGGCAGCACATTGCCTATGAACGCCAGTTGGCCCTGAAACGGGAGATCGTCGTCGAGCAGATGACCACTCTGGGCAAACTGGTGGAAGATGTGGCAGCCCTGGGCGATCCGGCCAGCCCAGATGAAGATGCGGTGCTGGTCTACGGCTTCTGCACGGAGATGGATTTTGGCCTGGACAAGCGCGGGCGACTCTGCTTGCCGGATCGTACCGGCGGTCTGCTGGTTGTGGAGGAGTGC
The DNA here is from genome assembly GCA_945905745.1 of Litorilinea aerophila. Classification (GTDB taxonomy): domain Bacteria; phylum Chloroflexota; class Anaerolineae; order Caldilineales; family Caldilineaceae; genus JACQGT01. The sequence continues at coordinate 7,624 of CAMDQF010000041.1, forward strand.
CTGCTCCACCAGCCCCAACTGGCTCAACTCTTCGCCGCCTTTGCGGTGGACGAGGAGACAGGCACAGCCCTGGCCCAGGAGCTATCGGGCATCGGCCTGGCTGTGGGCGGCACAGGCGACGAACTCGGCGCGGGGCGGGGCGGCGCGCTGGTACTGGAAAGTCGCCGGGGGGATGCCCCCCAACTGGACCTGGACCTGCCCGTCAATGTCTTCCTGCGCCGACCCGCGGGGGACGCGGCCCAGGCCGATCTGCTGGTGGGGGAGTGGACCCACAGCGCCGCGGCTGGCCCGGCTACCATCGCCGTCTACCCACCCCTGGGCGACCGGCGTCTCTCCTGGCCCCACAGCCTGGGCAACGAGGCCATCCCGATGATCGCCGCAACTCTGCTGGAAGTGCAGCCTTTTGAGTATCTGCTCGATATTTGGGCCGGCTACGGCGCAAACAGCGTAGTGCTGGCCGAGCAGTGCGCCACAATCATAGCAGTGGAGGACGATCCCCTGGCGGGGGCGGCCCTGCAATCCAATCTGGCCGGGGTGGACAGTGTGGACTTTCTGGGCGGCCCACCAGACCGGGTGCTGAAGGAGATGATGCGGGACAACTACCGGGTCCACGCCGCCCTGCTCAGCCCGCCCACAGTGGCCGATGTGCTGCCCCTCCTCACCCACCTGATCAAATTGGGCGTCTCCCGGCTGGCGATTATCACCGAAGAGAGCGGGGAGCTGGCCCAATCGGTGGCCGCCATCCAGGCCCGGGGCTACAACCTGACCGCCATCCAGCCCGTCGATCTCCAGCCCCACCAGGAGAGCGTGACGCTCATCGCCCGTTTTGACCGGCAGGCCGACGCTACCCCCGGCTACGTCCCGCCTGAACCCCAAGTCCGGCCGCAATCACGACCAGCCCGACCACCGCGCTTGGAAGAATCGCCTCGTCGAGCCAGAAGTAGACGTACAGCAGGGACAAAAAAGGGGTCAGGTACAAAGCGTTCGAAATGACGAAGGTGTCGCCATTTTCCAGGGCCTTGAACCAAAAAATGTAGCTGATGCCATTGACCAGCACGCCGTTGTAGAGCAGCCAGGGCCAGACCGCGGCGGAAGGTGCAGCTATTTCGTCCGTCCACAGGAGAGTCGCTGTCACAGCCAACAGAGCCACGCCAAAATAGACAGTCGCGCTGACGGTCTGGTCATAGCGAGCGCGTTTGCCCAGCACAGAAAAGAGAGCGAAGACAAAGGCGCCGGCCAGAGCCAGCAGGTCTCCCCGCAAGCTGGTGAAGGCCACACTGACGATCCGTCCCTGGGTGACAATTACCAGCACACCGAAAAAACTGATGCCGACGGCCAGCGCTCTGCGCGCCGTCAGCTTCTCGCCCAACAGCACAACCGCCAGCAAAGAGACCAGAATCGGCCAGGTGTAGGCCAGAATGAAACCCTCAGCTGCGGTCGTCAAGGCAAAGGCACCGTAGAGCAGAATATAGTAGAGATAGGCCCCCAGAAAGCCCAACAGCCCCATCCATCCATAATCTGCCGGTTTGTAGCGGGCCAGCAGGCCCAGCTTCCCCTGTAGCACCAGCACCCCGGCCAGTACCACAAAGGAAAAGAGTGTAGACCAGAAGAGCATCTGCACATTCGTCATTTCGACGAGTATTTTTTTGGAGGCTACGGGGATGGAGGCCCAGAAGAGGATGCAGAGGGCCAGGTTGAAGTAAGAGATGCGTTGGGGGGTAGTCATAAGAATTGGAATATTGGGTATTGGGTCGTGTGCATTTATCGCTGCCAAACTTGCATGATCTGACAGCAATCTCTGAAGACGGGAAATGCCGAATGCTCTGCACAAGCGGGCACAGAGCGTCAGTGCGCTTGAGAGACGCAATACCCAATACCCAATACCCAATATCTTTACAACGCGGCCAGAGCAGCCTCTGGGCTGACATCCGCTTTTACGTTGTACGAGACATCAACCAATACGCCGGTTTCGTCAATGACGAAATGGCTGCGTACAATGCCCATATAGGTCTTGCCGTAATTGGTCTTCTCCTGCCAGGTGCCATACATCTCAGAAATCGTGTGATCGGCGTCCACCAACAGCGTGAAAGGCAGATCGTACTTTTCTTTGAACTTCTGATGGCTCTCCTGCCCGTCCGGGCTGACGCCGAGGACGACAGCATTCTTTTCGGTGATCGCAGCGTAGCTCTCGCGGAACCCGCGAGCCTGGATCGTTCAACCAGGGGTGTCGTCTTTCGGATAGAAGTAGAGGATTACTTTCTGGCCCAGATAATCGGACAACTTCACGCTCGCCCCGCCGTCGGTGATGGCTGTGAAGTCGGGTGCAGCCACGCCTGTTACTAGCTCTGCCATGGAAAACTCCTTGTAATAGTTGGTTCAACTACTGACATCTCATGTGTCAACCAGTAGTGTGTCAACCAGTAGTATACACCATCCCACAGCCACAATAGGGAATTAGAGACAACTTGGGTAAGATTGACAATAGAAGCCGGTTGGTGATGCGAGTACACCTGGTTTGTACAAGCTGGAAGCGAACTTCGTTCGATTTTTCTTGATTTGTGTGGCCTCCCGTTCAGACAGAAATAGGTACATCTATGCGAAATCTAGTGATGAGACTATTTGCGCTATCGCTTCCCCTGCTCCTTCTGTGGGGGTGGCTCGGCGGCTTGGCAACCCAGGCCCAGGATGAAACACCCGAGGCCAGGGGCCACCTGGCGGCCATTGCACCGGCACTGGAGCAACAGTTGGCAAAGACCAATGCACCGGTCTCCTTTCTGATCATCCTGGCCGAACAACCCGACCCGGACCGATATCTGACAGAGATGGGCCTGCGATCAGCCAGCCGCACAGCCAAAGGTGAGGCGATCTACCGCTATTTGACAGATTTCGCGCGTACCCGGCAAGCACCCCTGCGCGCCTGGCTGGATGCACGCGGGATCGAGTATCGTTCATTCTATATTGCGAATGCCATTGAAATTGAAGTAGAGGGGGACGCATCGCTGATTCTGGCCTTGCGTGCGCGGGCTGATGTGGGCCGACTAGCAGCCAATCCTTCGGTGATCTTATCCGTGATAGATCAGCCGACAATCGACAGCCGTAGCGGTGTCACGCTTGTTCCACCGCCCGATCCGCCCTATGGCATCCGGCAAGCCAACGCGCCTGTGGTGTGGAGTCTGGGTTATACAGGCCAGGGGATTGTCGTGGCCAGCCAGGACACAGGCGTAGACTGGACACATCCGGCCCTGCATGACCAATATCGCGGCTGGATCACTGCCACCCAGACGGTCACCCACACCTACAATTGGTACGACTATTGGGGCACAGCCAACCGCCAGAACTGCGATCCAGACCCGCAGGTTCCCTGCGATGATAACAGCCACGGAACCCATACCGTAGGGACGATGCTGGGCGAAGACCCCCGAAACGGCCAAATTATTGGGATGGCCCCAGATGCCCAATGGATTGGCTGCCGCAATATGAATGGGGGCAATGGGACGCCAGCCAGCTATATGGCCTGCTTCGAGTTCTTTTTGGCTCCCTTCCCCCAGAACGGCGATCCCCAGACCGACGGCGATCCATCCAAAGCGCCCCACATTATCAATAACTCCTGGTATTGCCCGCCCTCGGAAGGGTGCGACTTGGAATCGCTGCATCAGACGGTGAAGACAGTGCGGGCTGCGGGTCAACTGATTGTCGTCTCTGGTGGCAACGAGGGTCCAACCTGTTCTTCGGCCAAATTCCCTATCACCATCTACCCGGAGGTGTTCAGCGTGGGCGCGCACAATGGATCAGGCACTATCACTGGCTTCAGCAGCCGGGGACCTGTAACGGTGGATGGCAGTAGACGGCTGAAGCCACAGATTACCGCGGCCGGGGACAGCGTGCTGTCAACCATCCTTGGCGGCGGCTATGGTAACAAAAGCGGCACAAGCATGTCTTCGCCCCACGTGGCTGGAGCGGCTGCCCTGCTCTGGTCGGCTGCGCCCCATCTCATCGGCCAATTGGACGAGACCGAACAGCTTCTGATGAAGAGCGCCACACCTGTGCTGCACAACGGCTGTGAAGAAGGCCCAGTTCCGGTTTCGCCCAACAATACCTATGGCTATGGACGGCTGAATGTGGCCGCGGCGGTGGGGCTGGCTCTGCACCCGGGGGTGATTACAGCAACAGTCGAGGATCTTTCCGGCCCCCTGGTGGGCATTACCGTAACACTGACCGACAAGCAGACGCAAGCGCAGCGTACTGGCCTGACAGACGGGATGGGGCAGATCACTTTTCAGCGGGTCTATTCAGGAACGTATGCCATTGGTGCAGCGGGCGACTGGACCAGCGAAACCCAAGAAGTCGTTGTGAATGCCGACGAATCGGAGTTGGTGGAGATTAGGCTGGCCAAAATGTACTTCTTCCCCAATGTCTCTGGCGGGGATGGGACGCCTTAGGGCGGAAGTTCGACCCATTCCGAGAAGTCGAACTCCCGCTCTGCAGCGTATTCAGTTTCAATGTCTGAACGGGCGCAGAAGCAGTACCGGCACATCGGCCTGACGGACCAGCGCTTCGGCTACATTGCCAAAGAGCAGCTTGCTCAGACCTGTACGCCCGTGGGTGGTCATGGCTACCAGGTCCACATCGGTGAAGGTGACAAAGTTGACGATCTCTGCGGCGGGATCACCAAATGTCACCTCCACAGCCACTTCGTAGCCCAGGGTTTTCAGACCTCCGACAATCTCGGACATTTCGGTGACAACTTCGGCCCGCTGGCTCTCTTGGATTTGTGAGGCATAGATCGGGTGGCGGGCGTAGACAGCATCCCGGGGAGAACCATAGACCGGCATGTTCAATTCGGACGAAACCGAAGGCTGGGGGATACCGACCATTCCGTGGCCATCTTTGCAGACACGCAGCAGAATCAACCGATTTTCTGTGGGCGAAAGGTACTTATGGACGACGGGCAGGATCCGCTCGCTATATTCAGATCCATCCAGGGGTACGACGATAGTTTTCTTGTGCATAGCTCTTATCTGCTTTCCGCAACACCACCGCTTCGTTCGGCTCTGTCATTGGGCGGCTGGATAGTTGCACAAACCTCCTCACCATCGAAGAGGTGCTGCCGGGATTGGGCCATCTCTCCGTTGAGACGCGTTGACAGCAGCACTTACAGTATAGCAATTCATTTGGCCTTTGTCGCTGGTCAAGAGGGTGGGATTGGCCGTGAATGGCCGAGAACTTTTGATGCAATTGCGTACGGCAGGCGTGACACAGCCATTTTGGGGTGATATTCAAATTGAGGGCAATCACCTTCCCAGAAGGGGTCAGGAAATTCAGGTGCTTGCCGTCTGCCCCGGCCTCCTTCTGGGAAGGTGAGAATTGCGCCCAGTCTGAGTTACACCTACCATTTTGGGTGGAGTTGACAGAAGCCGGACCGAAAATTACAGTCAACCAACGATAGAATGCCGTTATGCTATTCTCAACCATAACAGATCAACAGATCGACGATCAACGCGCAAATAGTCAGACGAGTAGAGGGAACCCGGTCGTGTTGGTTCCGGGGTACGGGGATGACGCGTCAATCCTTACCCGCCTTGTCACATTCCTGGCAGAACAGAATTTTCAACCCCATCCTATCAGCCTTGTACCCAGCAATGGACGGGTGGCGTTGGATGTGTTGGCCGGTCAGATTGCGGATTTTGTCGGGAGGAGATTTGCGGAGGATCAGCCGCTGGATTTTGTAGGATTCAGTATGGGCGGGGTTGTGCTGCGCTACTACCTGCAACGGCTGGGCGGGTTAGGGCGAACCCAGCACTTTGTCACCCTGGGGACGCCCCACCGGGGTTCATGGACATCCTATGCCAACAACCGACCGGGTGTGCGCCAGATGCGGCCGGGGAGTCAGTTTCTGCAGGAGCTGAATTCAGACGCGCATCGCTTAGGCCAGCTCTGCTTTACATCGATCTGGACACCCTTTGACCTGATGGTCATACCGGCGGGAAGTTCAAGGCTGGCTGCTGCCCGGAATGAAGCCGTATTTGCGCTTCACCACCGGGCATTGCTCACCAGCCGCCGCTCTCTGGATCGGGTGGCCGAGGCTCTGCGCCGACCACTGCATCAAACTTAGTCGGTATACACACGATTGCCAAGCGCGCGTCGATTGCCATCGGCGATTCCCGATATGCGGAGACGCCCCAATCTACTCCGGCGTGACATAGGCGGCGGTAATGCCACCATCCACAGTGAATGTGCTACCTGTGACAAAGGAGGATTCATCTGACGCCAGGAAAAGGGCGGCACGGGCAATCTCTATAGCCTCCCCAAAGCGTCCCATTGGAATGTGGACCAGGCGGCGCTGCTTTTTTTCGTCCGTGTTCAATACCTTCATCAACAGTTCTGTGCGCAATGGGCCGGGGCAGATGGCATTGGCCCGGATATTTTCCCGGGCATGGATAATGGCAAGCTCCCGGGTCATAGAGAGTACGCCGCCCTTGCTGGCCGTGTAGGCAAGCTGGGGGGTAGCCGCGCCCAAGAGGGCTACAAAGGAGGCTACGTTGATGATAGAGCCGCCTCCGCTGCGGCGCAGGGCCGGAATTCCGTGCTTGCAGCCGAGAAAGACCCCTTTCAGGTTGATGTTCATCGTCAAATCCCAGATGCTTTCCTCGGTGTGTACCGCGTCGTCGTCGCTGGCGTGCATAATGCCAGCATTGTTAAAGAGTATGTGCAGTCCGCCAAATTCATCTTCCGCCGCCGCCACCATCGCCCGACATTCGGCATCTTTCGACACATCGGCTTTGACAAAGAGCGCCCGCCCGCCCTGGGCCTGCACCTGGGCCACCGTCTCCTCACCGCCGGGGACATTGACATCCACCACCACCACAGCCGCGCCTTCCTGGGCAAAGAGCAGAGCCGACTCCCGACCAATCCCACTGCCTGCTCCTGTGATCAGAGCGACCTTTTCTCGCAAACGCATTCTGGTATCCTTTCAGTTTATTGCTTGATAGAGGCATAGAGGCGACTTCAATTGGATTTTATTTTCGTGAAGTCGCCATAAGAAAAGGGCCTGCCAAGTCGACAGGCCCTTTTGTGTGTTGAGAGAATGGCAACGGCCTAGTAATGGACGTAGACTTCTGTTCCATAATCAGCCCAATTGTAGAGCATCTGCGCTTCGTCGGGGCGCATGTTGACACAACCATGGCTCATGGGCGTACCCCAATTGGTATGCCAATAGGCCCCGTGGATAGCGTAGCCGCTGTAGAAATACATCACCCAGGGCACACCAGGCAGGTCATAACCTGGCCCCGTCATCCGCTGGCTGGAGTATTTGGTATTGACGGCGTAGCGGCCTGTGACCGTGGGCGTGCGGTAGGTTCCCGTGCTGACAGAAGTATGCAGAACCGCAACATCCCCCTGCCAGGCGGTCAGGGTCTGATTGGAGAGGTTGATCTCAATCCAGCGCGCGCCGTTGACGGGGGCCACCTGCATTAGATCTTCGGTGGTGGGTGGCGTGGTCAGGCGTAACTTCTGACCCGACCAGACGAAGCTGGCGTTAGGCAACCCGTTGGCAAGCATCAGGTCTTGTACGGTGATGTTGTGGTCGAGTGCGATCTCTTCCAGAGTGTCCTCTGCCTGGACCACATAGATCGTGCTGGCAACCACCGGTTTGTCCTGTTCTTCGGGCTGAATCGCATCTACCCGCGCGCTGACCCGTAACTGCTGACCCACCCAAATCAGGTTGGCATTGGTCAGGCCGTTGAGCCGCAGAATATCCTTAAGACCCATGCCGTGATCTTTGGCGATCTGGGCCAGAGCATCGCCCCGTTGCACCGTGTAATAGCCGCTGCCTGCGGGCAGAGCGTTGGGATCGGCAGCAGCCCGTTCAGTGGCTGCCGCGCTGCCGGGAATCACCAGACGCTGCCCAACATGAATGATGTTGGGGTTGGCAATGCCGTTGTCCTGGGCCAATTCTGTCACCGAGACGCTATAGGCTTTGGCAATGGCGGCCAGGGAATCCCCCGAGCTGACGACGTGGACATCTTCTTCGGCCTGGGCAACGGGACCAGCTACGAGAAAAGTCAAAAGCAGGGAGAGTGTCAGGACGAATCGCAGCAAGACAGAGCTATGAGAGCGTTGTGTGGCTGATGATGGGACAAACGATAGTTGTGACCGTCCGTTGGGTGGCGTTTGCGGGTTTGTAGACGAATTGGGAAACATAAAGAAGCCTCGTCGTTGTTAATCTGTGGAAATTGGATTCATGTGAACTGGAATGATACCTGTTCGCGTAGTAATATCACCGATTATAGCACAACATAGTAATTTGTAAACAGGCAAAGTTTCTTTCTCTATGCGCTATCGTTTGACCAAGCGATGTTCGATTGCGAAGGCTACCGCCTCTGTGCGGCTGGTTGCCTGCAATTTGGAGAGGATATTGCTCACGTGGAACTTCACTGTGGAACGGCTAACCACCAATTCGTCGGCTATCTCCACATTATTAAGACCGGTACTCATCAATTCCAATACTTCCTGCTCACGAGTTGTCTGATCAGAGCCTAATTTGGGGGGATGGGTAGCGGTGTGGATCAGGGCTTGGGCCGCTTCGGGGGCCAGAGTAGAGCGGCCTGCATTGGCTTTGCGGATGGCATCGGAGAGTTCGGTGGCGGATACATTCTTCAAGAGATAGCTGATTGCCCCGGCTTTCAGCGCCCGGGTGACCAGATCTTCTTCGGGAAAACTGGTCAACACAACCACCTGTACATCGGGCCGACGTTCGCGGATCGCCTTGGTGGTGGCTGCCCCGTCCATCTCCGGCATCATCAGGTCCATCAAGATCACGTCCGGTCGGGCCTTATCCAATTGAGCCAACGCTTCGAAACCACTGCCAGCCTCTCCCACCAACTTAAGGTCGTCATAGGCCATCAAGAATGCCTTCAGTCCACTGCGAACTACCGCATGATCATCCACCAACATAACCCGAATGGGTGCGCCATCGCTCATGCGAAACCTCTCTCTCTGCATCCACCCGACAGGCAGATGATTAGCTACTATGTAAATCCCTCACACCTATTCTACCTAGCTTTTGAACCCAGACCAAACTATAGCTAACCTGTGGGTGTTCTGGTTGCTCCGCCAGATGACCAGTAGGGAGCCTATACCACTGTAGAAGTGGTAGACTGTCCGGTGGAATCGCTCCAAAAATAGCGTAAACGACTAAACTACAACCAGCGGAAAGATTCGGATTTTTGCGACGAATTGTGGTATCTGCCCTATTGGCTACATGGACCCGCCCCCACGATTAAGACTCCGCTACAGATTGCCCTCGACTCCTAAGTCGTGGGCTTTCCCCATCTAAGCAACACAACGAATAGCTTGTGCTACACAAAGGAGTGAAGCGATATGCTAGTCAAAGATCGAATGAGCGCCCCGGCTGTAACCATTACACCCGATATTCCCTTCCAAGATGCGTTGAAACTGATGCGGGACAAAGGCTATCGGCGGCTGCCCGTAGTCAACCGCAGCGGTGAATTGGTGGGCATAGTCTCCGAGCGGGACCTGCTCTACGCCACCCCCTCCCCTGCCAGTTCACTCTCGGTCTGGGAGTTAAACTATCTGCTCTCCCAGCTTCAGGTACGGGAGATTATGACCAAACACACGATCACCACAACCCCGGACACGCCGATTGAGGATGCAGCAGAGGTGATGGCAACCCGCAAGATCGGCGGTCTGCCCGTGGTGGACGGGCGCAATCATGTCCTGGGTGTCATCACCGAAACCGATATTTTCAAGGCAATGGTAGAAATGCTGGCAATGCACCAGAACGGTGTGCGCCTGACACTAGACGTGCCCGAACGGATGGGTGTGCTGGGAGAATTGGGTACAGGCATTGCAGAATTGGGTGGCAACATTATGGGGTTGGGCGTCTATGACAGCCCAACCCCTAACCATCGCCGCATGCTGGTAAAAGTGCAGGGTGTCACCAAAGGGCAGTTGGTCAACCTGCTTGACAAGTTGGGTGATCAGGTGATCGATGCCCGCGAGATAGGTCAGCCAGAGATGGTGCTGGCCTAAACACTCTCGGTTGGGCACAAAGGTCAGATAGAATCTACTAAAATGAAGTCCCCGGGTTTGTCCAGACCCGGGGACTTCATTTTGGCTTGAGATGAAAGGTGGTGAAGCGGGAACAGCCAGGAGAAGGGGGAGCGGGTTTCGCTGTGATGGGTCAGCCTTCACCCGTGAACATTCTCCGATCTGCCTGAACGCTCCCAGATAGTATTGATCCGGGTATACTTTCCTTTTCCTGTCACAATCTCAATCCTCGCACCGATCGACTCCGCCCGCTCCCGCATGATATTCAGCCCCAAATGGTTCGAGGGGATATTCTCCGGATCAAATCCACGTCCGTCATCCTCGATTTCCAGGATAAGCCGCTCGGCGGTCTGATACAGTTTTACGCTGGCCTGGCTGGCCCCGGAATGTTTGGCTACATTGTTCAGAGATTCCTGGGCAATGCGATAGAGGGCAATCTGTGCATCAGCCGGCAAGGTTCCCTCCCCGTCCACGGTGACGGAGACCGGAATCCGCGCCCGTCCGGTCACAGCGTCGGCCAATTGGTGCAACAGATCGCCCAGTTTGGCTTCCAGCAGAGCCGTCGGGCGCAGTTCCAGCAGTAGGGTGCGCATCTCGGCCAGGGCGCCCCGGGTCAGCTCGCGCAGTTCCCTGGCCCGGTTCATCCCTTCCTCTGGGTCCCGTTGCCAAATCCTGGGCAGCACCTCGGCAATCAGGCTGGTTGAAAAGAGGGTCTGAGTCACAGCGTCGTGCAGTTCCCGCGCCAAGCGGGTGCGCTCGGCAGCCGCAGCGCTGCGCCCCACCTCCTCGCGCAAACGCGCATTCTCAATCGCCAGCGCGGCCTGATCCGCAAAGACGACCGCCATCTCCTTCTCTTCCGATGTAAAAGAACGGGCAACCCGATAGTAGAGGCAGATGTTACCGTAGACTTCCCCCTGCACGTTGAGCGGCACAGCCAATACAGAGCGATAACGGCCGGATTGGGTCATGCCAGCGTCGCCGTCTGCCCGGAATGGTTTCGTGCTGTCATGGGTATGATGAATAGCAGGCGAAAGTGTGCCGACCGGCGCAGGACTACCGCTTTCAGGATCGTCCAAAAAACGGGTGGCCTGTACGCGTTGGGTATCTTCACCCTCCTCCTGCCGGTAAATTGCGATCGCATCCGTCTGTAACAATTGGCTTGCCTGCTCCACAATCAGATCCAGAATCTCCTCCAGGGGGCGCGCCGTATTCAGCACAGCAAGCACATCCCGCAGCCCCTCGGCCACCCGTCTGCGCCGCTCAATCTCCTGGGTGCGCACAATCACCCGGCTTTCCAGCTCCTGTGCGTGGCTGCGCAGGGCCTCGACAGCCTCGACCCGCATGCTGATGTCGGTGATAAAACTCATTGTCAGTGGTTTGCCGTCCACCTCCACATAACTCAGCCCTACCTCCACAGGGAATTCTGTCCCATCCTTGCGCAAAGCAGCCAGGTCCATCCCGTTGCCCATTGTCCTGGCTCTGGGCTTATCAAAGTAGCCATCCCGACGTAAATGATGGAGAGCGGCAAAGCGTGCAGGCAACAGCTTTTCCAGCGACTGCCCCATCAATTCGTCCCGTTTGTACCCAAAAAGCTCCTCTGTTTTGCCGTTGATCAATACAATTGACCCCAGGCTATCGACGACTACCACGGCGATAGGTGCTGATTCCAGAAATGTTAAAACAGTCGTATTCTGCTCGCTTGACAATCCAAACTCCTTTTGCATACATCCGAGGTCCATTTTCGCTGAGTTTGACTATTGCCCTATGCAACCAACGGCCGTGTTTCAGAAACTCAACTTCCTCCCACATTACGGAAGGTACACATCCGTCAAAGCTACTACTACAGCCCGGCGTAACTATGCCAATAGTTTCTGGCGTGGTGCGTGTGCCGGTTTACGTACCACGTATCACGCATCGCACGAATCGTGGGTCTATTTGCGCCGCAGTGTACTTACTGTCTCGTCACACGTAATTTGATGGGTACGGGCGCTGCTTGCTGCGCCCCTACGGAATTCCTATCATTTGATTATTGACAGGACACTACTCATTGTACAAGCACCCAGAAAGGCCAGCCAATTCTACGTATCGCTACTGTGTCTGGCTAACCTGTATCCCTTTTGTCGCTATCCCTGTTGTCGCTGCCTGATAAAACCCGCCATCTGACCAGTGCAAATCCCGTTCCGTCGGGATGTTTGTATAGAGTTTTTTGATTGTACTCTATGTATATCATCAGTCCAGCGAATTTCCTTTCGCGAACTCCAATTCGCGAATTGCTATTCGCCAGTTCTTGCTCACGCATTACGACAAACCCTCTTCTCCCGTTCACCGACGGAGGCACTCCATGAAACGCAAGATTCTCGTTCCTCTGGATGGTTCCCCATTTGCCGAGCGTGTCCTGGCCTTTGTCCGGCACCTGGCAAAACCTAGTTCGTCTGAGCTTGTGCTGGTCCACATTTCTCAGCCCAGCCAATACTATTCGGTTGTTGTCCCAGACGCTGTCCACACGGTTGATCTCACCCACTGGCAGGAACATGCGGAGAAATATCTGCAACGCAAGGTCTACGAATTGCAGTCTGAAGGCTATGAAGTACAGTCTGTGCTCAGCGATGGGGACGTAGCATCCACCATCTGCGACGTAGCCGATGCCCAGAATGTCGATCTCATCGCGATGACCACCCACGGGCGATCCGGGATTGAAAAGTGGGTCTTGGGTAGTGTGGCCGATAGGGTAGTGCGTTCGGCGCGTCAGCCCGTCTTTCTGGTACGCCCCCAAGAAGAACCCACACCAGCGACGCCCATCCAGCGCATCCTCGTTCCCCTGGATGGCTCTCATCTGGCCGAAAGGGCGCTGTCCGAAGCCGTTGAGCTGGCAAAAGCCAACAAGAGCGAAATCTGGCTCTTGCAGTCCGTCGAATTCCCGGAGTATTGGGGCGAAGAATACCCGGGGATGCATGCCCTGCCCTCGATGATCTCCACCGAAGAGCAAGAGACGGCGGCCCGGGAATATCTGCAGCAAAGTGCAGAACAACTGGCAAGCCAAGGAATCTCTGCGCAAATTGTCGTAACTACTGGTCACGCGGCCAGTGCAATTTCAGATACGGTCGCGGATAATGAGATCGATTTGATTGTGATGAGTACGCATGGGCGCTCAGGCTTGAGCCGCTGGGTTTTTGGTAGCGTGGCCGAGAAGGTGGTCCGCTTGGCTGAGTGTCCGGTTCTGTTGATACGAGCGCAAGACGGCGATCCCCTGCACGAACCCGACCCGCAAAAGTCGATTCCCGCTTCATAAGCGCGGCCCACCCCGCTGCCCCGGACAAAGGAGACGGATGATGTTTGTCCGAGATTGTATGAGTGTACCCGTGGTGACCATCACAGCGGATACACCCTTCCAGACAGCACTGCACACTATGCAGACCCATCGCTTCCGTCGCTTGCCTGTGGTTGACAAGAATGGACGGCTGGCTGGCATCGTTTCTGAGCGAGACCTGCTACACGCAGCACCCTCGCCGGCCAGTTCTCTCTCGGTTTGGGAGCACAATTACCTGCTCTCGCGGCTGACCGTACAACAGGTGATGACACGGGCCATCATCATTACTACCCCGGACACACCGGTGGAACACGCAGCCAGCCTTATGATCGCCAACAAAATCGGCGGGCTGCCTGTGGTGGACGCCCGAGACCAGGTGGTGGGGATGATCACAGAGACCGACATCTTTCGGGTCTTTGTGGAGATGTTGGACGGGCAAGAGGGCAGCGTCCGCCTGACCCTCGAATTGCCCGAGGGCCAGGGCCTGCCCTTCGAGTTGATCGAGAGCATCTCGATCCTGGGCGGCGAACTGGTCAGCTACGGGGCCTTCGGCCATGCCCACGGCGTGCGCCGCATTCTGATGGTTGTCAAGGGCATTTCCTTGCTGGATGTACAATCGCTCCTGCGGCGACACAACGTGCAGGTGACAAGCAGTGTGCAAATGCCTGGTATTGCTCTTTACGAGAAGTTACCATTTGGAACACGCATCGATTTCCTCAACGGTGCGCTTCTCTAAATCCCTCCCTTCCCTCCTGTTCTCCTCTGCAAGACGGAAGAGTCGATCTACTCCTCGCAAGATCGACTCTCCCGTTTCTTTTCTCGTCAAACAAGAAGTCCGACTTTTCATACTTTCATACCAAACTTGAAAGAATTGTATTGGGCACAATGAGGGTGGAATGAAAAAAGGCACATTTCTATCGAAATTACTCTGGACGGCGATATAAAATCATCGCTTTTTTATTCCACCATCACGCTGACGAATGCCTAATACAAAGAGGCCAAAATGTCTACAAAGTTCATCAAGTCAAATGAGGGACAATACCCAAAAAGGCGGCACTGGTCATATGGGTTCATCACCCGTCACACCCAGTGCCGCCTTTCCATTTGTTCGCTCTGTTGCTTTGATTGTGCGGTTTCAGCCAGCCGTTATGAGTGCTATCCCTCAACCCGCACAGCCGCCAGCATCTCCGCCTCGGATGTAAACTTCACCCGGGGTCGCCCCTCGGCTTTGCCCCGCTCGTTCTCAATCGTTTCCAACTTTAGCCAATCTTCAAATGTGAAATAATCCACGCCCCGCCCTTGCAGCAGGGCGAGGATGGCTTTGGGATCGGCTTTTTCATCGGCCACGGGGGGGATGGTCTGCACATCTGCCAGCATCTGTTGAACCGTCTCCACCGCGTCGGGTTTGTTCGTCCCGATGACACCAGTCGGCCCGCGTTTGGCCCAGCCTACCACATACTCGCCGGGGACGACTTCGCCTTTGTGGGTGGCAGTGACCCGTCCCTTTTCGTTGGGGATAATCCCCCATTTTTCATAGAAAGGCACACCGGGGATGGGTGCGCTACGATAGCCGATGGAGCGGAAGACCAGACCCACATCCAGGGTTTCGAAACTGCCGATACCGTCGCAGGCGATGTAACCCGTCTCCGTCGGGTGCAGTTCGTTGACTTCCAAGCGCATGGATTGCACTGCAACGTCGCCGGTCAGTTCCACGGGCGAGCGCAGGAAGTGGAAGTGAATCTGTTTCGGTTTGCCGGTTGCGCCCCGCTGGGCCAATTCCTGCATTGTCTCCAGATTGCGGGCGGCGGTGCGGTCGGATTCCAAGGAAGCGGCGCTGGCTGGGTCGAGAATCAAATCGGCGAGATGGATGATCACATCAGCTTCGGCCAGTTCGCCCAACTCTTTGATTTCGGGATTGGTGAATTTTGCCTGGACCGGGCCCCGGCGGGCGACGACGTGAATCCGCTTGACACGGCTGGTCCGCAGCTTTTCCAGGGCGTAGTCGGCAATGTCGGTTTCGGCCAGTTCGGCATAGGACTTCGCCAGAATGCGGGTGACATCCATCGCGACATTGCCCACGCCGACGACGGCCACACTCTCCACGCTCAGGTCAAAGTCCCGGTCGGCAAAATCCGGGTGGCCGTTGTACCAGGCCACAAACTCCGTGGCGGAAAAGCTGCCCGTTAGCTCCTCGCCGGGGATCTCCAACTGCTTGTCTGAAGATGCGCCGGTGGCGTAGATGATCTGGTCGTAGTGGCTCTTGAGTTCGTCGTGGCTGATCTCTTCCCCCAGACCCACATTGCCAAAATAGCGCACCCGGCTGTCGGCTACTGTACGCTCGTAGACTTTTGTGACAGATTTGATCTTCTGGTGGTCTGGGGCAACGCCGTAGCGCACAAGCCCATAGGGTGTGGGCAGTCGGTCGAAGATGTCGATGGAGACGTGAATCTCTTTTTGTTGGAGGAGTGCGCCAGCCGCGTAAAAACCCGATGGACCGGCACCCACAACCGCGACCCGTAAGGGTCTACTGCTGGAACCTAGTTTCCCCGCCAATGGTCAACTCCTGTATTGTAGGAAGGAACATTTTATGGGCGCGATTCCGGGAATCGGCCAGACGTGTAGAGGCGTTCCAGCGGTTTCGTGACCGATTCCCGGAATCAGTTTGTCAGCCTTGGTTGAGCATAGACCCAAACTGTCGGGCCAGTGTCAGTACACTGATGCCGAGTTGGAAGTAGTCCGACGGCCCCAGCCCGGCAACCGCGGCGTTCCCGTCCTCAGCTTCCCGCTTGCTGGCCATCCAGGCGAAGATGCCGCCCAGAAAGGCCCCGGCCAGCACACCTGTCAAAATAATGACTGATCGATTCGAAGATTTCATCCCAATTCCTCACAGTTCAGCGTAGGGCGGAATGGTATTCCGCCCAGAGCGGACGGAATGCCATTCCGTCCTACGTAAAGAAACTCTTACCCACTCTTTGCACTCTGCTAACTTTGCTGTGCGCGGCAATCACCGGCGCGGCGACCCGTTCGGAGAGGGCCTCGGTCTTTTCGTTGACCTGGCGGCTGAATCCCTGTGCTTTGGAGAAGCCCAATTTCGTCTTGGCAAGCAGCCAATTGATGCCCCGCACCAAAAAATAGGCGATAACCGTCGGGATCAAAAAGAGGACAAAGGCGTGGAGGGCGATCCAGACAACTGATAGGTTGCGCCAAAATTCGAGAGACATAATTCTCCATTCCGCAATCCGTATTCCAAACTCCGTATTCAGATTGTAGCAGAGCCATCGGGCAGAGTAAAACAGGCGGACTCTCGATTCCAGGAATCAAGTGGGGCGAAGAGATTGTCTGGTCATCGCAAAAACAAGCACGAAGTCATCCCAACAAAAGTTTCCCCCAATCCCTGATTGGTGTATGATGGAGGTGCTGTTGCGACCGCGACAAACACCGCCTAATGACCACCTGTAAATTTCCTTTCAGCCAACCTCTCGGCTGTTTTTTATATCGTACTGAGTATCTATGTCTAACGATTTTGTCCATCTGCACACCCATTCCGAATATTCTTTGCTGGATGGCCTGGGCCGGGTGAAAGAGCTGGTGAATGAGGCCAAACGGCTGGGCCATACCGCGCTGGCGATTACGGACCACGGCGTGATGCACGGAGCCGTGGAATTCTTCCGCGCCTGCAAGTATGGCGGAATCAAACCCATTATCGGCGTGGAGACCTACCAGACGGTCTGGGGACGACCAATGGGCGGGCGGGATGCCCAGTTTGACAAAGAGAACTATCACCTGCTCCTGCTGGCCCGGGATATGGATGGCTATCGCAATCTGCTCAAAATCACCAGCCAGAGCAACCTGAACGGCTATTATTACAAGCCCCGGGTGGACCACAACTTTTTGGCTACCCACGCTGCCGGGCTGGTCGCCACCACCGGTTGCCTGGGCGCCGAAGTCCCCCAACTTCTGATGCAGGGCAAAGAGAAAGAGGCCTACGAGCGGCTGGGCTGGTATGTGGACATCTTCGGCAAAGAGAACTTTTTCATCGAATTGCAGGAACACTCCATCCCCGAACTGGTGGAGGTCAACAAAGTCCTGGTGCCCTGGGCCGACAAATTTGGGCTGGGATTGCTGGCCACCAACGACATCCACTACGTCAAAGAAGAGGACGGCTCGCCCCACGATGTGCTGCTTTGCGTGCAGACCAGCGCAAAAGTGCAGGACGAGAAGCGGATGCGGTTGAGCGACCGCAGCTACTTTATGAAGAGCCGGGAGCAGATGGAGGCTACCTTCCGCCCGCTGGTCGATCTGCCTGCCAGCGCCTTTGACAATTCCGTTCTCATCGCCGAAATGTGCGATGTGAACCTGGAAGACCCCACCTATCACCTGCCCGACTTGCCCATCCCCGAGGGCTTCAACTACGAAAGCTATCTGCGCCACCTGACCGAAGAGGGGATGCGTCGCCTCTATGGGGATCGCACGGACCGCCCGGAGATGCAGGAACGCAAAGAGCGGGAACTGCGCATCATCCACGAGATGGGTTTCGATGTCTACTTTTTGATCGTGCGGGACCTCTGCGAGTATGCCCGCAGCCGCAACATCTGGTGGAATGTGCGCGGCTCCGGCGCTGGCTCGCTGGTGGCCTACACTATCGGCATCACCGGCCTGGACCCGCTCAAAAACAATCTAATCTTCGAGCGTTTCCTCAATCCGGGCCGGGTGAGTATGCCCGACTTTGACCTGGACTATCCCGACGACCAGCGGGAGGAGATGATCCGCTACACTGTCCAGAAATACGGCAGCGCTCAGGTGGCCCAGATCGTCACCTTTGGTCGTATGAAAGCCCGGGCCGCCATCCGGGATGTGGGCCGGGCCTCGGACGTTCCGTTGGATCAGGTGGATCGCATCGCCAAACTCATCCCGGCCATCCCCGGCAAGCCGGTGACGATTCAGGACGTATTGACCGAAGGCCACGAATTCTACAACCCGGAGCTGGTGGAACTCTATCGCAAAGAGAAGTGGGTAGCCGAACTGCTGGACACCTCCAAACAGTTGGAAGGGGTGGCCCGGCATGGCGGCATCCACGCGGCCGCGGTGATTGTGGCCGACAAAGAGCTTTCCCACTACACCCCCCTCAGCCGGGGATCCAAAACATCCATCACCGAGACCATCACCCAGTACGAATTTCCGATTCTGGAATCTATCGGTCTGCTCAAAGTGGACTTTCTGGGGCTGAGCACGCTGACCGTCATGCGCGAAGCCTGCCGGTTGATTCAGGAGCATCACGGCAAAGAGTATCGGCTGGACAATATCCCCTTTGAGGGTGAAGTTGCTGAACCGGCCTTCCGACTGCTCTCCAGCGGCGAAGTGGCTGGCGTCTTTCAGGTGGAGTCCCAGGGGATGCGTCGGGTGCTGACGGAGATGCGCCCCAGTACCTTCGAGCATATCATCGCCACTATTTCCCTCTACCGTCCCGGCCCCCTGGAATATATCCCCCAGTTCATCCGGCGGATGCACGGCGAGGAAAAGGTAGAGTATAAACATCCGGCGCAAGAAGCAATTCTGGCTGAAACGTACGGAATTATTACCTATCAGGAACAGATCATCCAGATTCTCAGTCAACTGGCCGGTTACACCCCCGGCGAGGCGGATCTGGTGCGGCGGGCCATCAGCAAAAAATATGCCGCAGATATTGAGAAGCATAAGAAGATTTTCGTGGCGGGCTGTGAAAAGAACGGCATCCCGACCACAGCGGCTGAGGCGATCTACGGGGATATTGAGTTTTTCGCCCGTTATGGCTTCAACAAATGTTTGCCGGGGGATGTGGAGGTGGTGGATGCGGCCAGCGGACGGCTGGTGCGGGTGGAAGACCTATACAGCGGCGCGGCCAGCCTGACCGAAACCGTCACTTGTGATACCGGCTCACTGAAATTGCAGGTCGGCCGGGTCTCGGCGGCGATGGACAACGGCGTCAAGCCGGTCTACCGGCTGACCACCCGCACCGGCCGCCAGATCGAAGCCACAGCCAACCACCCCTTCTACACTTTCGAGGGCTGGCGGACGCTGGAAGAACTGAGCGTAGGCAACCAGATCGCCACCCCCCGCCGTCTGCCAGTCGAGGGACAGACGCAATGGCCCGATCACCAGGTCATCGCCCTGGGCCATCTGCTGGCCGAAGGCAATCTGTGCCATTCCCATTCGGTCTATTTTTACAGCCAAGACCCAGCCCAGGTCCAGGATTATGTGCAAGCCGCTGAACAATTTGACAATGTGCAGTGTACGATTGCCGACCAAAAGGGTACAGCGTCTGTCTACGCCCGCCGCATAAACCGGCACGCCGAACCGGAAATTGTCGCCTGGGCCAAAGAATTAGGTATCTGGGGCAAAAATGCCCGTCAAAAGGAGATTCCAGCAGCAGCCTTTGAACTGAACAACCGGCAGATCGGGCTGCTTCTCAGCCGGATGTGGGAAGGCGACGGCCATATCAACTTGCAGGGACGCAGCCTTTTCTACGCCACTGCCTCCCAGCGTATGGCCCGCCAGATGCAACATCTTTTTCTGCGTCTGGGCATTGTCAGCCGTCTGCGCACGGTCGAATTCCCCTACAAAGAGGGGCGCACGGGCTATCAGCTTTTCGTCACTGGCAATGAGAATATCGAACAGTTCACCGCGTCTGTCGGCTGCCATTTCGTCAGCCAGCGACGCCGGGAAAATCTGGATGCGCTGTTGTTGGAAGCACCCGAAGCCAGTGGGACAAAGGACGTAGTCCCTCTGGGCGTGAAGGAATTGGTACGCACAGCCAAAACCGAAGCCGGTGTGACCTGGCAGGAGATGAATGCTGCTTCAGGGATAGCCCAACGGGAGTTTTACCCAACCGGCAACCGGGGCAAAAATGGCTTTACCCGGCAGACGGTCGCACGGCTGGCTGACTATTTCGGCAATGCGGATCTGCGCCGCTACGCCGACAACGACATCTATTGGGATCAGATCGAGTCGATTGAATATGTGGGCGAAAAACGTACCTACGATCTGGAGGTGCCGGGAACCCACAATTTCGTCGCCAACGACATTCTGGTCCACAACAGCCACGCCGCCGACTACGCCGTCATCACCGTCCAGACCGCCTATCTGAAAGCCCTCTACCCGGTGGAGTATATGGCCGCGCTGCTGCTGGTGGAGCGGGACAAGACCGACAAAGTGATCAATTTTATCAACGAATGTCGGCGGATGGGTATTCAGGTGTTGCCGCCGGACATCAACTACAGCGGGTTGGACTTTGAGAAACAGGCCGTGCCGCCGGATTCGGCCCAGCTTGCCCTGAACAAAGACCCGGGCCTGCAATTCGACTTTCCCGTGCCCGCAGGCGCGGCCATCCGCTTCGGTATGGCTGCGGTCAAAAATGTGGGCGAAGGGCCGGTCAATGTCATCCTGAAAAACCGTCGAGAGGAAGGGCCGTTCCAGAGCCTGGAAGATTTCTGTGACCGGGTGGATCTGCGCCAGGTCAACAAACGGGCACTGGAATGTCTGATCAAAGTCGGCGCGCTGGATCGCTTTGGTCGCCGCCGTCCTCTGCTCGATGTGTTGGATCAGATGATGGCCCGCTCGGCCGGCAATCAGAGCGCGCGGGAGAGCGGTCAGATTTCGATGTTCGATCTGATGGGGGAAGATGCGGGTCAGGCTCAGGCCGTGCCCATCCAACTGCCCCCGGTGGAGGATGCCAAAAGTCGGGAGCGGCTGCTCTGGGAGAAGGAACTGCTGGGTGTCTTTGCCAGTAGCCACCCACTGCAACAGTTGAATGTGGACTTGAGCAAAATCGTTACCTGTTCCTGCGCCGAGCTGAACGAGAGCTACGACGAGCGCACAGTCACTGTGGCCGGGATGATCGCCAGCATCCGCACGGCGCTCACGAAGAAGAGCGACAAAATGGCTTTCATCCAATTGGAGGATCTGCAGGGCCAGTGCGAGGTGGTCGTCTTTCCCCGCACCTATCTGGAATATCAGGACCAGCTGGAGCAGGACCGGGTGGTGTTGGTGAAGGGCAAGGCCCAGAGCCGCAACGGGCGCACAAGCGTCCTGGCCGATTCCATCCATACGGCAGTGGACATCGCCCACGAGATCGTCACCGATGAGGAAAAGTATCAGGTGAAACTGCTGCACGTGTCCACTTTCAACGGTGCAAGCGCTGACGAGGATGAGCTTGGCGTGGCTGATCTCGGCGAAGAAGCTGAGATCGATAATCTGCCCCGGGTGATGGGTGGTGAAATGGTGCGTGAACACACGAACGGCTACAGCGGCGATACGGTTGCCGTCAAAGCACCTGCGCCTGCCCAGGTGCGAATGCCCGAAGCTGTGGCCGAATCCTTCGATCCCTTCGTTGGACTGGACAACGACGACACGCCGCCTTTGGAAAGCAGCCCCTTTGCCAATGAAATCCCCGACTGGATGCTGGCGGAGATGGGAGGGGGGAGACGGGGAGACAAGGTGACGGGGAGACAGGGTGACAGGCCGTCTGCGAATGGTTCCCACGCGCAGAAGAATGGGAAGCACGAGCCGGTTGCCAGTAATCAGTCGCCAGTCGCCAGTCACCAGTCAGCAGTGACCAGTGAGCAGTCGCCAGTACCCAATCCCCAATCTCCAATCTCCAATCCCCAGTCCCCAGTCCCCAGCCCCCAGTCCCCAATCCCCAATCCCTCCTCCTCCCGCCGCACCCTGCGCATCACCTTCAGCCGGTCGGGACAGCTGGATCGGGACAAATACCGGTTGCGGGACCTGGTGGATGCGGTGCGGGACCCCAAAGGTCGGGACGGATTCGTGATTGTGATGGAATCCGACGGGACACGCCACCAGTTGGCCTTTCCCAACGAGTATTGCACAGTCAACGAACGGCTCATCAATGAACTGCGTACCCACTTCCGGGTGGAAGTGACAGTAGAATAAGTGGAAAGAACCGTGCCCGTTAGCAGTGAGCGCAGTACAAGTATTGACGCCCTGGCCCGTGCCGTTGACCAAAGCCCGGACGGCATCGCCGTATTGGCTTGGGAAGGCGAAATTCGGCCTTGGTCATCGTTTCGGCCAAACTAGCCTAGAAGGCTAAGTTGGCGGCATAATTGAAGTAAAAAACGAGGCAAAGGCGATGCAAAAAAACAGGAACGAATTGAGACAGCCAACAAGACAACCGAGTATGAAGCCATGCTCAA
>CAMDQF010000042.1 GCA_945905745.1 Litorilinea aerophila
GTGAATCAGCGTCCCATTTTCTGTTCTATCATCATTCTGATCAGTACACAAATCTTGGCATTGGTCATCGTTAATAGTGTCGATGAGCTGACTGCATTAATTCTACTGATGGAGGGGGGTGATAACGATGTAGAAGCCTATCATAATCACTCCTGGGTCCGAAAGCTCTCAGGAGACGGAAATCTGTTCGCACCACAAGCCACCAGGGAACGCGACAGACACACACATAATTACCGCCACGACACACAAAACAAAGGACATTCTCATGAACAGCCAGAGTCATTTCACCAACCCAGACCACATTTACCCCAACTCACACACTCACACCAGTCCCATCGACAATAAGCCCGCAAACGGCAAAGGGCAGGCCCCAAAACCCCTTCGCCTTTTCGCAGGACTGAAAACTCGCACCCACGTGCGCGCGGGGGCTATAGGCGATCCCATCATCGTTCTCCCTCGAAGCTATTCGGACGGCCCAGAACAATCAGACAATTGCCAAATGGTGTGCGAAGGATAATCAACTTCCTCTCACACACATCGTTTCTAAACCATGCCCCTTTGTTGGGCGTCCAGTCCAGATTCCTGTAACCTATCCTGTCCTTCCTACCTTAACCCTCATCTCGACACACCGTAACCAGACCGGTTCCATCGTCACAATAACGGCACGTGCGCCGGGCAAACGTATCCCAACCACACAGTCTCGTCGTCGGCAAGCGCGAAGCACCACATTCCAACCCGCTTGCCGACGCCGCTGCGCAGCCAGACCAGCCAGTTGCGCACGTATTGCCCAATGCGGTTCATATCCGCACCTTGCTCATAAAGCCGGGCTATACGCTGCAAGAAGTTTTGGAGGGTCTGGGCGGCAGGGGCGAGGCCGGCGGGGGTCAGGTGGTAGCCCAGAAAGTCAAAGCCAGCTAAACAAAAGGTCCCCGGCACTTCACGCACAACAACGGCGTGAAGTGCCGGGGACTTTGTCTGGGTAATTCATTCTTTGAAGTAGCCCAAAGTTTAGGACAAATAAATATCGGCGTTCTATAGCTGCCGCAACACGGCAAGCAGTCGATCGGTCTGCTCCGGCCGGCCCACGGAGATGCGGATGCAGTTGTCCAGGCCCGGCTTGTTGTAGTAGCGGACGAGAATGCCCTGGCGTTCCAGACCCGCCTTCAGTGCGCCAGCGTCCCGGCCTTCCACCCGACAGAGGACAAAATTCGCTTCGGAAGGGTGGGGGCGCAGAAAAGCGATGGCTGAGAGTTCGGCATAGAGCCGGTCACGCTCGGACTTGAGCTTTTCCACCACAGCTATTATCTGGTCTGTGTGGCGCAGGCTGGCGAGGGCGGCCACGGAGGCGGCTACATTCACATTGTAGGGCTGTTTGAACTTCCACAAAGTCGGCATCAGCCAGGCGGGGAAGATGCCGTAGCCCAGGCGCAGACCGGCAATCCCTGCGGCTTTGCTGAAGGTGCGCAGGACGATCAGGTTGTCGTGTTCCAACACCCAATCCGCCCGGCTGGGCTGGTTGGCAAACTCCACATAGGCTTCGTCCAGCACAACCATCAGCGGCAAGGCCAACAACCGGCGCAGATCGGCGTCAGGTAGCCACGTGCCGGAGGGATTGTTGGGGGAGGTGAGGAAGAGGAGTTTGGGGACTGGGGATTGGGGATTGGGGATTGGGGATTGGAGATCGGTTCCCAGTCCCCAGTCTCCAGTCCCCAGTCCCCTCTCAATTCCCTCCACATCCACCGAATAGTCCGCCCGCCGCCAGACATCAATAACCTGGGCGCCCTGTAGCTTGGCGTCGAAGCTGTACATGCCAAAGGTGGGCGGGGTGTTGATGATGGCGTCGCCGGGGGAGAGAAAGAGGCGGCCAATGTAGTCGAGCAGTTCGTCCGCGCCCTGACCGGGCAGAATGTGCTCGGCGGGTAGGCCGATAAAAGCGCTCAGGGCTTCCCGCAGTTCGCTCTGTTGCGGGTCCGGGTAGATGTGGTAGTAGGGGTACTCGGCCAGAGCCTGGGCCACGGCGGGCAGGGGGCCGTAGGGATTTTCGTTGGCGTCCAGCTTGACAATCTGGCTGGCGGGAATGCCCAGCCGCTTGCTCAACACCTCAAAGGGCTGGATGGGCGTATACTCTTCCAGCCCGGAGAGGTGGGGGTTCAATAGATTTTGCATTTGTACGCTACCTGTCATTCTCTGGACCTGGTCCAGCACCTGCCCTAGAATTAGCCACTGATGGACACTGATAAACACGGATGGACACGGATAAACTCTGCGAAAATCTGTACTCGTCAGGAAGATATTGGAATTCTAACGCAGAGGCGCAGAGGCAGAGAGACGCAGAGAATTGCTTTGCGTCCCGATCACCAATCCCCAGTCCCCAATCCCTACTCCCCGATCCCCAATCTCAACTTCACCGCGGCCGCGTGGGCAGTCAGGCCCTCTGCTTCAGCCAGGGCCACAGCAGCGGGGCCGATCTTCGCCAGTGCCCGCTCGTTGAGACCGATGACGCTGATCAGCTTCACAAAATCCAGCACATTGGCCGGGCTGGCAAAACGGGCCGTGCCGCCCGTGGGCATGACGTGGCTGGGGCCGGCCACATAATCGCCCAGCACCTCGAAACTGCGCTCGCCCAGGAAGACGCCCCCCGCATTGCGCACGCTCTCCAGATGGTCCCAGGGATTCTCCACCAGAAGGCAGAGATGCTCCGGCGCGTAGGCATTGGCGAGGGTGAAGGCTTCGAGCAAGGAAGCGGTGACAACAATCCCCGATCCCCGCTGCAAGGCGCTGGCGGTGATCTCCGCCCGCTCCAACTCCTCCAACTGCCGGGCCACTTCTACCTGCACTGCCTCCGCCAGCGCACGGCTGGGGGTGAGCAGAATCGCGCTGGCGAGGATGTCGTGTTCGGCCTGGGCCAGCAGATCCGCGGCGACCAGCCGAGGGTCGGCGCTGGCGTCAGCGATGACGACTGTCTCTGTGGGGCCGGGCAGACCGTCAATGCCCACCAACCCAAATAGCTGGCGTTTGGCAAGCGTCGTGAAAAGATTGCCCGGCCCGCAAATTTTATCCACAGCCGGGATGCTCAGGGTGCCAAAGGCAAAAGCAGCGATAGCCTGCGCGCCTCCGGCGATATAGAGTGCATCTATCCCGGCCACGGCAGCCGCAGCCAGTGTCACCGGATGGGGCAGGCCGGTCTCCCGCTGGGGCGGTGTGATGACGGCGATGTGGGGCACACCGGCGACTTTGGCTGGGATGGCGGTCATCAGCAGTGTGCTGGGCAGAGGCGCCGTGCCGCCGGGGACATAAATGCCCACCCGCTCGATCGGGCGCACCAGTTGGCCGACAGTGCCATCGCCGTCGTTGTGAATCCAGCTGATGGCCGGCTGGCGGCGGTGGAAGGCTTCGATGCGGGCCGCGGCCAGATGGAGAGCGTCGACCACCGCCGGGTCAATCTGGGAGAGCGCCGCAGCGATGGTGGCCTGGGGCACCCGCAGATCGCCCAGTTGCACCCGGTCGATGCGGGCTGTCCAGTCGCGGATGGCTGCATCGCCTCGGGCTCGCACATCGGCCAAAATGCGGCGCACAGCTTCGTCCGGTCCAATGCGCTCGCCAAAGAAACGTTCGTTGGCGTCCAGCAGAGAGTCTGGCACGGAAAAAGCGTCCCAGGGCTGACGGCGCAGGATGGAATTTTGGGCGGTGGGAACGTCGTAGATGGGGATGACAGGAGACATGCAGATTCTTTCGATGGGAAGATGGTGGGATGATGAGATGATGAGATGATGGGAGACGCGTACCTGCCCATCATCTCATCATCCCACCATCCACTTTATTGGCGTAGCCGCTCCGCGTCCTCAATACGGCCCAGGACGACGAGCAGGTCATTTTCCTCGATGCGGAAGCTGGCACTGGGGCTGACGAGTAGGTCGTCCCCCCGGCGCACAGCCATCACTGTTAGGCCGTAGCGCTGACGCAGACTGCATTCAGACAGATTACGTCCCCAAAGGCTGGGCGGGGCCAGCAGTTCCACCACGCCCACATCGTTGCTGACTTCAAGATAGTCCACCAGATGACCAGCGGAAAGCTTGCGCCCCAGGCGAATACCCGCCTCGTGTTCGGGCAAAATCACCTCATCAGCGCCCACACGGAGGAGAATATCGCGCTGGGTGCGGGTACGGGCTTTGGCGATCACCCGTTTTACACCCAACTGTTGGAGAAGGACAGCGGCCAGAAGATTGCTCTCAAAGTCGGTGCCGATACAGACCAGACCCGTATCAAAATTTTCCACCCCGACTTGACGCAGGGCGTCGATATTGGTTGCGTCCAGGGCGACGACGTGGGGCAAAATCGTGCTGAGATGCTGGACACGGCTCTCGTCCGAGTCGATCGCCAGCACATTGCGTCCGTGCTCCACGAGGGTAGTGGCAACGGATGTTCCGAAACGACCCAGCCCGATGACCACAAATTCGTTGGCCGTCTGCTTGAATGGGTTATGGCCCGTCGGGGATTCCCGCTCAGGGCGACTTACCCCCGGCTCGCGGGCGGCCAGGGGTGTGGATGTCCCCAAGCGATGAGCGAAAAAATCGCGCAGGGAAGAGAGCAATGCCATAGGTGAATCTGCCTTATCGATAGCCGAGAAATAACACGGTTCATTGAGCCAATAAAACGATCTTCATTATAACGCAGCCTATGGGGAGGTCAATCTGCGGAGGGACGCAAGCGCGCCACGGCCCCGCTTTCTCCTCGGTGGAGGGCGGGGCCGTGGCATTTTTTAGCCGGGCTGGATTGTTGTCTATGGACTACCCACCGAAGGCAGATAGATTTCGTTTTGCTCAACCCTGTCGCGTTCTGTGTCCAAGTGGCTCTGGAGGAAAGGCAGGAAGAAACGCCATTCAGCGCTCCCCACAAGCCAGCGCTGTTCCACTCGATTGTCATCGGGGTTCGGATCGAAAAGACCACTTTCAATCGCCCAGATGGAAGCGAACGAACCTGACTGGTCCACCGGGATGTTGATCCCGATATCGACTTCATCGCCCGGCAGCAGAAGAGGCAGACGGCAGATGATTCCGCTCTCTGTGCGGGGACAGTGGGTGTTGGGTTCTGTCAACAGGCGTGCAACCAGATCGGATGCCGATTGAATGGCAACCGTTGCCCCTTCAACAGCCAGGGGTCCCCGATTGCCTGCACGGAAAACGAACTCGGTAGATGCATTAAGAGCGACGGAAGACGCTGTTGACTCTGCACGCAACCACAAATCCGCTACAGCAGTTGCGATTGTGCTGCCGCTTGCCGTGAATCCAACAGTAGAATTAGTGTTGTTGCCGGGTGTATTGTCGGTGGTTGTGCTGGTGATTGCGACACTGTTGGTCAGCGTACCACTGCCTGTAATTGTACCAGTGAAGGTGATCAGCCCACTGCCTGTCGGCAGGCTATCAGTCATCCAAAAAACCGCGTTCGCCGTCGTGACAGGTGTGCCAAAAAGGTTAGGTGGCGTCATCCCGATCAGCGAGCCAAAAGCAACGCCGACAGGGAGGGTGTCGGTGATATAGACAGCAGTGGCGAAGGATGGTCCACTATTCGTGATCGACAGGGTATAAGTCACAATCGATCCGACCACCGGTGTGCTGGTATATGCTTCGGACTTTGTGATCTGCAAATCGGCAAGGGTGTTCACAGTCGTCGTCACCTGCGCCGTCTGAGCTATGCTCACTTCGGTGGCCGTCACCTCGGCGGTGTTGGTGATCGGCACTCCGCTCGGCGCAGCGGCGCTGACTGTGCCAGTGATGGTCAGCGTCACACTGCTGTTCGCGCCCAGACTCGCCAGCGTGCAGGTGATTGTGCTGCTCCCCGAACAACTCATCACCCCTCCTGTGGAGGAGATGGGCGTCGTCACCGACAGGGGCAGTGTATCCGTCACCACCAGATTCGACGCCGCACTCGGACCGCTGTTGGTGATGCGCACGGTGTAGGTGATCTGACTCCCCGCGTTGACCAGGTTCGGCGTAGCGGTCTTGGTGATCGTCAGGGCCACCGAGCGCTGTACTGTCGTCGTTACTTGCGCCGTCTGGCTGATACTCACTTCGTCGGCTGTCGCTCCGGCAGTGTTGGTGATGACCAACCCGCTTTGTGCGCCAGGGCTGACTGTGCCGGTAATCGTCCAGGTCACACTGCTCCCAGGATTCAGACTAGCCAAGTTACAGGTCAAGCTGCCGCTCTCCGAACAGACCATCACCCCACCCGTGGACGAGATGGGATTCGTCACCGACAACGGCAGTGTATCCGTCACCACCAGATTTGACGCCGCGCTCGGCCCGCTGTTGGTGATGCGCACGGTGTAGGTAATCTGCTGACCTGCCAGCACTGTGCCGGAGAAGGCGGTCTTGGTGATTGTCAATGCCACCGACCGCTGCACTGTCGTCGCTACTTGCGCCGTCTGGGCCGCAGCAACTTCAGCGGCAGTGGCAGTGACGATGTTGGTGATCGCCTGTCCATGCACCGCGTCGGCGCTGACTGTGCCGGTGATGGTCAACGTCACACCGTTGCCCGCCCCCAGACTGCTCAGGGTGCAAGTAATTGTGCCCACACCATTACACGCCAGCCCACCTGTGGTGGACGACGTAACTACACTCACCGTCACCGGCAGCGTGTCCGTCAAGCGGACAGTGTTCAGCGTGCTTGGACCTGTGTTGGTGATGCGCACAGTGTACGTGATCTGCTGTCCGGCAATCGCCACTGTCGGTGTGGCGACCTTTGTCACCGACAACCCCACTGGCTGTACCACCGTGACCGTCACCTGGGCAGACTGAACAACAGCCGCTTCGGTCGCGCTGACCGCCACCGTGTTGACAATCGGCTGGTTGTGGGGTGCCGTGGCGCTGACCGTGCCCGTCATTATGAGCGCGACGCTGGCGTTCACACCCAGGTTGCTGGTCAGGGTACAGGTGATGACACTACTTCCACCGCAGACCAACCCGCCCACTGTGGACGATGTGACACCCGACACCGTGATCGGCAACGTGTCTGTCAGCCGCAGACCCGACGCCACACTCGGCCCCGTGTTCGTGATGCGCACGGTGTAGGTGATTTGCTGTCCTGCTGTCACCGAACTCGACGTGGCTGTCTTGGTCACCGTCAATACCGCCGACCGCTGCACTGTCGTCGTCACAGTAGCCGTCCGGGTAATGCTCACACCATTGGCCCCCACCTGCGCGCTGTTGACAAGTTGCTCGCCGCTGAGGGCTGTGGCGCTGACCGTACCCGTGACCGTCAGGACGACACTGGTATTGACAGTCAACGTGCCCATGGAACACAGAACCGTACCGACGCCGCTACAGGTCATCAGACCATTGGTGGACGATGTGACAACGCTCACCGTGATCGGCAGCGTATCCGTGATACGCAGTGTAGACAGCGCACTCACGCCCGTGTTGGTGACGCGCACAGTGTAGGTGATCTGCTGCCCGGCGATCACTGTACCGGGTGTGGCCGTCTTGGTAATGCTGAAGGGCTGCACAACGGTGATAGCTGGGCTGGTGTTGGGTGTGATACCGCTATCGTCGATATGACGCGCCCGCAGTGTGGGTGTCCCCATCGTGCGCAGTGTCACCGTGAACACCTTAGTCCCACTCGCCAGATTAGCATCCGCCGGCAGGATTGCCAACGAATCTGTCGATGTGATACCCACCGTATGGTTGTTCCCATCTGCCGCACTAAACAGATTCCAGTTTACATCTACCCCATTGACCGTTACTGTGAACGGTACACCCGCCGTCTGTGTGATGGGCGTACCTGTCTTGCCAGGATCATCTCCCGGAGCGGCGGTCTCCCCCGGAACCAACAGTTGTAGCCTGTCGAAGCCTGCGGCCTGAACAATGATATTCGGCGTAGTGGCAGTAAACGTGCCTCTCGTGAAGATCAAAACATAGGTTCCTACTTTGCTGATGGACAGGTTTGTATACGTTACCACACCACTCACCAGGGGTAGGGTCTTTGTACCTTTCAGGTCTCCATCGCCGCCGCCGCTAAAAACGTCGGCGACGACATTCGCTGTGTCGGCTGTGCGTACGTTATTAAATGCGTCGCGCAGTTCAAGAATCGGCTGTGGGGCGAATGGAGTGGTATTGCTTGCTATCGGGTTCAGGTCTGGCTGCTGGGTGATAACCAATTGCGCCGCCGCGCCCGGACTGACAGTGAAGCCGTTGCTCGTCCCACTGATCGGACCCGTGCTGGTGGCCGTGATCACCCGATTGGTGGCCGCCAGGGTCACAGTCACCGGCTGGGTCAGCACACCGCTAACAAAGCTGGCAGACGCCGTGGTCGGCGTGATGATCCCCGCCGTCGTCGTCAGGGTGACAGTACCGTTGAAGCCCGTCGCCGTGTTGCTGAACGCATCCCGCGCCGTCAGGGTCACACTGAAGGGTGTACCCGCCGCCTGTGTACCCACATTGGCGAAGACGAAGTGTGTCGCTGTCCCCGCCGTCACAGTGAAGCCATTGCTCGCTCCAATGATCGGACCCGCGCTGGTGGCCGTGATCACCCGGTTGGTTGCGGCCAGGGTCACTGTCACCGGTTGGGTCAGCACGCCGCTGACAAACGAAGCAGACGTAGTCGGCGTGATGACCCCTGCTGTGGTGGTCAGGGTGGCGGTGCCGTTGAAGCCCGAGGCCGTGTTGCCAAAGGCATCCCGCGCCGTCACCGTCACCGTGAAGACGGAACCCGCCGTCTGTGTGATCACATTGGCGAAGGTGAACTGGGTCGCATTCCCCGCAGCCACGGTAAAGCCATTGCTCGTCCCTGTCACCAGACCACTGGTGGCTGTGATCACCCGGTTGGTCGCCGCCAGAGTCACGGTCACCGGCTGGGTCAGCACACCGCTCACAAAGTTGGCGCTTGTAGTCGGTGTGATCACACCCGCCGTTGTTGTCAACGTCGCCGTGCTGTTGAAGCCAGTGGCCGTGTTGCCGAAGGCGTCCCGCGCCGTTACCGTCACGGTGAAGGGTGTACCCGCCGTCTGTGTACCCGCCGTGGCGAAGACAAACTGGGTCGCTGTCCCTCCATTCACATCGAAGCCGTTGCTCACACCAGTGACCAGACCACTGGTGGCCGTGATCACCCGATTGGTGGCCGCCAGGGTCACAGTCACCGGCTGGGTCAGCACACCGCTGACAAAGCTGGCAGACGCCGTGGTCGGCGTGATGATCCCCGCCGTCGTCGTCAGGGTGACAGCGGAATTGAATGTCGTCACCGTGTTGTTGTTCGCATCCTTCGCCGTCAGCGTCACAGTGAAAGTTGCACCCGCCGTCTGTGTAGTCATATTGGCGAAGACAAACTGGGTCGCTGCCCCTGGCACAAACGTCACCTGTTCGTTGTCGGTGATGGCCGCGCTGTTTACCGTGCCTGTCACCGTGGAGACCCCAGCCGTGGTCGTAGAGGTCAGTACCGCGGTATACGTTCCATTTTCATTGTCCGTCACCCCGCTCAGAGTTCCGGCCGTTGCCGCCAGGGTCACGGTGTCCCCCCCCGCGATCCGGTTGTTGCCGTTGGCATCCTTCAACTGCACCGTGATAGTGGCCGTCGTCGTTCCCGTGGCTGTGATGCTTGTCGGCGCAGCCGTGATCGTGGACGTCCCGGCGCTGGCCGCCGCCGGGGTGACAGTGAAGGCATTGCTCACCCCGATGAGCGACGCACTGGTGGCCGTGATGACCCGATTGGTCGCAGCCAGGGTCACTGTCACCGGCTGGGTCAGCACACCGCTGCTGAAAGCGCCGGAGACAGTGGGCGTAATTATGCCCGCGTTCGTGGTCAAATCGACTGTGGAGTTGAAGCTCGTGAATGTGTTGCTGTATTGATCCTGGGCGGTCATGGTCACGCTGAACGGCGTAGCCACAGTCCGCGGGCTACTCACCGTGGCAAAGGCGAAGCTGTCGTGGGCGGCCGGGCTGACCGTCACTGTCAGATTGCCCGTACCAGAAGAACCAACCAAGCCCACCGTATCTGTGACACTGATGGCGGCGACCTCTGCTTTGTAGAGGCGCAATCCAGATACGACCGCATTGCCATTTGTGAAAGTGATGGCTGTCGTCGAACCGAAGTTCACTGGCGCAGAAACATTGTTGAGAGCCGTCGGCAGTGTCCCGTCTGGTGCTGGGTTGGCCCCACTGAAGACGAGGGTCTTACCCCCAACGTACCCGCTGAACGGATTGCCAAAGGCATCCTGCGCTGCAACTGAGATTGCCTGGGCGTCGCCTGCTGTCTGGGTGGCGGAGCCGGTGATCACTAGTTTCCCAACGGTGAATGCCGCGGCGACCACAATGCTGGTGCTGCACGCGGTCGTCACACCGCCCGTGGTGCTGTCCGCCGCTTTCAGATAGACCGTCTCTGCCTTCTCGTAATTCACGCCGCTGAATGTGGCTGTACCCGACGTGGCGGCTGTACCGCTGCCGCCATTTAGCGTGCCGCTGGCCGCGCTGGTGCAGCCTGCATCCGTAAACGGCGTCAGGCTGATGGTGTCCGTCACTGTGGTGGAGTTGTTGAACTGATCCCGAATCTGTACCACGGGCTGCTGGGTCAAGGAGACGCCAGCGTTCGCGCCGCCGCTTGGCTGGGTGGAGAAGATCAGGTTGTTGGGCGCGCCCCCGCTGACTGTCACCGTCAGGCTGCCCCCGCTGAGAGAATTGATCCCTCCTTCTGACACATTGATGGTGGCGGTTTCTGCCTTCTTCAGCACCATTGCGCCGTTGCTGCCGCCGCTGACCGTAGCCACACCGGCCACAAAGTCCAGGGTAGTGGGGCTGCCAAAATTGGTGGGCGTGCCCGTCTTATTCGTCACCGTCGGGATGCCGCCATTCGGTGCATTGGTTGCCCCGCTGAAGGTCAGGTTATGCTCGCCGGTAAAGTTGGTGTCCGTATTGCTGTATGCATCCTGGGCCGTAATTGTCAGATTCTGGGCCACGCCTGCGGTCTGGGTGACGGAGCCGGTGATCACCAGTCTGGTCGCGTCACCGGGGTTGATTGTCACCCCGCTGCTGCATGCTGCTGTCAATCCACTGCTGGTTGCCCGCAGATAGATTGTCTCGGCTTTGGTGTAATTCACACCGCCGAAGGTCGCCACACCGGATACCGCATTTGTGCCGCTGCCGCCGATCAGTGTTCCAGCGCCAGGGGTGGTGCAACCTGTATTCGTAAATG
Organism: Litorilinea aerophila; assembly: GCA_945905745.1. Taxonomy (GTDB): domain Bacteria; phylum Chloroflexota; class Anaerolineae; order Caldilineales; family Caldilineaceae; genus JACQGT01. Next base: position 11,176 of record CAMDQF010000042.1, read on the forward strand.
CAGTCAGCGCAATTGTGTTCGTGCCAGCGGTAGTGTTGTTGAACTGATCCCGAATCTGTACCTTCGGCTGCTGGGCAAAATTGACACCCGCCGTCCCGCTGCCGCTGGGCTGCTGGTTGAATGTCAAGTTATTGGCCGCGCCAGCGCTGACATCCACCGTCAACCGATCCGAGCCGGCTGCCGCAATGCCGCCGCTGGATGCTGTCAGAATCACATCATCTTCGACCCGCACCAGTATCAGCCCGGTTGTCGCCACACCAGAGGTAAAGTTGATGGTTGTTGTTGTGCTGATGGGCTGGAGATTGCCGTTGATATCCACCACTTTGGCCTGTGTGCCGTCCGGGGCCACGCCTACGCCCTGATCCAGGCGGAAGACGAGACTTTGCCCGCCGCTGTAGCTTGTGACCGTATTGCCCAGGCTGTCCTTGGCGACGATTGTGATGGTCTGGGTGATGCCTGCGGTCTGGGTTGAGGAACCGGTGATCACAAATTTGGAGATGCTCGATGCACCCACGGTAAAGGAATCACTGTCCACACTCAGACCACTGGGGATACCCGTGAAGCGCAGGGTGTAGTTCCCCGCGGTGTCCAGACGCAGGTTCGTAAAGTTTGCTTCACCGGCGACAAAGGCAACCTGGGTGGTGGATGCCGTGAAACTGCCGCTGGGTCCGCTTTGCACCGATGCGTTGAGCGAAGTGTCCGACGTCGCCAGGTTGCCCAGCGCATCCCGCAATTCCACCTTGGGCTGCTGGACAAAGGCTTGCTGCGCCGCAGCGTTGCCCGGCTGTCGTGTGATAACCAACTGGGTGCCCGCACCTGGGTTAACCGTCACCGACAGGTCGCCCAGACCTGCCGAATTGATGCCGCCCAAAGTATCGGTGACAGCAATTGTTGCGGTCTCCACCTTCACCAGGCGCAGCACGCCGTTGTTGCCGCTGCTCACGGTGGCCACACCGCTGCTGAAGGTGATGGTGGTTGGCTGACCAAAGGCGATGGTCGCGCCGCCGTTGCTGCGCACGGTGGGCGGCGTGGCGTTGGGTGCAGGGCTGGCCCCGCCAAAGGTGAGTATCTTGCTGCCTGTGTAGCCGGTGGCGGTGTTGCTGAAGATGTCCCGCGCCCGAATCGTCAGGTTTTGGTTTGCGCCCGCTGTCTGGGCAGACGAGCCACTGATCACCAGCCGTACCGCGCTGGACGCCGAGACCGTCACTGCCAGATTGCCGTCGGGACTTGAACTGTTCCCGTTGCTGTCCACCACGGAAATTGTGGCCGACTCTGCCCGCACCAATGTCATCGCGCCGTTGGCGCTGCTGCCGCTGGTGGAGGCCACGCCGTTGCTGAAGGTGATAGTTGTGGTGCTACCAAAGGGAATGGCTGTTCCGCTGCTGTTGGTGACTGTGGGCTGCACACCGTTGGTCGAAGCGTTGGCGCCACTGAATGTCAGCACCCGGTTGCCGGAATAGCCTGTGGCCGTATTGCCCAGGCTGTCCTGCGCGGTGATGATCAGGGTCTGGGTGATGCCCGCGGTCTGGGTGGGGCTGCCGCCGAGTACCAGTTTGCTGGCCGAACTGGGGCTGACTGTCACTGTCAAGACGCCGCTGTTGCCCGTGCCGATGCTGCTCACTGTATCTGTCACGGCAACCAGGGCCGTCTCTACCTGTACTAACTGCAATACACCGTTGTCGCCGCCGCTCACTGTAGCCACGCCGCTGCTGAAGTTGATCCCTGTCAGCGTGCCAAAGTTGATGGCCGTACCGCTGCTGTTGCTCACTGTCGGGGCAACACCGCTGGGCGAGACTCCAGCCCCTGTGAAGGTCAGGTTTTTGCCCCCGGTGTAGCTGGATGCCGTATTGCCCACGCTGTCCCTGGCCGTAATCGTCAGATTTTGGGTGCTGCCCGCGGTCTGGCTGGCCGAGCCGTCGATTACCAGCCGCGTCGCCACCCCAGGGCTGACGGTGAAACTGGCGCTGGTAGTAGTAAAGGCACCTATACTGGTGAAGAATGTCAGGGTATAGCTACCCGCTGTATCCAGGCGCAGATCGCTGAAGTTGGCGATACCGCTTGTCACGGTCATCGGATTGGTCGAAGATGCGTGGAATCCGCCCGGCCCGCCGTCTATCACCGCGGTTACCGTAGCATCGTTGTTGGAAACAAGCACATTGCCGTTGCTGTCACGCAGGGCTACTCTGGGCTGGGTGCTAAAGGCCGCACCGGCTGTAGCGTTGCCCGGTTGCGTCTCTACGGTCAACGATCCAGCCACACCCGGCGCAACAGCAATGGCATTGCTACATGCCGTTGTCACGCCACCATTCGTGCTGTCGCTGGCTTGCAATCGAATGGTGTCAATCTGGTTGTAGCTGACGATACTGAAGGCAGCGACACCATTGACCGCGGCCAGAGGACCGCTGCCGTTCAATGTGCCCGGCGCTGGCGTGGTGCAGCTACTATTGGTAAAGGCGGAAAGGAGAATCTCGTCGCTCACATCAGCCACATTGTCAAAGGTATCCCACACCTGCACAGCAAAGGGGGAGAAGTTGCCGCCCGCGTTGGCCGTGCTGCCTGGCTGGGTGGCAAAGACTAGCCGATTGGCCGCGCTGGCGCTCACCGCAACCGCCAGCTCGCCGCCCCCCGCCGCGCTGATGCTGCCGTCGCTGGCCGAGATCAGGGCATTTTCTGCCTTCACCAGACGCAGCACGCCGTTGTTGCCACTGCTGGTCACCGCCACACCGCTGGCAAAGGTGATGGCCGTGTTACCACCAAAGTTCACCGTTGTACCGCTGCTGTTTCTTACAGTGGGTTGCGCACCGTTAGGCGCAAGACCGGCCCCAGAGAAGATGAGCGTCTTGCTGCCTGTGTAGCTGGGCGCAGTGTTGAAGAACGCATCCTGGGCGGTGATGGTCAGGTCTTGGGTTGTGCCTGCGGTCTGGGTGGATGAACCGGCAATCGTCAGTCTGGCAGCACTGGCCGCGGCGACTGTCACCGTCAGGTCGCCTCCAGATGTGGAGTTGATGCTGCCGTCAGTCGCCGAGACAACCGCTGTCTCTGCCTTTACCAGCCGCAACCCGCCGTTGCTGCCGCCGCTGGCCGTGGCTACGCCGCTGGCAAAGGTGATGGTGGTTGGTGTGCCAAAGTTGATGGCCGCACCGCTGTTGTTGCTCACAGTAGGCTGTGCGCCGGAGAGCGCCTGGCTGGCCCCGCTGAAGGTCAGCGCTTTGTCCCCCGTGTAGCCTGTAGCTGTGTTGCCCAGACTGTCCAGCGCAGTGATGGTCAAGGATTGGGTGATGCCCGCGGTCTGGGTAACGCTGCCGCCCAGGAGCAGTCTGTTCGCCAGGCCGGCGCTCACCGTCACCGTCAGCGCGCCGCTGCTGCCTGTGCCGACACCGCTGACGGTGTCCGTGACGGCAACGGTCGCCGTCTCCACCAGTACCAACTGCAACGCACCGTTGGTGAGACCGCTTACCGTCGCCACGCCGCTGCTGAAGGTGAGGGTGGTCGGCGTGCCAAAGTCGGTGGCCGCGCCGTCGCTATTGCTCACAGTGGGCTGTGTACCATCTGGCGCGGCGTTGGCCCCGGCAAAGGTCAGGCTCTTCGACCCTGTATAGCCCTCGGCCAGATTGCCCAGCGTATCGTAGGCGGTGATGGTCAAGTCCTGGGTGTCGCCCGCTGTCTGGCTGGCGTTGCCAGTGATGACCAGGGTGGCGGCCTCGGCGGGAATGACGCTGGTGCTGGCGCTGGCGTTGTTGTTGCCCGTGTCGGTCTCCAGTGTAGTTGTCGAGACCGTTGCATTGGCGTTCAGCGTGGTGACTGTGTTGTTGGTCACGGCCACGGTAAAGGTGCGGGTGGCGTTGACGTTCAGCGCCGCGCTGCTGGCGCAGATTACGGTCGGGAAGCCGGATGTGTCACAGGCAAGGGATGCGCTCACCAGGGCAACGCTGCCCGGTAGCGTCAGGGTCAACGTCTGGTTGGCGGCGGCGGTGGGCCCAGTGTTGCTGATCACCCCAGAGTAGAGCAGGGTTGCGCCTGCGTTTACCGGGTCTGGACTATCCAGCAGTTCCACTGTCAGGTCTGCGGCCTGGGGCGTGACCGTCGCTGTCGCCGTGTTGTTGCCCGTGTCCGGATCGGGCATGGCCCCACCGCCGGTCTGCTGGGCGCTGACAATGGCTGCCCGGTTGATCAGACTCTGGCCGCCCGTGCTGCTGTCCACTGTGGCGGTGATGCGCAGACGGGCCGTGAAACCGACCGGCGCGCTGGTGTGGCTCCATGTGGCGATTGTGCCAGCGCCGTTCATTGCCACTGTACCCTCAGTGACCGTCGGCGAACCCACCAGCGTCAACCCGGCGGGCAGGGTGTCTGTAATCACTATTGCGCCTGTGGCATAAGGGCCGGGATTGGTGAAGGTGACAGTAAAGGAAACGGTCTCACCCACATCGGGCGCTGCTTTGTCGGCACTCTTGACCAGCCGCAGGTCCGCACCCAGAACCGTCAGCGTGACCCGGGCCGACGCGTCGATGGCCGGGGTGGGGTCTTCCTGATCCGCGGATTTGGCCTCGATGGCGTCCACAATGACCAGACCGCCGCCTACCCCCACAATCGGGTTCACGGTGAGGAGCAGGGACTTGCTCTGGCTGGGGTTGAGTGTACCCACAGTCCAGCGGCCCGTGGCAATGTCGTAGCCCGCGCCGGTCACTGTCGTAGTCATCCCCGTGGACATGGTGTCGGTCACCACCACATTGGTCGCCGGGTCCGGGCCGAGATTGGTCACGTTCAAAATGTAGAAGAAAGATTCACCCTCTTGGGGCTGGGTGATGGTGGCCGACTTCTGCAAGAGGAGATCAGCCGATGTCACCCGGAAGCCAACTGCTGGCGTGTGATTGTCCGGATCGCCGTCGGCTACGCTAGAAACTGCCCCACTGATTGTATTGGTGATGACCTGATTGGCCGTGCCAGGGATCACCGTGCCGGTCAGCACCAGGGTTTCCCTGGCCCCCACAGCCAGTGCGGGGATGCGCCACACACCGGAAGCACCGGGTGTGTTTGGCCCAAATTCACCGGCGCTGGTGGCGGAGACGATCCCGGTCAGGCTGATGGGCAGGCTGTCAGTGATGCGTATATTTGTCGTGGCGCTGGGGCCGTTGTTTTGCACCTCAATTGTGTAGACCACTGGCCCACCGACATCGGCGGCGGTGCGGTCAACCGTCTTTGTGACCGCCAGATCAGCGCCGCCCACCAGGAAGGAGACGCTGTCCGTGTTGGGGAACTGGCCTGGATCGTACTGGTCCAGACGAACTCCTTCTACTTCGTCCGTCAGCAGTTGACCCGCCGCGCCTGGCTCCACTCGGGCGGTAAGGTTAAGAATCGTGAAGTCACCAACACCCAAAGTCGGTATTGTCCAGGCGCCCGTGGCTGGCACATAGACGCCCGGCCCCAACACAAAATGGGTACGATAGGAGAGATTGGCGGGTAGGGTTTCGCTCAAAACGATATTCGTAGCTACATCGGGGCCGCGGTTGGTGATTTGAATCGCCAGCAGCACATCCTGGCCCACCAACTGGCCGCCGCTGGCGTTCATGCCAACCTCCAGATCGGAGGCAGGAGGCACGACCAGCGAAAGTGACGACTGATCGTCCTCACCATTGCCCAGGCCATTGCCCGGTGTAGAGTCGGGATCAAAGATGCTGGCGGCCACAATCTCGGCCTGGTTGGCCGCAAAACCGGAGAGGGCCAGCGACCGGCTGATGACCAGTGTTGAGGATTCTCCCACGGCCAGGATTGGAATAGTCCACAAACCGGTAGTTTGGCTGTAAGTCGTGCCTGCCGCAGGCGTGAGAAACGAACCCCCTTCAGGGAGATCCAATACCTGCACATCTGTAACAGCGTCCGGGCCACTATTCGTGACCTGCACAGTAAAGAGGAGGGTATTACCCACATTGGGAGCCGAGGGCAAAGCCACGTTTGTCAAGGAAAGATCGGCTGCGGGTCCAACGGTCAAACCGATAGTCGAGGTATTATCCCCCTGATTATCGTCATACTGCCCAGCACTGATGATCGCCGTATTGGTAAAGCTGCCGGAGCTAACCACCTGTGTGGTGATAGTCAAGACCGCACTGGCCCCGGCGGGCAGAGAGCCGATGCTCCAGAGACCCGTAGTAGTGGTATAGGAACCAGCGCTGGCAACCTGGCTTAGGTAATTGAGTTCTGCCGGTAGCTGGTCGCTCACCTGCACAGAAGTAGCCGTTTCCGGCCCGCTGTTGGTAGCCGTAAATGTAAAGGTCACCAAGCTCTGCACTGCCGGGGTAAGCGCGGATGCACTGCTTACCAACGCCACATCCGCATTAAGGGGTACGCTGAAGGTGACAATCTGTCCGTTGTTGAAGGAGACCGGGTCGGTCTGGTTCAGGGCATTGAGCAGGGCGGTATTTGTAATCACCTGGCCGGAAGCAGTCGCGCCCAGGCTGCCAGCTACTGTCATTGTCAACTTTTGGCCCGCGGCAATCGACCCGACTGTCCACAGACTGGTAGTCTGGCTATAGCTGCCGCTGTTGACACTGACAATCGGAGCGAGCAGTTCCGACGGCAGCAGATCGCTGATCACCACACCAGTGGCATTGCTGGGGCCGAAATTATCCAAGTTGACCGTGTAGGTGATGGTTCCACCCACGTTCAGGTTGTTGATGGCGGCGCTTTTGGTCACCTGTAGATCGGCCAATTGGCTGGCGTTGACTGTGGCCGTAGCCTGGTTGTCTGCCACCAAGTCCAGGGCGGATGAAGATACCCTGGCGTTGTTGACCAGCGCGCCGACCGCGGCCGAGTCGGTCGCTACATCAATACGCACAGTTTGCGTAATACCAGCAGGGATGCTGCCCAGAACACAGGTCACAATACCCGCGCTCTCGCTACAGGCAGAGCCATCGGGCATTATACTGCTGGCGTAGTTAAGACCGGCGGGCAGGCTGTCTGTGAGCAGAACCGACCGAGCCACAGAGGGACCGTAGTTGGCAATGCGCAAAATGTAGAAGAAGCTATCCTGGCCCGCGGTGACAACGTTCACGCTGGCAGATTTGAACAGTTTCAGATCCGCCTCGACGATCACCGTGGTTGTGGCTACTGCACTGCTATTGGTCAGATTCGGATCGAAGATAGTGGATGCGACAGAGACTGTATTGGTAATCACATCCAGCGCAGTGCTTTTGACCTGGGCAGTCACAGTGACCGTCGCCTGTTCGAGAGGCAACAAGCCAGCCATCGAGCAAGAGAGCACAAGCGAGCCAGTGCAATTTCCCAAACTGGTGTCAAGCCCGGTCATAGAGACATCCCCGGGCAGAACATCCGTAAGAACTACCGTTGGGGCCGCGGATGGGCCCAAGTTTATCACATCCAGGGTATAGGTGATGATTGTACCCGCGACAGCCGCAGCGTGGCTGACACCCTTGTCAACGCGCAGGTCGGCTTGCTGTGCCACTGTGGTTGTCAGGCCGATCTCATCGTTGGTCGGGTTACGATCCGCATTGTCTTCCGTCAATGAGCGCACATTGGCAATGGTGCGAATGGGTCCGCTGACAGTCGAGGAAATCGTTCCCGTCACCAGAATAGTCATTGCCTGGCTGCGGGCCAGAGCGCCCAGATCACAGGTAAAGACACTTCCGCTTGTACAACTGCCCCCGCCGACAACCTGTGGCTGGCCGATTGTATCCAGCTCGGAGGGCAGGGTTACAGAAATCTGCACATTATCCGCCGCGGATGGGCCAAGATTTGTCACCACATACTCATAGGTGATGGGGCCACCCGCGATCAGCGGAGCAGGCGCAGATGTAGCACCAATCGCCAGGTCGAATTTTGTGTTGACCGAGTTGGTAATTTGAATCCGATTGTTCAAGGGGCTGGGATCAGCCGTCAGTGCCGATACCACTACGGCCTGGTTGACAATATCTAATTCTTGGAACGTGTTTACCCGTGTGCGAATTGTGGGTGTAAACAGAGTACCGGGCAGCATATCGCCCAACGCACAGACAATCTCCCCACTGGCAACCACGCAGGAAGAGCTGGAGACAAAGACCATACCAGCGGGCAGGGAATCGGTCACCAGAACATCGTGAGCCAGAGAAGGACCGGCGTTTGAAATGGAGAGGGTGTAAGTAATCTCCTCCCCCTGGAGTGCTGTGTCTGGCGACGCGCTTTTGACAATCCCCAAGTCCGCCAGCGCGCTGACGGTGGTAGTTATGACCTGATTATTGTTGGCAGGCTTGGGATCCACGGTTGTCAAACTGGAAGCCACCAGGTGGGTCGCCAGATCGCCCAGGGCATCCACACCGACCTGGACAGTGGCTGTCATTGTCTGGGATTCGCCCACCTCCAGCCGGGAAAACGCGCAAGCAATATTCTGGGCGTTGACCGAGCACGCGCTGCTCGGTTCGATAGCATCCAGACGCAGGCCACTGGGCAGAGCCGCCTGCACCTGCACGCCACTGGCAATCGCCTGGTCCAGATTGGAAACTGTCCAGACGTAGACGAAAGAATCCCCGGCGATAGCGCTGGAAGGAGCAGACTCGACGGTCAATCCCAGATCGCTTATGGAACACTCAACCGCCGAGATGCCCCCCTCGTCTTCATAAAACAGAACCGTGCCATTGCCGCTCAAAACAGGCGCGCCCACTTCGCCAGTAGTTGGGTTTGTTCGGCTGCGAAAGATCTGTCGGCTCTGCGCGATCGCATCGAAGAGAACGACCCATTGACTGCCTGTGCCATCCAGCCGCTGGTAGATCACCCGGTTACCGTCCGCACTGATATTGGGATCAAAATTGTCCGCGCCCGGTACGTTGCTGATCTGCATGAAGCCCGTGCCAGTGGCTGGATTGGGGCTGAGAAAAACCTGGCGGCCACCCACTACATTGACTGTAGCATCCAAGCGCTGATCCGAAACAAAAGCAACCCGGGAACCGTCCTGGCTGACCACAGGCATCTCATTTGTGCCGCCAGGGGTTGTGGTCAGGGGTGACATCAATCGGCTATTGACATCATAGCGGTAAACTTCCAGATTGCCTTCCGGGTTGGAGAAACCCTGGTTAGAGGAGAAAACCAATACGGAGCCATCACCACTCAAATTGGGGGCCTCGTTGAGTACACCCAAAGGAGTTTGGGTGATCTGTCGAAAGCCGTAGGGTGTGGTGGAGAGATCGGCCAAATAGATGTCCAGATTACGCTCCGCGTCTGAGACAGAGCCGGCCGTGGTTGGGTCCAGTCCGTTATCAGAAATGAAGGTAATCCAGCGCCCGTCGTCGCTAATCGTGGGATAAAGGTTTGATCCCTGGGTGGTGTTGGTGACCTGGCGAAGGGAAATGTTGTTGATGTCCGACACATCGGCTACAAATATCTCAAAGTTACCGTCAGAATTATCAAGACCACTACTTGCATAGTTACGATCTGAGAAGAAAACCAGGAAGCGGCCATCCGTGCTGACATCCGGGGCCAGATTGAATCCGCCCAAAATCGAGCCAGTCGACTGTGTAATCTGTTTGAAGGAGCGGGCCACAGACCCATCTGCGCTGAACTGCAATTCGGATCGAAAAAGCTCGATATTGCCATCTGCGTTCTGGCCATTGCCCTCCAGATCACCCGTGGACCAGAAGAAAACCACTGTGCCGTTGCCAACACTGCTGGGGTCTGCACTGTAGAAGACGCTTTGGCCGGTATTGATGAGAGATTGGGCTACCGTTGTCGTACAACGGATGCCCTCCTGGGCACGCACAGAGGAGGGCAAGAAAGCAGCTATCATCAGAGCCAGCAGGAAGGAAAGTAGAAGCAAGCCACGTCGGTTCATTGGCGCCCCCCTCTCTCCGCGCAGGCAGGGGCCAAATAGCTTTGCAGACTGTCCGGTCCTTCTCCGCCTGGGCCAATCCCTGTGACCAGATAGGCACTACCACAACTCTGCCCAGCTATGAAAAAGCTGGGACGGTTCCCGGCTGCGGTGCCAATGGGCTGGAATTGCCCATCAGCCCGGCTGGCGTAGATCCGATAGCTCTCCACAGCTCCCCCATCAAGCGGCGGACGCCAATGCAAGCGCAGACTGCTACCCTCCATTTCGCCGATCAGCCCTTCCACCGGGCCAGGTGGGGGCAGCAAACGGGGCGTATCCCCGGTCCGGCTGCTGCTCTGGTCAAAGACCAGGGGCAGAAAGAGAGGTTGCCCGCCGCCTACTTGCACAGTGCGCGTCACGGATAGCGATCGTCCGATGGGGCAGGCCACGCCCGTCGCTGTCACCTTTACAGTGTAGGTGCCGCCATAGAGATAGATGTGGTTGATGCGTTGGCCACTGACCGACCCGGAACCGTCGCCAAAATCCCAGGTAAAGGTCATCACACCGGTTCCTTCCAGCAGAAGCCCCGTGTGGGCAATACTCTCCTGGGCGGTCGGGTTTGCCTTGCTCAGATGGAAGCTCAAGCCTCGTGGCCAGAGACAGGTTGTCCCCCGCACCCGAAAGGACGGGCTGACAGCGGCTGTGCTGCCCTGTTTCACCGGCCCCACATCATTTCCCTGGACGAGACTGATGCGGAAGCGGGCATTTTCGCTGATGGCTTTGTCGGTCTGGGCATTCCAGATAAAGGCATAGCTCTGGCCGAGCCGGGTGGGAGTTAACGTATCGACGGTGGCTGATTCGGAGTTCGAGGCGGATGACTTAATCTCAATCCGCCATTCGCCATCTGCGCGGATTTGCAGCTTGTAACTTCCTTCTGTCGGGATGGAGACTTCGATCGCTCTGTCGAATGCCCCCACCTTTTCAGCCAAGAGTTGCGCAAGTTTTCCCTGGGAGTCGAGAAGCCAAACCGTGAAGAGATTTTGACCGTCATGCTTGATCGTAAACTTGACCGCACCGGCAGACAGCGAGATTGTTCTCTCGTCGTTGCCTCTTCCGTCAAGTGTCACTTCGGGCTGGGTACTCGCGACGCCAGTGCTGCTTAGAAGACCTGTCGCCCGCAGCCAACGCCCGCCATCTTCCAACGAATACTCAAAAAGCAACCTACTTGTGGGAATAGTGGCACCAAACCCATTGGAGCCAGCTACATTGCGGATACCATCCGGATCGTAGATACGGAAAGGTACAGTGACTGTGGGATGAGATGGCCCGGAAAGAATCCCCGGCGCGGCGTAGAAGCCACCTGGCCCTGCACTGCCCGGACGCCCCACCGAGATATAAGCAGGGTTGATCAATAGAGGAATAGCGGAACGGTATTCATCGGCCAGATGGGCAGCCGCAATCGTCGTATTCTCGTAGTATCCGTTGACACTGGCCACACCACCGCCAGCCTGACTTACGGCCAGGTCCAGATCGCCATCGTTGTCCACATCGCCCCAGGCCACATCAGTGGTACGCTGGCGGGTTGCCGAGGACCAGAGCCAAGCAAGTTGGGCGCTGTTGGTGGGGGAAGCCAGATCCCGGCGGTTCACATAGATCTGGTCCACCTCGCCGTCGTTACCCACAGCCAGGTCAAGATCACCGTCGTTGTCCCAATCCCCCCAGGCCAAAGAGGTGGTTTTGCTGGTCTCTGCAGACGCCCAGATGGGTGTCGTCGAGAACCGAGGTCGTCCGTTCAGGCTACCCAGATTCTCATAAATGTAGTTGCTTTCGCCGTAGTTGCCCATAGCCAGGTCCATATCCCCGTCGCCGTCGTAGTCACCCCAGGCCACAGCCCAAGTTCGGGCCGCGTTCACAGGCCAATCCATCGGTTCAAACGAATCCAGATTGGAGTCCCGACCGCGCTGGTTGATATAGATGCGACTGGGTTGACCGTCGTTGCCAACCACAAAGTCCAGATAACTGTCACCGTTCAGATCAGCCCAGGCCACATCCCGGCTCCCGCTGACTTCTGCCGAAGACCAGACAGGTGAAGCCGTCAGCAGCCCGGCATTCTCGCTCTGCTGGTTGCGGTATAGTTGGAGCGGCCCATTGGTGCTGGCGATCAGCAGGTCTAAATCCTTGTCGTCGTCGTGGTCACCCCAAGCCAGAGCAGAGACATTGTACAGGGGTGAATTAGATGTCCAGGCGACTGTGCCCAGCGCGCCAGCCAAGTAGAGAGACGTACCCTGGGAGGTGCCCACGGCCAGGTCCAGCGCACCATCTTTATTTGCATCGCCCACGGCCAGGGCATGCGGGCCAAAACCACCGATGGATATTTCGCCGTCCCGGTTGAAGATGGCCCGGGTGTTGTAATAGACCTTGGTCGAGAGCGCGGTAGGCCCCGCATTGGCTGGCCCCGCACCAAAGATCAGATCAGATAGCCCATCGTTATTGATGTCGCCCCAGACCACCGCAGCAGAGGGTGCAGTTGCCCGGCTGTCAGTGACAATCGTCGTAGCGGGGACCGGTGTCAGCTCGTCATTGAGCACAGGTGCAAAGTTGGTGAAGACAAGGGAAGGTCCATCCCGATTGGTCACAGTCAGGTCCAGATCGCCGTCTCGATCCACGTCCACCCCGCGCAGGCCCCAGATTTGCCCGCGCACACTATCCACAGAAAGCTGGGGGCGGCGCACAAAACCGCTGCTTGTCTGCTCAAAGACCACAGGTGACACGTTAGCAACGGCGAGGTCAAGCAGGCCGTCACCGGTAAAGTCGCCCCAGTCCAGACTGAAGGGCGTCAAAAAACGGTCTGTGCGCAAGGTGAAGGCGGTGGAGAAGCTGGCCCCCGCCACATTGCGATAGACACGGGCCTGACGCAGCAATGGATAGGCTGCGGCCAAATCCAAGAAACCATCCCCGTTGTAGTCCCCCCAGGCAAAATGATAGGGTAAGAAACCTGTGGATGTGTCTATCGATCGGTGCAGGGCTTCGGGAAACTTGCCACTTCCATCGTTGATGAAAAGTTGGACCGCATTGGGAAAGAGACCCAAGGCCAAGTCCAGATCGCCGTCGTTGTCCACATCACCGGGGACCACCGCAGCGGTAGCCCGTCTGCTTACACAGCCCCCATCCGCATCGGATGGACGTGCGAATATCCCCCTGCTGTTCTTAAATTGCTGGACAGGGCAGGGGGCATTGATGGCATTGGTGCTGAGAATCAGGTCCAGATCGCCATCTTTGTCGTAGTCGCCCGGCGCAAGGCGGACAAATGGATGGGTAGAGGTAAACTGGCTCGACTCCTGGACATCTGTCCCAACGATGGCATAGAGATAATTGATCCCATTGCCATTCGCTTCATCACCCACAGCCAATAATGCCAGAGAACCATTGCCCAAAAAATCTCCCCAGCTCACGCCGTAGGTACGCCGGCTATTCGACCAGAAAGGACGCAGACGCCCGCCTTCATTGCGATAGATGGTCGTGCCTACCGAGGAAGCCAAGGCCATATCCAGGTCTCCGTCCCGGTCAAAATCGCCCCAGTCCAGGCTCAGCGTACCTCCCCGATCGCTAGAAAACCAGGTGGCAGCCCGAGCCAAAGTGGCACCCACGCCCAATGCAGCGTTGACCCGCACTACGGTCTGGGTCTCATTGCTGCTCACAGCCTGGGGCACTCCGCCCTGATCATAGGAGGCAAAGGCCTGGTTTTTGATGATAGAGCCGTCGGTCTGCCCGACCAGCCGTCCACGAAACTGGCGCACAGCACTGGTTCCTGGCGCAATCGAGGCAATCGTCCAGCTAATCTGGCGGGTTTCGGTGACAAGAATCGTACCGCCCAAAGGTTCAGGAATTTCCTGGGCTTCAATGATCTTCTCACAGGCTACGTTAGGTATACATTCGATTGGCTCCTGAAGCGCGCCTCGGGGCAACACATCGAGCAGGGAGACATTGCGGATAGTGGCGGTGGTATTGTTGGTCACGCTGATGGCGTAGGTGATCAGATTGCCATTCACTGCTTGCCCGTCCGCAGCCAGCCCGCCCACCAAATCCTTCCAGACCACCACATTGCCATTGCTTACCCCACGCGGTCCACCGCGCAGGATCAGATCGGTTACCCACTCCGGTGTGTCCACAGCTTGCGCAGGCGAATTCCCTGGTACCTGGCCGAGGGTGGCCGGCCAATCAGGCAGAATGGAGTCACTGCTAGAGATGGTTGGGGTGATTGCCTGGGATGGGGAGAGGGGTGGACGGCCACTCTCCGTCCCTATTTCCATCTGGGGCGTATCAGCCGCCGCCGCCAGACCGGTCAAGAGCAGAAAAGCAAGCCCCAGCGCGGCCAAACAGGCCATCAGGCTCTGCCGGTAGAAAGCTGTTGGTCTATGAAAGATCATCACGCGAGGTCGTTCCATCGGGTAGCACTCCCGTCCACCTGCCCATAACATACAGCCGCCTCACAAAGCAGCAGATTTTTCTCACATCCATGCCGAACCTGGCATAGCCAGAACCGAACAAGAACGCATATACACGGATGAAAAGGAACCCTGATAGCTTTGTCTCCTATCCGTGTTCCTTTTCATCCGTGTAGAGAGCAAATTCCTGCCCGTTTGTACAAACATCGCAGACCTTTCCGCCTCCATCCGCCGGGATTCGCCTCAACAACTTGGGCTGAAATAGCTGGTCGGGCTGGGTCCGGTCTCCAACAAATTACCGCGGAAATCCGTATAAGTCGCCACCACAAAATAAGCCAGCCCACAGCTAGGAAGAGTAGGATCAACGAAGTTGGTCACCAGTGGTTCGGTCTCGGCTACAGCGGCAAAGTTCAGATCGTTCACATTGGCACGATAAATACGGAATTTCGTAATCCGCTGCTGGTCCTGGGCCGCGTAACTCCATGTCAGCCCGTTCTGCCCGGTTCCACTCACACTACCAGCCAGATTGAAGGGGTTCGAGGGCGTAACCTGCTTGGCCGTGATCTTGACAGTCGCACTGCCAACTTTCGAAGTGGCCGGATTGCCGGCAGGATCATTGGTCGCAGTCAACACAAATTCAGTGATAGTGCCGTCGTATTGCAGTATCAACTCCCCGTCAAAGGGTCGGGTGCCAAAGCTGAGCGATTGGGTTCCCTTGCCGTCCAGAATCACAGATGTGGCCGTGGTGGCAGACCAGGAAATTTTGAGCAGTGCCCCCACCACCACCTCGTATTGATTGGTCCCGGTCTGTTTCACCTCGTCCAGATTGGTCGGCGTCGCGCCACTTTGCGCGCCAAAATAGACAATACTTGGCGGTGGCACCGCTGTGGGCACAGGTGTGGCCGTGGGCGCGGGCGTGGCTGTGGCTGTCGTTGTGGCCGTAGGCGTGGGTAGCAATGCCGCCACATCCACCTGGGCTGTCACGCTCTTATCCACATTCACCGCAGTCAGGATAAAGAATGTGGTCTTATTCACGGTGACAGGCAGGCTGCCCGTGCGGGTGAATGTTGTGTTCAGAGCGACATCCGGGCTAAAAATCGTTACGCCGGTCAAATTGCCTTTGATCGACCAGGTAAGGGTGATGCGCTGTGAGTCGCCCTGCACCACTTGTTTCGGGCTGGACTGGAAGAATTCGATTACAGGCGCACCGGGCTGGGGTGTAGCCGTGGGCTGGGGCAAGACGGTCACGCCGACTGCCTGGCTGAAAGCATCACCGCCCAAAGTCGTTGCCCGCAGCAGATAGGTGGTGCTCTGGGTGGGGAAGACCTGTCGGCTGCCCTCCGGCGGCAACTCAGCGCCGATGCCTTCGATGCTTACCGAAGGCGCGCTCTGCACACGCCATGTCACTTCCACCGAATCGCCCGCCGTGATGGTTGTGGGCTGGACGTCAAAGACCAGCACTCTCGGGTTCGGCAGGGGCGTTGGTGTAGGTGTATGCACAATGACTGATGCATTGCTCTGGGCCGCAATCGGATTCTCGACCGAAGGATTGCCCGCCTCGATGCGGAAGTTGGTATCGACCTTTGGCTCCACCACAATCGATCCAATAAATTGCTCTGTCGGCAGTGGCTGGGGGTTGCCATTGGTGAAGAGCGTCGCTGTGTCGGCCCGTCCAATCTGCCAGGAGACAATCACATTCTCCCCCAATACCACTGTGTCCCGGTCCACAGAAAGTCGAATCTCCGGGCTGACTGGTGTCACAAATACCTGAATCTGCCTGTTTGCAGTGAACAGAGGAGGAATCCCCAGGCGACTGAGCAGGTTGTGAGAGGAGACCTCATAGATTGTGGAGCGCACAGGCACGACAACCGCGGTTCCGTGGGGTTCTGCCCCGAAATCAATTGCCCCTGGTGGACTGAACTCTACGGATGCAAAGCGTGACGCTTCCCAGTCGAGAAGCACAGGTGTGCCAGCCATAACCACATTGGGTTCGGCATCAAAGGTGTATACAGCCGGTGAAAAGACAATCACCAACGCCACAATCATCAGCAAAAATGTAGAGAGAATCGTCCATTTGCCAATCAGCGGGCGACCAATCAATTGCCCAGCGATGGTACGTGGGAACTGCTGCCCGCCCAGGGGTGTGGCGGTGATCGTAAATTGGTACGTTCGGTTGCGAAACCCGATCAGCCGCCGATGATGGGGTTCGATGAACATCGTGATTTCCTGGCCCTCGCTGGGGGCCAGACGCAGCTCAGCCTGCCGTGAAAAAGTCTGATTTACATTAGGTAGAAAGAACTCAAACTCCAGATTGCGCTCATCATCTCGCCCCTCCACCTGTACCTGCACAATGCTGTTGCCATAGTTGCTGATGGCAAAATCGGATTCGCTGACCGGATTGTTGTAGGTGGATTCCTGCTTTTTGCGCGAAAGCTCGCCGATCACCACTTCGTGATAGACGTTTATGTGCAGGGCACAGCCAAGTTGGGTATAGCGATCCGTATACTCTGGCGAAGTAATGCTGATGGCCAAATTGTGGCGACCGGCGGTGCTATTGGGCAGCCGAGGCGGAGTCAGGGTAATGGTGACGATCCCAGACTCTTCTTCGTTCAGATTGATCTGTGAGGGCAGGATAACCACCCAACTAGGATCGCAGCCCTCCACATTTACATTGAAACTGGAGACCAAATCGCCCCCATTGGTGATAATCAGTTGCAGAGCCACCGTGGCATCCACATCCACCACAGCCTCCCGCTCAGCCAGGGTCGCCAGGATCAATTCATCCACGTGATCCATTACTGGCGTCATAATCGGAGTGTAGGGCAGAGGCTCCGCATACGAACCAGTACCGATGCCAGTGGCTGGACCAGGCGCAAAGCCATTGGCGTTACCGTTTCCACCCATAGCTGGTGCGCTGGGACCGCTGCCAATTACAGCCAGTGGAAAGCCGCCGCCTGATTTCCCATTGCCGTTCGGTCGGAGGGGAGGTTGTTGGGTTACAGGCTGTCGAGGGGGGAGAGGCGATACCGACGCGGGAAGTACCTGGGATTGAGGCTGCACAGGCCGTCCGGCGGACGGCACGATCACCCCTGGCAACGGGCGTGCGCTGAATCCACCGCCTGCCCGTGCCCCTGCTGCTGCTGCTGCCGCATTCTGAGTACCCAGGAGCAGCATAATCGTATGCTGGCCGATCTCCACCGTGTCC
Organism: Litorilinea aerophila; assembly: GCA_945905745.1. GTDB lineage: Bacteria > Chloroflexota > Anaerolineae > Caldilineales > Caldilineaceae > JACQGT01. The sequence goes on from CAMDQF010000042.1 coordinate 28,613, forward strand.
CAGTTGTTCAGCGTTATGGGCTGATCCCCACGCACAGCCTGACCAGCCACACGGGTGGCACTCTGCCCGTCTACCACCAAAAGCTGGTAGGGTGGTCGGCGGTGATCGACCACGCAATGAAAAGCGGCTACCCCTTCTCCAGGAAGGACGATGTCATTCTCCGGGTGGCCG
>CAMDQF010000043.1 GCA_945905745.1 Litorilinea aerophila
CAGATGCGGACGATCTGCACGCCGTTGTTGAATTCGTTGAGATAGGCCAGGGGGCGGTTGTCGCCGGGATCGACGACAATCTCCTGGCGGTTGCTGATGCCCACCAGCCGGTAGAGTCCCAGGATGCGGTCGTCCAGATTGTTCTGATCGGCGTCGTCAAAAGTAGGGAAGCTCAGGCTATCCACTGTGTCGCCGCTGGTCAGACCGGTGACCAGACGGCGCAGATCGACGGCGTAGAGACCGTCCCCGTCCACTTCCACATAGGCCGTGGCTGAGGTCGCGTCCGCGGCCAGAGTGCGCGCCGGCATAGGAAGATAGACTCCATCGATCACCCGGGGGCCTTTGTCTGCGGCGTATTTATTCTCGGTCAGGTCTGTATAATCGCTCAGATCGACAACCCAGAGCAGATTGCGGTCGTTCTCGATGCGTCCGGTCGTCACCAGAGCCAAGTCGAAGAGTTCATCAATGGCGCGGGTGACGTCTTCGCCGTCCTCATCCTCAATCTCCCCAAAGTTGCCATCCTCGTCCACGTCGTAATGGACGTTCTCCGCTGTCGTCACAGCCAGGAAACCCCGGAAAGGTACCACCAGATCGCTTGTCTCATCCTGCTTCTTCATCCGGGTCAACTGGGGCGTCAACAGCGCCAGGCGCGGGAAGTTGTTGTTCAGGGGGTCTTCGCCCGCCAACACCAGATTTTTCAGGACGGCCACATCCCGGAAGCGCCCGCGCAGCAGGGCATTGGGCGCGGGATCCGTGAAGAGGGGGTAAGGCATATTGGGCGCAAGGGTCACGTCAATCCCCTGCAAACCAATCCCGGATGTCACCACATAGACCGCCACCGTATCGCTGGTGCGCTGGTGCAAGACGGCCATCTGCAATGGAACGCCGATTTCGCGGGCGATCTTCTCTTTGTTAGGGATCGGACGGCTGAGTGGAATGATCACATTCGGATCGGCCAATACTTTGCGGGAGATGGTCATGCGCCCGATGTCCAGACAGTTGGTCGAACCTTCCCCAGCCCAATGGGGTACGAATTGGGGTTTGGTGCAGGGCGTCACATCGTAGATTTCTAGCAACTCCAGTTTGCCGCTGGTCGGCTCTGTCGAGCCAAGCACCACCAGTAGATCCCGTCCAACGGAGGCGCGGAAGGTCGTGGCGTTGATCTGTTCCAACAGATACCAGCTACCCCGGCTCTCGATAAACCACTTCGTGCCCGGCTGGGGCGTGAACTGATGCACCTCCGCCTTGCGCGAAAGGGTGAGAGCTTGGCTGGCAAAGAGCGAAGTCAGCGCGGGAGAAATGACATCGCTGTTGAGACCAGTCGTGATGGTTATCGCTTCGGCTTCGCTCTCCACAGCGACGGTAAAGATAGCAAAGGGCCGGAGCGTCTGGCTGATATCCGTCGATTCCGCAAAGACATCGGCGATGGGGGCCAGGGCGCGCAGATGGCGCAACCCCGTAAAGTCCACGCCCATCTCCACCGGTTTCGTGATGACAGTCGTCGAGAAGACGCGCAGTTCCTGAATCGGAATATCCACCACAAGCCCAGTCGTCCCAGTGATGGTGGGAGTGCGCGCCACAAAGAGCAGATCGCCGATCTGGGCCACCGCCTGGGAACCGAGCGCGGGACCGCTGATGTCGGCCAGATCGGCCACCCCTTGCGGCTCGAAAATACTGAAGCGCAGGGGTTCTTTCAGGCCGAGAGGATTGCCTTTGATATCCTCCGCATCGTTCAGTTCCAGTGTGTACTGAATGCTGAACTGAAAGGGGACTGTCGGCGTGATGAAGAGCGCTGTATCACTGAAAGCCATCGCCGCCTCAATGGCCGGTGCGGGGCCGATGTGGGAGGTCAGCCGCAGACCATTCAGCACAGAATCCGGGTTCATCAGCTTGGAAAAGTAGATTTCCAAGCGCTCCATCTGATAGCCGTTGTAGAGGTTATGGCGCACAATCGTCGGCGTCTTTTTGTCGTCGCTGATGCTCTTTTCGATGGCCGTGGCGATGGCATTGCGGATGGTCGGAGCCGTCCTACTGATGCGCTGGAAGACCCGCCCAGTGTTGATCTCTTGCAGCGTAATTTCCAAAGGCGTATTGCAGGTGGCGGGGAAGTAGCTGACGCCTACTGTTCCGTAAAAGCCAGGGACAATAATAAAGGGCGACATGGGGCTGACCGCCACAAAGTCGAAGCCGATATTCCACTCGACCGAGACGTAACTGGTACAACCGCCGCTGCTGCGCAGGAAGGCGTACTGCCCCGGCCCCAGAATGCCTTTGTTCCAGCCAGCGCCCCCCCCGGCGCGAGCGCTGACCAGGGAGGCTGCCGTCGTATAGCGCCCGTCCTGCAAAGTGGCCCGGTCCGCCACCATCCAGCCCGATCCGCCGTGAAAGGTGACGTAACGCGCCACCACCACTTGATCGTCTGGGCTGGCGTCGGCGGGCGCGGCCACGCTCAGTTCCAGCGCGCTGCGGGAACGGGCACCGTCGGTCGTCAACTCCACTGCGCCGGCAAAAGGATACGCACCCGGCGCGGGGATGGGCAGGTCTGCCTCGCTGATGGGCGAAACCTTCACCAGCGTTCCGTCCGGGAACGCGCCGGCGGGGATGTCCACCGCTGTGCTGCCCTCACCCTCCACAGTCCCCCCTTCGCTGCCCACGACGACACTGCCGTCCGGGCTAGTGAAACGGCCCACAGCCACTTCCGTGCGGTTGCCGGACGCGTCCTGCATCTGTAGCTGCAATTTGTGGTGTTTTTCCGCGGGGACACACGCGCTGAAGCTGCCGTCGGCTTCGGGCCGAACGGTGGTCAATGCGCCGGTGTTCAGGTTTTTGATGACGACGATCCAATCGGGCTGGACAGTGCCCTGGCTACCGGTGACTGTCGAGCAGCCCCCTTCCGGCACAGACGCGACGACGCTGCCCGCAGGCGGCGGCAGCGGTGGCGTCGTGTCCGCCGTGCGGAAGCGGGCGGCGACGGCGGCGGTCAGGGGTCGCCCGTTCAGGTCGCGGATGGCGGTTGTCACATCAATTGTGTAGCCGGTGTCGCTTGCCAGCAGTTGGCTGGGGCGCAGAACGACTACGCGACGGTTGGGTGTAATCGAAAGGCTGCTGGGCAACGCTTCGCCGTTGGCAAGCAGACGCACACTCTCGGCTGTCACCGACGCTACGTCAATGGGTTCGGTGAAGCTGACGACGACCGCACTGGAAAGGCTGATACCGGTTGCACCCTCCGTCGGGGTGATGCTCTGCACACTGGGCGGCGTGGGCGAGAGGGAGACGTTCAGTTGCAGGGGCGTTGCACCCGCTTCCCCGCTGCGGCTGGCCTGGTCATTCGTCTGGGGATTGGCAAAAATAACAGACACCGGCCCGGCGGGCACGGCCAGGACGTATTGACCGTTGGGGTCGGTCTGGGCGGCCAGACGCTGGTTCTCGGCACTGACCAGACCACCCACCAAAGGCTGTCCGTTTGTGCCCGCCACCACGCCGTAGACAAAACTGCGCGGCGTAGACACCTTTACAAAGGCGTAGCGACCCTCCCGACGCACGCCATAAAAGGGCAGGCCGTCAGTCGTTTCTGGGCCAGATACCAGCCGTCCCCCGATCAGTTGCGCCCGACCCGCCAGCACCAGACGGCTGCTGCTGCCCACCTCTACCAGACGCACGAGCAGTAGCTGATCGCCCGCGTTCACACCGGCGGGCGCGGTCACGGAAAGGGTGGCTGGGCGCTGCAAGACGCCGCCAACGAAATCAATCTGCACGCCTTTCAAAAAAGTGAAGTCGGCGGGCAGAGTGCGGGTAAAGCTGCTCTGGTCAAGCGAAGTGAGCAGGACAGGCAGGGTGGAAAGGGTCGCTGCGGCGGGAAATTCCAGCCTTTCGTCCCCCGGCCCGGTAACAGTGCGCTCGGTCTGGCTGATTAGAGCGCTGCTGGACAGACTCAGAGTGATCGGCGCGCGCAAACGCAGTTCCACCATACCCAGGCGCAGGGTTGCCAGTTCAAAAGGACGGGAGGGGGTGACGTTGAAATCCGATTCCAGGCGAAAAGGGCCGCCGGGGAAGGCGTAGAAGACAAAATCCTGGATGTTCGGCTCCGGGTAGATCGCCGCATCGTCCACAAATTCGTAGCTCTCGGCAAACTCTACCTGATAGGCCATACCGCTCTGCATGGCTTCGGCCGCGATGGCGGTAACGCCGACCTGTGTCTTGCGCCCCGGCTCGGCCAGGAGGATACGGTCAGACGGGGACATCGCCACGTCCGGGTTGCCGGGCAGGCTGCGCGGGGTGGCGGCCTGGCGCAGAATCGCACCGGTCAGGGGGTTTTCCGGAGCGTTGGGGGCCGGGTCGGCCAGGAGCAGAACGTATTGTCCGCTGGCGGAGACGGGCAGTTGCAGGGCGGTGTTGTCGCCGTTGCGTGTGGCGTCGCTGACCGCCACCCAGCCCTGCAAAGCACTCTCCCAACGCCCTACGACGATACGACCCGTCTCCGGCAGGCCATCCGGCGCGGGCAGCGTGAGAACCGCTGCGGGGTTGAAAGTCAGCCCAGCGGGATCAATTTGGACAGCAGCCACGGGCGACCAGCCTTTGGGCAGCAGACCGGCGATGCTCTGGCCGCCGATGGGGGTGAGGGTCAGTGCGGTGTCGTTTTGCAGGGCAAAGGGCTGGAAAGTGAGAGTGTAACGGCTGTCGCTGGCGGTGGCAACGCCGCCGGAGACGGCAGGGATTGTCGTCTGGGCACTATCCAGTGGGGTAAGACGGGCGTCGAAGAGTTCCACCCGGCTGTCGCCCGGCGCGGACGCGGCCCGTTCGCTGCCTGTGTAGCCCGCCTTGACGAAACGTACCCAGACGTCGCGGTCTTCGCTGACCAGCCGGTAGCGTCCCCGTTCGTCGGTAACGGTGCGGGTGACGGTCGGGTCCAGAGTGCGCGCTTGGCTGACGACTTCCACAATCACGCCAGACAGGGCCAAGCCAGTGCTGTCGTCGTAGACTTCACCGGTGAAGACCGCCGGGCTGGTCGGGCCGCTCTGCCCGGAGAGCAGCTCGACGGGCGCATTGGCGTCCACGGCGTAGGTGAAGGGCTGGCCTTTATGAACTACCTCGAAGACCACGACACGGGTTGTCTCGTCCGGGCCGAGAACGCCGTCGCCGCCCAGATCGTCGGCGCTGAGCAGGGGTTCGACGCTGGAGACGATATTGTCGGTTTTGGCGTTGCGGCTAAAGAAGAAGGGCTGCAAAAAGAGGGCGTCGCTGGCGACATTACGGTAGGCGGCGCGGATGACCAGCCGGTTGCCGGTCTGGAATTCGTAGGTAAATTGCACCCGACTCAGTTCGCTGTCAGGCAGGAGAATCCGGCTGCTGCTGCGTCCGCTGGCCGGGCGGGACTGGGGCGCGGAATTTTCCTCGACAACAACAGTGCCTTGCAGGGGATCAGCCAGAAAGCGGAAGGAGACGCCGCTGGTTACAATTTGGGCAGCGTCCCCTGCGCCGCCGGCCATCAACGGCAGAAAAAGGCTGTTGGCGGGCGGCGCGTCGGGCGTCACCGGCTCCTGGGCGGCAAGCCGGGGCGCCGGGAGCATCCCCAACAAAATAGCGATGACGAGAAGCAGGCGTAACAGCGGTGTTGTTCTGGACATAACAGGCTCTCTATTGTCAATGGGAAATACGCTCGTAGAGCGAATTCCCAGGCTATTCGAGGTTATGATTCAGAGTATAGCATGAGATCGTAACGAGAACGTTACGAAGTAGTGACAATTTCCCCAGAATCGTAAAAAGACCTGCTGGTCTGAAAAAGGACACGGATAGACACGGATTGTACGGATTCACACGGATAAAATCTGCGAAATCTGCATTCCTGTTTTCGTTATGTATCCGTGAAAATCCGTGTCCTTATTTTTCAAGGTCGAGCGGGGGTGCCGTCGGGCCAGCGGGTCTGGGTCCAGTCCTCAATCGTGTCTTGGGCCGGGTACTTGGCGGCCAGCTTTTCGTTGATGTCAATGCCCAGCCCCGGCTTGTCGTTGGGATACATATAGCCGTTGCGTACTTCCGGCAGGCCAGGGAACATCTCATAGACCGTTTCGTTGAAACGCGCCCACTCCTGAATGCCGAAATTGGGGGCCCAGAGGTCCAGATGCAGGTTGGCGGCGTGGCCCACAGGCGAAGTGTCGCCCGGCCCGTGCCAGGCAGTCTTGACGTTATACTGGTGGCCCATCGCGGCGACGTGCTTGGCCGGGGTGATGCCGCCCATCTGACTCACGTGCATACGCAGATAGTCAATCAGCCGGTTCTGGATCAGAGGCAGCCACTCGTGGGGGCTGTTGAAGAGTTCACCCATCGCCAGCGGTGTGGCACACTGGCCCCGCATGATTTTGAACCATTCGTTGTCCTCGGGGGCCAGGGCGTCTTCCAGAAAGAAGAGTTTGAATTGCTCTACATCCTTGGCGAACTGGACCGCGTGGATGGGTTGCAGCCGTTCGTGGATGTCGTGGAGCAACTCCACTTGATCCCCGACTTCGGCGCGCACGTGAGCCATCATTTCCAGCATATTGCGGCAATAAGCACGGGGGTCGTAGTAGGCGCCATCAGGTGCGTTCTCGGTCTTGACCATCTCGTCGCCCCGACCGCCGTAACCACCCATCTGAATGCGGATGTAGCGGTAGCCTTGGCCCTGGAGTCTGCGCACGCTCTCTACTACTTCCTGGGGGCTGTGTCCATCGGCGTGGCCGTAGACAGCCGCGGCCTCCCGGCATTTGCCGCCCAACAGGTCATAGACGGGCATACCGGCCATCTTGCCTTTGATATCCCACAACGCCTGGTCGATGCCGGAGATGGCGTTGTTGAGCACCGGCCCGTTGCGCCAGTAGCCGTGGACCATTGCCATTTGCCAGAACTCTTCGATGCGGCTGACATCCCGGCCTGTGGCAAAGGGGATAAGATGGTGTTCTAAGGCTGCCACAACTGCATGCCAGCGCTGGGTGAAGGTGGCGCAGCCCAGGCCATACAAGCCTGGTTCCGATGTGTTGACTTTGACGATGATCAGCCTGGAACCCGAAGGTTGGGTGGTGATCACCTGAATGTTGTCGATGGTGACTGGGGCCATGACGAGGGTTTCTCCTTTGTGGGAAATGGCGACAATCCAGCCTGAGTCGGCTGGCTCTCTGGAGTATACACCTGTGGGGGAAGGGGGGCAAGTGAGAAAAATGAGGGGAAGGAAAGGCAAAAGACAAAAGGAGAAGGCAAAAGTTGTGTGCTACTCGCCCAGCCGGTGAAAAACAAACTCCTCCACGGGTTTTCCGTCGCGCAGATGCTCGTCGACAATCCGATCCAGCACAGCCTCGTCCACGTGATGATACCAGACGCCATCCGGGTATACGACGACAATCGGTCCGCCCGCGCAGACACCCAGGCAGGGGGTCAGGCCGCGTTTGACACGTTCCGGGTTGTCGTAACGGCCCAGCTCGCCCAGGCGCAGCGCCAGCCGCTGATAGAGCCGCTGGGCCTGGCCTTCAGGATCGCAGTAGGTTCCCGCGCAAATCAGCAGGTGACTGCCATAGGCGGACATCACAGGTGGAGTGAGGGGAAGTGGTTGCGCTGATGTCATCATTCGTTCCAATCGAAAGTAAACAGTGAGCAGTAATCAGTGGGCGTAGAGGTGTCCCACTAACTTCTGTTCACTGTTTACTGATTACTTTCTTCACGCCAGCGTATCCCACAGCGGCTCGGCCACACCCCGCTGGTGATTCTCATAGCGAGCCATGACAAAGAGCGCGTCGGAAAGGCGGTTGAGATAGGCGAGGACGTATGCGCCGATGGCCTCTTCTTTCGCCAGGGTCGTGACGATACGCTCGGCCCGACGACAGACAGTGCGGGCCACGTGGAGTTGGGCGGAGCCGAGCGTACCACCGGGCAGAATGAAATTCTCCAGGGGACCGACGACCGCTGTCATTTCGTCGATCAGCCCCTCCAGCACCAGCACGTGGCGCTCGGCAATCTCCGGCAGGGCATATTTTACTTTGTCCTCTTGCACAAAGCAGAGGTCCGACCCCAAATGGAAGAGTTCGTTCTGGATGACGGGCAAGAGACCCGTCAGCCGCACGCACAGCCCCCCGGCTAGGGCCACGCCGATCACCGAATTGAGTTCGTCCACTGTGCCGTAGGCTTCCACCCGCAGGGAATCTTTGGAAACCCGCTGGCCCCCACCCAGGGCTGTGTCGCCCCCGTCGCCCTTACGGGTGTAAATTTTCGTCAGTCTTGGCATTACAATTTCTCCTTCCCCAAAAAGGGATACGGATGAACACGGATGGGATGGATTTGCACGGATTTAGTCAGTGCAATCCGCGTAAATCTGCGTCCAAAATTTATCCGTGCAAATCCGGTTTGTCCGTGAAAATCCGTGTCCGTTTTTTCACCAGTATCATTCGCCGCGTCGGCGCAAGCCGCGCAGCAGCGCACCAATTGTTGCAAAACTTTCTTCCTCGCCATCCCGGCGCAGCCACCAGATCGGCGCGTCCGGGTCGATGACGATTTCGGCTACGGGTATACCGGCCCGCTCATTGTCCACACAATAGCCTTCCCGCTCCAGCGCCCGCTCGGTCCAGCGCCGGGAAAGCCCCTCCCCACGCAGATGGACAATCCCCGCTGCGGGCCGCTCGATGCGGAAAGAGCCGGAGAAGGCGTCAAAATTGACCCGTTGGCTGGCAAAGGCCCGCTCGAACGCGCCGCTGAGCACCAAATCTTCCGGCGCGCCGGCGTGGAGCAGACCGTCGCCGCCCAGCAGCCAGAGCCGATCCGCGCTGCGCAGGGCCAAGTCCAGGTCGTGGGTGGAGAGCAATATGGCCTTCCCGGTCTCCCGCGCCAGTGTGCGCAGCATACCCATCATCTCCACCCGCCGGGGCAGATCGAGAAAGGCGGTGGGTTCGTCGAGCAGAATCAGGCGCGGCTCCTGGGCCAGGGCACGGGCGATCAACACTTTTTGTCGCTCGCCGTCGCTCAGTTCCAGCACCGGGCGCTGGGAGAGGGCGGTTGCACCTACCGCGTCCAACGCGGCGACCACCGCAGCCCGATCCGTCTCGTTCAGCCCGCCACTCCAGCCAGTGTAGGGATGGCGGCCCAGGCTGACGAGCCCAAAAGCGCTCAGATTGCCCACATCCACCCGGTCGGTCAGAACGACACTCAGGCGGCGGGCCAGTTCAGAGGCGGAGAGCTTTCCCAGCAGGGTACCGGCCAGCCAGATGTCACCGGCGAGGGCGGGCTGCAAACCGGCCAGGGTGCGCATAAGCGTAGATTTGCCCGCGCCGTTGGGTCCCAGCAGACAGACCATCTCACCCGCTTCCACCTGCACATCCAGCCCCGCCGCCACCACCCGCTCCTGCCGCCGGGACAGCCGATAACCGATAGCGAGATTCTGCGTGCGCAGCACTGCGGCAGCGCGGACTGGCAGTCCGCCGTACAAGCTCTCTTTTCTCTCTTTCCTTTGTGGCTTCGTGACTTCGTGGTCAAGAATCATCCGGCAAAAGACTCCCGTAGATTGCGCTGGCGCAGGATCACCCACGTGACCACCGGCGCGCCCAGCAGAGCCGTAACCGCGTTCAGGGGCAGCGTCAACTGGCTGCCCGGTAACTGGGCCAACAGGTCCGCGGCCACAGCCAGAATCCCTCCCAGCAACAGCACCGCGGGCATCAGCAGCCGGTGATCCGACGTGCGCAAAAGACTGCGGCAGAGATGGGGCACGGCGATGCCCAGAAAGCCAATCGGCCCGCAGAAGGCTGTGACCACCCCTGCCAGGGAAGCGGAGGTGGCGATAATGCCCAGCCGGGCCAGACGCACATTCAGCCCCATGGAGCGGGCGTAGTTTTCGCCCAGGAGCAGCGCGTTGAGGGGCTTGACGAGCAGATGGGAGAAGATCAGCGCCACCACCACCACCGGCCCAAAAATTTGTAGCTGGCTCCACGTCACGCCACCAAAGCTGCCAAAGGTCCACGAAATGTAGGCCTGAATGCGCTCGGCGATGCTGAAATAGAGCAGAACGCTGACCAGTGCACTGGTGGCGTAGCCAAACATCAGCCCCAGAATCAGCAGCGTCATTGTGCTCTGCACCCGGCGGGCCACGGCCATCACCAGCAGTAGCACCAGGGTTGAGCCGATAATCGAGGCCAGGGTCAGACTCACATCCCCCACCAGACTAACGCCCGCCAGCAGACTGCTGCCCCCGGCCACCCCAGCCACCAGCACCACCAGGGCCACGCCCAGGCTGGCCCCGGAACTGATGCCCAGCACAAAGGGGTCGGCCAGGGGATTGCGAAAGAGGGTCTGCATTTGCAGCCCACTAGCGGCCAGGGCCGCTCCCGCCAGGGCCGCGGTGATGGCTTTGGGCAGACGAAACTTGAGCACAATCGTCGCCCAGCTTGCCTTCTCTGCCGTGCCGCCGAAGAGAATCGTCACAATCTGCTCTACGGGGATCGAGACCGATCCCAGTGAAAGGCTGAGCAGAAAGACGGCGATCAGACCGACGATCAGCGCGATGAGGAGGAGGGTTTGGGTGCGGGTTCTGTTCATCTTGCCAGAGTGAACAGTGAATAGTAATCAGTAATCAGTGGATACGCCGTGACCCACTGATTACTGATTACTATTCACTGACTACTGCTCACTGCTCCTATTCCACCACTTTGTAATAGACCAATTCGTGATCCGGCAGGAGGTCCGGGTGCAGAATCTTCACCAGATCCATCAGCACCACCTCCGGGTGGGCCGCACCAGATTCGTAGAAGGCGTTGCCGCCGTTGGCGCTGACCTGGGCGTTGTTGTTGTAGAGTTGCCCAGCGGCGACCGCGGCAAACTCGCTGTAGCGCTCGTCGCTTTGCAGCACATCGGCCGGGGTGTTCCAGAAAGCGTTGTCCGGGTTGAGCCAGAAATCGGCGTTGCCCGCCTTCTCGAAGACCGTCTCAAAGTCCACCGGATCGCTGCCCACATCGGCGCTGTCGGCCCAAAGGTAGTCTGCACCGGCATCGGCCAGGAGTCGGGCTGTGAAGCTGTCACCGCCGGGCATCCACCAGGTTCCGTCGTAGACACTGCTCAGGAAGACCGTCGGACGGGACGTCACACCCGCGGCCAGGGCAGCGGTGGCGGTGTAGGAGTCTACCGTCCCTTTGAAAAGCGTGTCAGCTTCGCCCTCTTTGTTGAAGAAGAAGGCAATGAACTTCATCCACTCCGTGCGGCCCAGTGGATCCTGCTCGACAAAATCGCCGTTGAGGGCCACGGGAATCCCCGCTTCGATGAGCAGGGGATGGGCGTCGTATTCGGGGACGCCAATGCCATAGGCCATCACCAGCCCCGGCTCCATCTCCAACAACTGCTCCACATTCACAGCAGAGCCGCTACCCACTTCGGCCAACTCGCCAGCCTCAATGCGGGCCACAATTTCAGGTGTCGTCGTCCAAAGCAGACTGTCCAGGCCGACCAGCCGGTCGGTCAATCCCAGGCTGACCAGATGGGGCAGATAGGTGGTGGAGAGAGCTACAATCGAAGTGACCGGCACTTGGATGACTGCGCCCTCTATGCCATCCGGCACAGGCGTGCCGCACTGGACGAGGATATACTGGAAGCTCTCTTGCGCCCCCTGCCAGGGGTTGTTGACGGTGACGATTTTGTAGTGGTTGTGATACTCCACGGCGAAGCTGTCGGAGTGGGTCACTTCGGTCTTCTGGGGAAAATAGTCGTTGGACGGGTCGTAATTCTCCACACAGCCATCGGTCAGGTTCGTCTCCGGTGCAACAGCCGCTACAACGGGCGCGGGGGCAGATGCGCCAACCGCTTCGGCCTGGGGTGGGGGTGGCGCAGCGCAGGCTGTGAGTAGGGTGATCAGGAGAAACAGGGCTTGGGCGATCTGTATAGGTCTCTTCATTTTGTTATCCTTATTGGTAGGTTGAACTGTCAGTCCGACCGGAGAAATAGCGACTCTGGTCGGATTACCAATCCGGCCTGCGAAAAACAAAAACGCCCGAATCCTGGCGGATCGGGCGTTGAGTGCAAAGAAGAGCGTCGCTGCCTGCAGGTCAGCGGCTTCTACAATGCGCCCACCCAGTCCACGAGGTGTCGTCGGAAAAACAGTAGAGGCGGTCGACCTGGCTTAGGGAGGAAACTCCCCTTACAGTTGCGGGACAGCGCCGGACTCCCCATTTGTGAATGGGCCACCGGCTTCGCCTTTATGCCCCGGCATCCGGGCCGTGGGCACCTCTACTCTGTACTACGGGTACTGCACAATACGAGATTGCGGGGTGAATGATAGCAAGCGGAGCAGATTCTGTCAAACCGGGAGAAGGGAGAAGGGGTGACATCTTCCTACCCAAGCCGCCAGACACCGTTGTCCACACTCTCCGCTTTGCCGGTGGCCGCGGAACGTAGCCCTGCATCCAGAATCGCCATCACTTCCAGATTGAAGTCCAGGTCGAGCATAGGGTAGAGCGGGTCGCCCGTGTCCAGGTGGTGGATCATCTCCTCGGCGATGTCTGTGCGCCCGGCTTGCAGAGCATCCGCTTCGTAGACGATCGTCTGGCCAGCGCCCCGTTCCACCCGGACAATGGACGTAGCGCCTTTCTTCTCTACCAAAAGGGTTCCCATCGTGCCATAGACAATCGGGCCGGGGGTGACGCCGTGGTCCAGGGTCGTCCAGGAACCTTCGCAGATGGTGTAGGCACTGGGAAAGCGCACGAGCATAGCCGCGTTGTCCTCGGCGTCACCCCAGGGGCTGTCCAGGTTGGCGCGCAACCCAAAGACAGAAGTGGCCTGCTCGCCCACCAGCCAGCGGGAGATGAGCGATCCATAACAGCAGTAGTCGAGCATTGCGCCGCCGCCGGCCGCGGCCTGATGCCACCAGGTGGTACCGCGCACGGTTCCACTCAGGGGTTCGGATTGGTTGACCACTCCCGGATGGCGCACACCGGGACCCAACGGGCCTGTATGTCCGCCCCGCCATTTGACCTGAAGTACGCGGCCAATCTCACCCGCCTCCAGCAACGTCTTGGCCTTGCGGTCTATGGCCGACCAGGCCGTGGGCCAGTTGACAATCATCCGCGTGCCTGCGGCCCGGGCAGACCGGGCCATGCGCAATCCTTCGGCCAAAGAAGCAGCCATAGGCTTTTCTACCACCATATGTACACCTGCGGACGCGCAAGCCTCGGCCACATCCCCGTGCTGGTTGTTCTCGGCGCAGCAGATGATGATGTCGAACTCTTCCTGGGCCAGCATCGTGTGATAGTCATCGTAGAGTTTGGGCAGGCCGATCTTCTCCACGGCGTTGGCCGCGTTCCATTTGCGGGTGGAGCGGGCGTCGCCCGTGTCCGGGCGGATGGGCATTGTGTCCGCCCCGGCCACCAGCACGCTTTGGGGATGGGCAGCGAACTGGGCCAGCAGGCTGTTGATGTGCATATGAGCAAAGCCGATGACGCCGATGCGATAGGTGTTGGACATAGGAAGTTCCTTTGAAGTTGGAATGGGGAATGCGGATTGCAGAATGCGGAATACGGAATGCGGAATGGAAGAGGTAGTGACGGTTTTGGGATGCTTTGTAAACTCTGGGTAGGGTAACAGATTTCTCCTCACCGGTAACCATACATCAGGTGGGTGAAAAGGAAAAGCGCTACAAAAGACCTGTCTGACGCCAGAGCAGCCAGCCCCAGAGAGCCGTTGCAACCAACAAAACCAGGCGGAAGACTGGCTTCTGGGTCTTGTGTCGAAAGAGGAACATCCCCAACCAGCCGCCGACAACGCCGCCAGCCAGAGCCAAGCCATGCAGTGTCCATTCCGGGGTACGACGCGCATTGCCTTTGCTGCGGGCTTTGTCAAAACCGTAATAGGCAAGCGTTGTAAGACCGGCTGCCAGAAGCCAGCGCGACAACGGATTAAGGTCGCTGCCCAAAAGAGAATCGAGGACAAAGAAGAGTAGTCCGGCGATTGCCAGAGCAAGCAGCAAAGGTGGAAAAGCCACGGTGAGTTTGTGCATTGGACGCTCCTGAAATTTCTGAAAGTTTGTCTGCGTACAGGCTTTGCCCTATGATAACAGAGAAGAAATTCGATTTCCAATCCATCCACAGATCGGGTGCGTTCTGTTTTCGGGGGAGATCAGCCAGGATTTCCGAATCCTGGCGGGTCTGATGCCCCAATGTGGGATGTACCCATAGGACTCGCAAATGTCTCCTATTCCCGGCCTCACTGGCCAAGCCAACACGCTTGTAGACCACACGAACACCGCCGCCTCACTGGGCAGCGGACTCGTTCCTGTCTATGGCACGCCCGCTCTGATCGCCCTGCTGGAGCTGGCCGCGGTCCACGCAGTGGCGGAGAGTCTGCCGCCTGGTTACACCTCCGTGGGAACCCACCTGGACGTGCGTCATCTGGCAGCCACACCCATAGGGATGGCCGTGCGCGCCACCGCCACCCTCACCCAAGTAGACGGGCGACGGCTGACATTTGCAGTAGAGGCCCATGACGAAGTGGAAAAGGTGGGGGAAGGAACCCATGCACGGGTGATTGTGGAGGCGTCGCGTTTTGTGCAACGGGCCGAAGCAAAGCTAAGATAGTGTTGCTTTCGCTGTTGATAACCAAACCGCGCCCGACAAAAGGACGGCCCTATCCATGCTCGAAAAGACAACCCTCTACCAGGAAATCCACCAGCAGCCCAACTCCTTGGCCCGGCTGATTGAGCAGGAGACGGGAGCCATCCAGCGACTGGCCCGGGCCATCCGTAGCCGGGGCATCACCAATGTGGTGATTGCAGCCCGGGGCAGCAGCGACAACGCGGGCCGCTATGCCCAATACCTGCTGGGCGGGGTCAACCGTCTGCCCGTCGCACTCACCACCCCCAGCCTCTTTTCCATCTACCAGCAGCCCCCCCGCTTTGCGCCCAACACACTCGTTCTGGGCATCAGCCAGAGCGGGAAAAGCCCGGACATCGTGAGTGTATTGTCCGAGGCCCAGCGCCAGGGCCAGTTGACGGCGGCCCTGACCAACATCCCCGATTCGGACCTGGCCCAGGTGGCCGATCACGTAATCGACCTCTGCGCTGGCGAAGAACGTTCCATCGCCGCCACCAAAACCTATACGGGCGAACTGCTGGCCGTGGCCCTGCTCTCAGCGCTGTTAGCAGATAACAGTGATTACTTATCTGTGCTACACGAAACACCTGCCCGTGTGCAGGAAACGCTCTCCCTCAACAGCGGCGCAGCCTCAATCGCCGAACGCTACCGCTACATGAACGATTGTGTGGTGATTGGCCGGGGATACAACTACGCGTCGGCCTTTGAGATTGCGCTGAAGCTGAAGGAGCTAACCTACACCATCGCCGAACCCTATAGCAGCGCGGACTTCCTGCACGGCCCCCTGGCGTTGATACAGCAGGGCTTCCCAGCCATTGTCGTCGCCCCTGCCGGCGCGCTGAGCCAGGAGATGGAGCGCTTTGTGGGCCAGTTGCAGGCGCGGGAAGCCGAAATTCTCTGCATCAGCAATGACCCGGCCATCCTCGCCTACGGGCACAGGCAGCTTCCCCTGCCCAACCTGCCCGAATGGCTCTCGCCAATTGTGGCTGTCATCCCCGGCCAACTTCTCGCCATGCACCTTGCCTATGCGAAAAACTTTGACCCGGACCACCCCCGAGGTCTACGCAAGGTGACGGAAACCCGCTAAGGATAAGGGAGGGACGCAGATTGCGCTGAAACGATTGATCGACGCTGATACAATCTGTGCGTATCGTCTCTTTCTGCGAAATCTGCGTCCCTCCTTTCAGTTCAACACCACAAAACGGGCACGGGTCAGCTTGACCAAATCTTCCACGTCAATGCCGATCTGGGCGCCCCGCTCCCCGGCGCTGATGTAAATGCGTGGGAAGTTCTTGGCCCGGCTGTCCAGATAGATGGCAAAGCCCCGGTTGATCAGCGCCAATGGGCTGATCCCGCCAGCCAACAGCCCAGTGAGCTTTTCGGCTTCCGCCCTGGCTGCCATCTGCACCTTCTTGGCGCCAATTGCCTTGGCCAGAACTTTCAGGTCAAGGGTCTCATTGCCAGGAATTACCACCAGATTGGGCTTTTGTCCAGGCAAAGGGTCAAGCGCCACAAGGGTTTTGAAGACCTGTTCCTGTGGAAAGCCGATGGCGTCAGCCACAGCCGTGGCCGAGTGCAGATCATCGCTGTAGTCGTAGGTATGGACGGTATAGGCGATGCGCTTGCCGTCCAACATGCGTGTCACATTGTTAGTAAAAGCCATACATTTCACCGTTGATCGCAAAAAACGGCAGGGGTGGAAAACCACCCCTGCCGTTTTTGAATTCTACAACAGGTCCGGGACGCTTAGTTGCCCATACCAGAGCCGGGCAGATAGACGGAGATGTTGGCATTGGTCGTCTGCACAACAGGTAGCAGGGAATCGATCGTGGACATCATGTCAGCCATATCAACACCAGGCATGACCGACGCCCAAAGACCCATCTGATCAGCCAGGTTCAGCACGTGCTGCACTTCGCCGTTGCCCCAACCGATGGAGGGCAAGGCATTGCCATTGAGGCTGATGTGGATACCGTCCAGATCGGTCTCGATAGCCATGCTGGTAACACCAGCGCCAGTCAGACCGGCAATGGCAGTGGGATCGAGACGCAGGGCATTCCAAGGCACACCGGTCAGAGCAGTCCATTCGGCATCGCTCAGGTCACCCACAGCATAGCTGCCGTCAGCCTGATAGACGATAGGCAGGTTGATCTTGGGGGGAGCACCGACTGCGGCCAAAAACTCGGCCTGAGCGGCCTGGGCCATCTCAGCCGCAGAGCCATCACCTTCGACAGAGAACGGAATCACATCGTTGCCCGCAGCCACGGGGAAGCGCATGATCACACCAATACCCAACTGCTGGACCAAAGGCAGAACCTTGTCCAGAACCGGGAGGGCAATGCCCAGGGATCCCAGAGCGCCGGCCGTGGCAACCAGGGAGTCTTCATCCCATTCCAGGGAAGGAACAGGCTGACCGTTGACCAAGACATCCAGACCATCCGCGGCATTGTTGACCTGGAGGTGCTGAATGTCGGTCATGCTAAAATAGTTGATCCAATCAGGTGACAATGCCAATGTCGAAAGATCGACACCGGCCATAGCACCCATCTCGGCGGCGGGAATGCCGCCGATGGATGCATGGCCGTCGTTGTCAAAATCAATGACGATGGCAGGCAAATCAATCACCAATTCGTCGTCCATTGCCATCGCGGCCGACGAACCGGCTCCGGTGCGCGGGGCACACCCAGACAACACAAGGGCGGCAATCAACAACAAAGCTGCCCAGAGAGTAATACGCTTCTGCATACGGGACCTCCTGATGAGAGTGAACGATAGACGGATACTGCTGATAATTTAGCAACAACACTAGCGTGCCGTGCTGCTGTTAACGGGTTTGGATACTACTGATGCGATACAACCGGGCGGACATTTTGGGAGCAAGAAATGAATACAACTACGGTTGGGGGACCGTGTGCCACTATTGTACACAGCCTTGAATGTAGTGTCAACCAGCAAAAATTAATAATGGGTTAACATTCGAAAAAAAGTCTGGAAATCTCCCTGACGATTCCTATACGTGTAGGCTACGTCTAGCAAAAGCGGGTTTCGGTCGATCAATTGACAATTCTATTTATTGTCGATTCCAACCAACGAGGTTTCTTCGCTCTCTTGCGGCTACAGTATAATAACACATCTCAGCCAAACAGCAACCGGGAACAATCCAATTTCATGCCTATTTCACAAGGAACTGACTCGGTGGCGGCGAATAGCCGCCAAGAGAAGATTCCATGGGTGTCCACCCACCACACCACAGCCCTGGCCGGGAGTTTGGTCATTCTGGCAACCGCGGGCGGCAAGCGCTATCTCATCGCGCTGCGCCCAGGCCAGACCTTTCACACCAACCTGGGCCACTTCCGCCACGACGATCTGATTGGCTTGCCCCTGGGCACGACTGTCTACAGCCAACTGGGACACCCGGTGCTGTTGATGGAGCCGTCCCTCTCCGATCTGATCAACCGCATCAAACGCAATACCCAGATCATCTATCCCAAAGATGCGGCCTATCTGGTCCACCGGATGAGCCTGCGCAACGGGGATCAGGTGATCGAAGCGGGGACCGGCAGCGGCGGGTTGACGATTGCCCTGGCCTGGGCCGTGGCCCCCGCAGGGCGGGTCTACACCTACGAAGTACGCGCCGACAACTATCAGGTCGCTCACGCAAACCTGGAGCGGGTGGGGCTGCTGGACAACGTCTCGATGTATCAGCAGTCGGTGGAGGAGGGCTTTCGCCAGCAGGGAGCCGATGCGGTCTTTCTCGATGTACGGGAACCGGGCCAATACCTGCCCCAAGTGCGGGCGGCTTTGCGTCCCGGCGGCTTCTTTGCTGCGCTCATCCCCACAGTCAATCAGGTCATCGATCTGCTGACCGCTCTGGAGGCCAGCAGCTTTGCCGACATCGCCGTGGAGGAGTTACTCCTGCGCCAGTACAAAGTTGTACCCGAACGTCTGCGCCCGGACGATTCGATGGTCGGTCATACGGGCTTTCTGGTCTCAGCCCGACCGGTCATTGATGCTACGGATCCGGGCCGATGGCTTTCGGAAGAACGTAAACGCTTCAAAACCCGCAAAGCCTTTGAAGCAATCGTTGAAGCCGAAGAGGAAAAACGCCGGGCCGAACAGGGCGACGAGGCAGTGCGCCGCCGGATGCCTTTACCCTAAAGAGAAAGCCCCCAATGAGCAGAGAGTATCACGAGTATTTTGGCAATATCCATATGCACACCACCCACAGCGACGGCACGGGTGATTTTGACGATCTGGTGCAGGCGGCGGCTTCGGTTGGGCTTCACTTTGTCGTTGTCACCGATCACAATGTGCTGGTGCGGGAGAGCGAAGAGGGCTATCGTCACGGGGTGCTGACGCTGGTAGGCCAAGAGATCCACGACCCGGACCTGGAGCCGGAAGGCAACCACCTGCTCTGCCTGGGCATCGAAGAGGACGTCACCCACTTGGGGCCAATTCCCCAGAAGCTGATTGACGGGGTGAACGCCCAGGGCGGACTCCCCTTTCTGGCCCACCCCATCGAACGCTTCACCGAGCTGATCCCCACCCATTACCCCTGGCGCAATTGGGAAGTCACCGGTTATCACGGGGTGGAACTCTGGAACTATATGTCTATTTTTCGGGGGATGGTGACCAGCAAAGCACAGGCCTTGCTGATGGGTTTCTTCCCCCATCTCTTCACCGTCGGTCCCCTGCCGGAGATGCTGGAAAAGTGGGACGAACTGACCGCCCAGCGTCCGGTCGTGGCGCTGGGCGGGGTGGATGTCCACGCGGAGACCTACAATCTTGGCCCCATTCGTCGCTGCTTTCTGCCCTATGAACACTGCGCCCGTGCCCTGAATACCCACCTGCTGACCGAAGAGGCCTTTGTCGGACCCAACGGCAGTCAAGCCAGGAACAAGGACGACAGTGGCGTACGCCATGACCGGGGACAGGTGCTGGGCGCATTACGGGCAGGCCGTTGCTGGTTAGGCTACGATCTTGTGGAATGGACCACGGGCTTCCGCTTTGAGGCCGAACACGACCGGGGCGCTGGAGTGATGGGTGACACGATTGGCGCGCCATCGCCGGGCAAAGCCACCCACTTCACCGCAATTGCGCCCGCGGATGGCAGCATGCGTCTATTGCGAGGTGGAAAGACCGTGGCTGAAAGCCGGGGACGACGGTTGGAACACACAGACACTGAGCCGGGGGTCTATCGGGTGGAGGTCTGGAAGAAGCGCTGGGGCAGACCCCGGGGCTGGATTTTCAGCAATCCGATTTATGTGAGGTAGGGGATTGGGGATAGGGGATAGGGGATTGGTTCGGGCAAAGCCACAATCGCACAATCTCACAATCTCACAATCCCCTACCCGACACGTTCATTATCTGCCCGTAGAAGTTCATCAACTCCCCGCCCAGCCGCGCCCAATCGTAACGACTGAGCAGCCAACTGCGGGCACGCTGAGCCAGTTGGGTCTGTTGCCCCCGCTGTGCCAGCACATCTACCACAGCCGCGGCAAACTCAGCCGGGCTGGCTTCCGCGGGGACAAGCCGGGCCGCGCCATCGGCGCCATAGCGGGCCTGTTCGCCCACCGCGCTGGCAATCACCGGCACGCCGTCCAGCAGGGTATTGGCCAGCTTCACGCTGCATTTGGCCTGATTGAGCGGGATGTTGGCCGCGGGAAAGACAGCGCAATCCGAGCGGGCATAGACTTCCCCCAATTGGGCTGTGGGCACATAGCCAAGCCAGGTGATGGCCTCGTCATTGCGGCCCAGGGCCATGCGAAAAGGCCCATTGCGCCCCTTTTGCAGGGGTGCGCCCGCCACCAGCAGATGAACATCCGGGCGGGCTGCCCGCATTGCCTCCCATAGCTGGCCCATCCACTCCGGATCCACCTCCATAAAGCGGGTAAACCAGAGAACCGTCGGTGGCCGATTGATGTCAAAAGCCGGGCGGGGCGCGCTGGTCTGGGGGGGCACAATCCCATTGGGCAGATAGAGTGTCGGCGTGCTCGGGGCCAGCTCTCCGGCTTTGTGGAGCAGCCAGCCGCTGGCCGCGCTGATGGCGTCGGCGTGGGCAAAACCCCAGCGCTCCTGCCACTCTAAAAAGCGGGCTGTCAACGGGTGATATCCCCCAATCGAAGACCAGGCCTGCTCCCAATCGTCCACATCCAGCACAATACGCGGGCCACCCTGTCTACCCAGACGCCGCCGCTGCCAGAGTATCCACTGGACGATCCCGGCATAGGCCCGGGGCTTGACGATATGCACAATATCCGGGCGCTGGCGGTCGATCTCCTCCAGCAGACGACGGGTGATGGAGGGCAGCCCGCCCAACAGCTTCACGTTGACCACCTCCACGCCGTCATCCCCCCAGGAACGGCCCGCATCTTCCGGCGAATCCCAGGGCGGGATGAGCAGGGTGACGAAGCAGTCGTTGGCGGCCAGTTGGCGGGCCAGGGGCAGAATGCGCGCCCAGACCGTGGCCTTCTGGCGCAGGCCAAAAGGAGCGACAAAGAGTATACGGGGACGACGACGAAATTCAGCCATTGTCAGCCGGTGGTGATACGGGCAGGCCAGCCAGAGACTTCGGCGCTCAACAGCGCGAGCACCGTCTCTTCCAGGGCTGCGGGATAGGGGAGGTTGTGGATTTCGACCAGTTGGGGCGCATACCAGCGATAGAGCACAATCAGAGCCACGGCCTGACCGATCCAACTTTCGCCCAGGCTGTCGCTCTGGCCCAGAGTCTTTTCAAAGGCGTCCTGCTGGGCTGGGCCTAAGTAGGAATTGATGCGGGTGGGCGAAGGGGGGCGGGTGGCCCCGTTCAACGCCACGACCAGATCGGTCAGCTGTGTACGGGCCTGTTGCAGCAGGGCCACTGCGGCCAGATGCTCCTGCCGGTTGATAGCCGCGGGGAGATGGGTCAGCGGCTGCCAAAAGCCGATCAGTGCGCTTTGCACCGCAAGGGCTTCGGCCTTCTGCAACGGCACTCCCGGCGTTTGGAGTAGCGCTCGCTGGGCTGCGGGCAGATCGTCCGCCATCCACAACAGACGCCTGGCCCCGTGTCCGGTGCAGTGCAGGGCCAGCTCGTCGGGTTCTATCCAGAGCAGACGGAAGTAGACAGCGCCGCGGTTGGCTGCGTCGGGCAGACGGGCGTGGGTCAACCCTTCCAACGAGGGTGTGTGGAGCGTCTGTTGCAGGCGAAAGGAGGTCCAGCCTGCGGGCAGCGCTTCGTCCAGCAATAGACCTAAACGGCCAGGAAGCAGAGACATCTCCGCAGGGGACGTGGCCAGAAGATGCAGATCGACACTGCTCCAACGGTCAGCATTGCCCTGTGCTCCAGAACCGCCCAGCCAGAGCGCAGCCAGCCAAGGCTGCTCGATCAGGCGCAGACCCAGTAGCTTCACAAATTCGATTTGACGTCCGGCCTCTGCTGGAAAGGAGGAGAGGTCCAGGCCACGGCGATTGTTAGACATAGCCGATAGTATAGCATTGCCCATCTGACTGGCCTAGAATCAGCGGGCGACAGACAGCGGGCGACAGACAGCGCACGGCAAGCAGTGGTCTGCGGTCCGTCGTCTATGGCGAATTGCAAAGAGCTTCATGGGCAGAAGCAGGCCAAGTCTGTTACAATAGAAACGGATTTGGGGCTTATGCCGTTATCGCTTTCCACGCAAATTGTGGCTACACGCAAAAAAGGATTACACATGGCAGAACGCGACCCGTTTCGAGAACTGGTAGAGAGATTTAATGAGGACGACTGGACAACGATCGAGGAGGAGTTGCTGGACGGAGGCAACGGCAATGGCGGCCCGCGGCGGCCGACTAACGGCGGCGGTAGCGGCGGTGGTGGAAACGGACTGCCCCAAGGCAACCCCCGCGTTCTCTGGTGGATGCTCATCCCCTTCATCGCCATCTCCCTCTTCAACTGGATACTCGGCTTCTTCACCGACATCGCCTGGTACAACAGCATCTCCCTCTCATCGGTCTACTGGACCCGGATCACCGCTTCTGTCGGGCTGTTTCTGGGTGGGGCTGCGCTCTTTCTGATCTTTTTCCTGGTCAATGTACTGATTGCCCGCCGCCTGGAACCCCGCGGGCTGGACGGCACACCGGTCAGCCAAATTGCCGCGGCGGTGGGGGTGCGCATCACCCCGGCGGTAATTCTCGTGGGCGCGGTGCTGGCCTTCTTTATGGGGTCGGCCGCGTCGGCCCGCTGGGAAGACCTGCTGCTCTATCTCAACCAGACGCCTTTCAACCTGACGGACCCGGTCTTTGGCAAGGACGTCGGCTTCTATATCTTCACCCTGCCGGTCTGGCAGATCGCCCGCAACTGGCTGATGACGTCGCTGGTGCTGACACTGATCGCATCGGCGGTGGTCAGCGGCATTGGCTGGCGGGGCTGGAATGCCAGCGCGGCTGTGCGTGCCCATCTCAGCGGGTTGGGCGCGCTGATTCTGCTCCTCATCGCCTGGCAATACCGGCTGGACGCACTGCAACTGGTCTACAGTATGCGCGGCGCGGTCTTTGGCGCAGGCTATACCGATGTGAATGCCCAGTTGCCCGCCTTCAACCTGCTGGTCGTCGTCACGCTTATCGCGGCCGTGCTGCTGCTGGTGAATGTGGTGCTGCGCCAGACCTGGCGGGCAATTGTCGCTGTGCTGGTGATTTGGGTGGCGATCTCAGTTCTGGCGGGCAATATCTACCCCGGACTGGTGCAGCGCTTCCAGGTGGATCCCAACGAATTTACCAAAGAAGAACCGTTTATCCGGGACAATATCGAATTTACCCGCATCGCCTTTGAACTGGACGACATTGAGGAAAAAAACTACAACGTTGCGGGCGACCTGAGCGCGGAGGGGTTGATGGCAGAGGCGGAGACCGTGCGCAACATCCGTCTGTGGGATTACCGCCCGCTGCTGCAAACCTACAATCAGGTGCAGGCGTTGCGCCAGCAATACACCTTCACCGACATTGACATTGACCGCTATGTGATTGATGGCGAACGCCGCCAGGTGATGCTCTCCGCCCGCGAACTGATCCCGGAGCAGTTGGAACAGGAAGCGCAGACGTGGGTGAACCGTAAGCTGGTCTACACCCACGGCTACGGTGTGGCTGCCTCCCCGGTGGCCGAGATCACAAAGGACGGTCTGCCCACCTTCATTTTGAAAGACCTGCCGACGCAAGGGCTGCTCAATGTGACCCGGCCTCAAATCTATTTTGGCGAACGGGAGAACGAGTATGTGATCGTCAAGACCGACACGCCGGAATTCGACTATCCGCGCAGCGAAGGGGGCAACGCTTTCACCACCTTCGACGCTGACACGGGGATCGCCATCGGCAACTTTTTCACCCGGCTGGCCTTTGCCGTGCGCTTTGCCGATGTCAACTTGCTGATCAGCGAGGAGTTGTCGCCCCAAAGCCAGCTTCTCTGGCGGCGCAACATCGCCGAGCGGGTGCAGGAGGTTGCGCCCTTCTTGCACTTCGACAGCGACCCCTACATCGTCATCGGCGACGACGGCCATCTTTATTGGTTTATGGATGCCTACACCCTCAGCAACCGCTTCCCCTACAGCGAACCGAGCCGGGTTGGCAGCAGTTCCATGCCGGCTGGTTTCAATTACATCCGCAATTCGGTGAAAATTGTGATGGACGCCTACACCGGCGATATGAAATTCTATGTGGTGGACGCACAAGAACCGATTGTTGCGGCCTACCGCCAGATCTTCCCGGCTCTCTTTGCCGACTACGCCACGATGCCCGCCGATCAGAAAGCCCACATCCGCTACCCGAACGATCTCTTCAGCATCCAGGCCCACATGTTTTTGACCTATCAGATGACGGACCCCAAGGATTTCTACAACCGGGAGGATATGTGGGCCTGGCCAGAGGAGATATTCGACGACCGCACCCAGCCCATTGAACCTTACTACGTGCTGATGCAACTGCCGGAAAGCCAGGAGTTGGACTTCATCCAGATTCTGCCCTTCACCCCGGCCAACCGCGAAAATATGGTGGCTTGGCTGGCCGCGCAGAACGATCCGGACAAATACGGCCAGAAGATTGTTTATCGCTTTGGCAAGGACTCGCTCGTCTTTGGCCCCAAGCAGATCGAGGCCCGTATCGATCAGGACCCGGTGATCAGCTCCCAACTGAGTCTGTGGAATCAGCAGGGCAGTCAGGTGATCCGGGGCAATCTGCTCGTCATCCCCATCGGCGGCAGTCTGCTCTACGTGGAGCCGCTCTATCTGCAGGCCGCCACCGGCAAAATCCCCGAACTGAAACGGGTCATCCTGGCCACACCGGATCGGGTGGTGATGGCGGAAAATCTGGGGCTGGCCCTGGCCCAGCTCTTTGGTCGGGATGTGCTGGAAGATGCCCGGCTGGCTGAGTTGGCACTGGTGGAAGGGGGCACTCTGCCCGCTGCGTTGCCTGCCGCACCGGCCGATGCACCGGTCGCCGCGCAACCCGCTGCTGACCTCGCCCAGCGTTCGTTGGAAGAGTTGATTGTGGAGGCCAATACCCTTTACAATTTGGCCCAGGCAGCCCTGCGTGAAGGAGACTGGGCGGGCTACGGCGCGCAGATGACGGCCCTGCAAACAGTTCTGGAACGGCTGGCTGAGGTCAGCGGTGTGGAGTTGCCCGACGTGGAATTGCCCCCGGTGGAAGTGGTTCCCGTGCCCGTTCCTGCAGAGGGCGCGGCCCCGGAAGCGACGCCCACGCCGTCCAGCGGTGGATAGATAGCAGATAGAAGATATTGGATATTTCGTAAGGTGGCATAGCCACAGCGTGGCGTGCAAACCAGGCCAGTGAGCGCTGATTGAGTAGCCGTCAGAATCCGAAGGATTCTGCGTCTGCGAGGCGTATCGAAATCAAGCGAACGGGTAGACGAGTTTTCTCCATTCTACCCATTCTTATGGGACACCCGCCTTGGTTTCGATACGGCGGCAAACAGCCTCCGCCTACTCAACCGGCGCTGGTCTTGTATCGTTCACTTGCAACTAACGCATGTGCGCTAGATATTGCGCTGGTACGGAGTAGTGACGCCCACAGCACGTCACTACGAAATATCCAATACCCAATATCCAATTCCCCCCCAGGAGAACCCCCAATGACTGTCCGCCGCAAAGTTGTGCTTACCGGCGCGTCTGGCTATGTCGCCAGCCTGCTGCTGCCCGCCCTGCGTGAGCGCTATGACTTGACTCTGTTAGATGTGCGCAGCACCGACCGGGCAGGCAATCCGATGGAAGGCATTCAGATTGCCGACCTGACCAGCCGGGAGCGGGAGAGCTACCGCCGCCACTTTCAGGGCGCAGACGCCGTTATTCACCTGGGCTTTACCCGGCCCGCCGACCGCAACGATCTGGTTGCCGAATACTACGCGGAGCAGCAAAATGTGGAGATGGCCTTCCACGTCTACCAGACAGCCCTGGAAGAAAATGTGCGCCGGGTGGTGGTGGCCTCCTCCAACCACGCGGCCGACTACTACGAGCGGCTGATTCTGGCGGGGAAGTGGGATGTAGTATTGCCCGAACAGCGTGCGCTCTCGGATAATTTCTATGGCTGGGCCAAAGAAGCCTACGAGCATCTGGGCTTTGTCTACGCCACCGGCCAAATTAGCTACGCGGGTGTCCATCCGGAAAATGCCCAACCCCGTCGCCTGGAAAATGTTCAGATACGCATCGGCGGCCCCCGGGAGACGGATATGGAGACGATTCCCAAAGGCGATCTGCAACAGATGTACCGGGGGCTGGCGGTCTACATCAGCCAGCGGGATTTGCAGCAGTTGTTCATCAAAAGCATCGAAACCGCAGACATCCAGGACGAGAACGGTGTCCCTTTTCAGGTATTCTACGGCATCAGCGGCAACTCCCAGGCTTTTTGGAGCATTGTCAACGCTCGCAAAGTCATCGGCTATGCGCCGGAGGACAACAGCGAATACCGCTTCATCGAGCAGATTCGGGAACACATCCTCGCCAGTCAGACGGCGTAGGGGTCTACTCTTCGCGGCAAGTAGCCATTTTCCGGTTTGGAAACGTGAAATGTGAGAGCAACCGAACCTTCTCACCTTTCACGTTTCATCTTTTGCATACGAACTATCTACCATCTTCCCAAGCATCGTCAGCAATAGGCCGTTTCGCATGTCAGACCCTCTGGATCGCCCCCTCGACCCGCCCCGCCTGCCCAATCTACCGCCGGAGATTGCAGATCTGCGTGCCCGCCAGTTCCGCATCCCCAAGACGCTGAACGCTCTGCACCACCCCAATTTCCGGCTCTATGTGGCAGGGCAGCTTCTCTCCACCATGGGCACGTGGATGCAGATCATTGCCCAGGGCTGGCTGGTCTACCAGCTCAGCCAGTCGGAGCTGATGCTGGGGGTGGTGGGCTTTGCCTCGGCCATTCCCTCCCTGCTCATCACCCCCTGGGGCGGCGTCGTCGTCGACAGCGTCTCCAAACGCAAGCTGATGATCATTACCCAAAGCTGCGCGATGCTCCTGGCCTTTGTCCTCGCCCTGCTCACCTTTACCGGTATAGTCGAAGTCTGGCATGTGGTAGTGCTGACGGTGATTACGGGGGTTGTCAACGCCTTTGACGGGCCGGCGCGCCAGGCATTTGTAGTCGAAATGGTGGGCCGGGAAGATTTGCCCAACGCCATCGCCATCAATTCGATGACATTCAACACAGCCCGCGTGGTTGGTCCAGCCATCGCCGGTGTGCTATTGGTAGTGCTGGGCGCTGATTGGTGTTTCCTCATCAATGGCATCAGTTTTCTGGCCGTGATCGGCGGCCTGCTGGCCATGCGTCTGCCCCCAGCCAGCCCGCGCAAAAGCCAAGGGAATGCCTGGGGACAGCTGCGCAGCGGCGTCTCCTATGCGGTGCGCACAGACGAAGTAGGCGCACTGCTGCTGATCTCGCTCACCCTCAGCCTCTTTGGGATCACCTACAGCACTGTACTGCCCGCTTTTGTGGACCGGGTGTTACAGCAGGGCGCGGACGCGTTCGGGGCCATCAATATGGCGTCGGGGATTGGGGCAGTCTCGGCGGCTGTGCTGGTGGCCCGCTACGGGGATCGGGGCTTCCGGGGGCGCTGGCTCAATTGGATGGCCCTGGCCTATCCCGTCGTGCTGATTATCTTCGCCTCCAACTCATACTACCCTCTGGCTCTCTTCCTCTCGGTCTTCCTGGGGCTGGGTTTTATGAACCAGTTCACCCTCATCAACACCCTGCTCCAAACGCAAATTGTGGATGAGATGCGGGGGCGAATTATGAGCCTTTACACCCTGACTTTCTTCGGACTGGCCCCTTTTGGCAATCTGGCCATGGGCGCGCTCTCGGAAATCTGGGGGATCGGTCGGACGATTGCGGTCAGCGCGCTGATCACACTGGTATTGATGGGGGTGATTTTCTACAAAATGCCGAGGGTGCGACAACTGGCGTGAGGCTGGTGCGTGGTGCGTCGAGCAGTTGATAGCCCGCTCGCGACGGTGCAACGATCGGGGTGATGTGTGCGACTGATTCGGCAATACAGGTGATCTCGGTTAGGAAATGCAAGCATCACTACTGCTTGACGCACTACGCACTACGCACCAAAAGAAAAAGTCCCCTGTCGTTGCAACGACGGGGGACTTTTTCTTTTGGTACGCCCGGTAGGATTTGAACCTACGACCCTTAGCTCCGCAAGCTAATGCTCTATCCACTGAGCTACGGGCGCATATATGGCGGGGAGGGAGGGATTTGAACCCTCGAGGGATATTGCTACCCCTACCCACTTAGCAGGCGGGCGCACTCGACCGGGCTATGCGACCTCCCCATGCCTTGCTATTATTTGCCAGATGCGTTTGGCGGAGGGAGAGGGATTCGAACCCCCGGTGAGTTTCCCCACAGTTGTTTACAAGACACCCGCCATCGTCCACTCGGCCATCCCTCCAAGCCGAAAGACCGCGCATCCACTGACCGGAGAAGTATAGCGGGGATGGGTTGGGTTGTCAAATCTGGGTGGGGGGTGGGGGAGCGCAAATTGTTTGACAGGCAGGTGCGCAGATCG
>CAMDQF010000044.1 GCA_945905745.1 Litorilinea aerophila
ACCTGAAAATAGGACGCTGATGGCGCTGAAAAAGATGATTGACGCTGATAAAAATCTGCGCAGATCAGTTGTTTCTGCGTGAATCTGCGTCCCTATTTTCATTGCTGCTTGTGCCCGATTGGGCATGAACACTAACCTGAAAATAGGACACGGATGATACGGAAAGGGCGGATTTACACGGATTCAATCTGCGAAATCTGCGCCCTCTGCGAAATCTGCGTTCCTTTTTTCCTCCCTATACAGCGGGTGCAGCAAGCAGCGCCCCTACTATCGAAGGAATTTTTGTGTACGACCACTCAACCGGCCAGCCGTCGCTCCCAACCCCGTTCATCGACGTTCCCAGCCGTCCTGAATTTTATATTCCCCTGACAGCACCGACGGTCAATAAAGTGATGATCGGGCTGAATCTATTGATGTTTGCGGCCACATTTGTCTTTGGCCTGGTTGTCTTTGGCACGTGGACTGGTCCCGTAGACAGCCGTGTTCTCTATCTGCTGGGGATGAAGTCCAATGCCGATATTCTGAACGGCGAAGTCTGGCGGTTGCTGACTGCCATGTTTTTGCACATCGGCCCCACCCATCTGATCTCCAATCTCATCGGTCTCTTTATGCTGGGACCGGTTTTGGAAGGACATCTGGGCCATTGGCGTTTTGCCGCCATCTACCTGATTGGCGGTCTCTTTGGCAGCGTGGCAAGCTATGCCTTTTCACCCGCGTTCTCGGCGGGCGCATCCGGCGCTGTTTTTGCCCTGTTGGGGGCGACGGTTCTCTACTTCTTCCGCTTTCGACAGAACTTTGGCGCACGAGGGCGGGAGATATTGCAGTCAATGCTCGTTGTGCTGGTATTGAATCTTGTGATGGGTGGCACAGTGGCAAATGTGGACAATTGGGGGCACATCGGCGGACTGCTGGGCGGTCTGCTGGTGGTGGCTGGACTCTTCCCCACTTTTCGTCCGCCCGCGGTGATCCAAGTGGGGCGACAGCCGCTTCTGCGCGAGTACAATCTGGCCCGCCAAATTGGATGGATTGTACTCTGCGTCTTGCTTCTGATCCTCTCCTTTTGGCTGGCAACCCAAGCTGGCCCCCCCCTCCGATAGGAGACCTCCGAGAGGAGGCCAACGGCGTGACTCGTATTCGATTGCCGGACGCGCCGGCCCTGATCAGCCCCACAGTCTCTTTGAACCGGACGATTCTCACCCTGGCCCTGCCCGCTGTGGTTGAGAATCTGCTCCAAACCGCCGTCTTTTTCAGCGACACAGTGATGATCGGCTGGATTCGAGACCCGGCGGCTCTGGCCGCAGTGGGGCTGGCCGGTACGCTCTTTTACCTGCTGATGACCCTCTTTGGCGCGCTGGCGGTGAGCGTCACAGCGCTGGTGGCCCGGGCCTGGGGAGCGGGTGATATGTCCCGCGCCCAGGCAGTGGCGGCTCAATCCCTGCTGCTTTGTGGGGTGCTATCTGTCGTCGGCACTCTGTTGCTGCTTCCCCTTGCCCCGGACTATCTGCGGCTGATGGGTGGCGACGCAGATGTGGTGCGTCAGGGAAGCCAATTCATTCGCATTGTCCTCTGGTCGTCGGTCTTCAACTTCCCGATGATGGTTGCCAACGGGGCCATGCGCGGCGCGGGGGATACCCGCACGCCCATGTGGAATACACTGGTGATGAACAGTTGGAATATCGTCGTCAGCTATGTACTCACCTTTGGTGTGTTTGGATTCCCGGCAATGGGGCTGGCTGGCGCGGCTATCGGCACAACTACCGCCAGAGCCGTGGGCGGTATCCTGGCGGTGGGGGCGCTGCTCGGTGTGGGCGCGCTGCCGGGCGCCCGCACACCCTTGCACATTCCCTGGCGGGCTTTCTTTGCCTGGGATTGGGGGGTGATCCGTCGGGTGTTACAAATGGCAATCCCCACCGCCATCGAAGGCAGCATCGCCCAGTCGGGTTTCATCCTTTTTACCCGGATGGTGGCCTCTCTGGGCACGGCCACCCTGGCTGCCCATCAGATTGCCCTGCGGGTAGAATCGCTTAGCTATATGCCTGCCTGGGGGCTGGCCGTGGCCGCCACCACAATTGTGGGGCAGGCACTGGGCGCAGGCCGGATGGAGCGGGCGGAAGAATCGATCCGACGTACGATCCTCTTTTCGCTGGTTTTCAATGGGCTGCTCGGCCTGTTGTTCATCCTTTTCTCCCGCTCGATTGTCTCCATCTTTGGCAGCACACCGGAAGTGCTGAATCTGGCCGCGTTGGCCGTCGCCATCTCTGCCGCCGAGCTGCTGGGCATCGGCATTGAGATGATCCTGGCTGGGGGGATGCGAGGCGCAGGAGACACCCGCACGCCCATGTATGTGACGATTGCCGGTGTGCTGTTGCTGCGCTTGCCGGTTGTCTACTTTTTGGCGATTACCCTAGGCTGGGGGCTGGCAGGCGTCTGGTGGGGCACAGCCATCGACTGGACCGGACGCACGATTCTGCTCTGGTTTCTCTTCCGCCGGGGGCATTGGAAGACGCTGAAGTTGGAAGAGTAAAAGATCACAGGGTGACAGGGCGAATGTCACTGTTACCTTGTCACCTTGCCATCTTGTTATCATTCCGGAGGTTTTCTGCGTGAATATTCCCCGTTGTAGCGGTATTATTTTGCATCCCACTTCTCTGCCTGGCCCCTATGGGGTGGGCGTGCTGGGTCGGGCAGCCTATGCCTGGGTGGACTTTTTGCAGGAGAGCCGCCAGACGATCTGGCAGGTGTTACCTCTGGGACCCACCGGCTACGGCGACAGCCCCTATCAGAGTTTCTCCACCTTTGCGGGCAACCCCTATCTCATCTGTCTGGAAACTCTGGTAGAACAGGGGCTGCTGGACGCCGCCGAGTTGACCGGCACACCTGCCTTTTCCGACGAGCGGGTGAACTTTGGGCTGCTCTACGAATGGAAACTACCCCTGCTTTTCCGGGCGGCGGCAGCTTTTGCCCGGGCTGACAAGCCAGCCGAGCAGTCCGAGTTCCAGACATTCTGTGCCGAAAGTGCGGCCTGGCTGAAAGACTACAGCCTCTTTATGGCGCTGAAGGATGCCCACAACGGCGCGGCCTGGAACGGTTGGGAGATGCCCCTGCGCAGCCGGGACGCCAACGCCTTGGCCGAGGCCCGCACAGAACACGCCACCCGCATCCACGCCTACCGCTTCATTCAGTGGCTCTTCTTTCGCCAGTGGCGGGCGCTGAAGGAGTACGCCAACCAGCGGGAAATCTGCATCGTCGGCGACATTCCCATTTACGTGGCCCTGGACAGTGCCGACGCCTGGAGCCACCCGGAGCAGTTCTTCTTCGACGCGGAATACCAGCCGACAGTCGTGGCGGGCGTGCCGCCGGACTATTTCAGCGCCACCGGTCAACTGTGGGGCAATCCTATCTACCGCTGGGCACAGATGGCAGAGCGGGGCTTTCCCTGGTGGATCGACCGCATCCAGGCTGCGCTTGGCCTGTATGACATTGTACGCATTGACCATTTCCGGGGTTTTGCCGGCTATTGGGAAGTGCCGGCTGGCGAGACCACCGCAATCAACGGACGTTGGGTGGCTGGGCCAGGAAGCCGTCTCTTTGAGGTGATCCAGGCCCAGCTAGGGGAATTACCTATTATCGCTGAGGATTTGGGCGAAATAACGCCGGATGTGATCGATCTGCGCGACCGTTTCCATCTGCCGGGGATGAAGATTTTGCAATTCGCCTTTGCCAGCGATGCCGCCGACAAATTTCTGCCCCACAACTATACGCCGAATTTCATTGTCTACACGGGAACCCACGACAACGACACCAGCCGGGGCTGGTATCGGAACTCCAGCGCTGAACGAGAGCGGGATCACCTGCGCCGCTACTTCCGCACAGACGGCGGGGAGGTGGCGTGGACGCTGCTAGAGGGGGCGCTGAGAAGTGTGGCCCAGGTGGCGGTGGTTCCGCTGCAGGATGTGCTGAATTTGGACACGGAGGCGCGTATGAATCTGCCGGGCACAAGCGGGGGGAATTGGCAGTGGCGTTTGCAGGAAGGGCAGATCGACCCCTTCACCACGGCCCGACTGCGAGAGGCGACAATCCTCTTTGGTCGGGATCCAAAAACCTACGAAGGCAAAGAGCCGGAAGCCGGAGGACAGTAGGGGCTATTTTTTTTCGTCCGGTATGCGTCGCCGCCCGCCGAACATATTGCCGAAAAACATCTGGCGCAGCAGACCGGGCTGGGCTTCTTTGACCGGTTCGTCTGCTGTATCGAAGCTCTGCAACTTTACATCCCGTTGCCAACGCAGCCGCCGCTCGGTCATCTCCGACAGAGCCGCGGCCAGGGGAGCGCTCTCCTCGGCAGAGAGCAGCTTCCGCCATTCCGCCAACACAGATTCGATCTGTGCCAGACTCTGCAATAGATTTTCGCGGTTGGCAAAAAGCGCACCAGCCAGGGCTGCCGAGTCCTCGCCTATCTCTGCGCTGTTGGCAAAGGTGCGCCCAGCCAGTTTCTGCCCATCCCGCCAGCCAGACGAATCGCTGGCCGCTTGCATCAATGCCGCGCCCAGCAGCCGGGGGGTCTGTTCCAGGAGGGAAATGATACCGTCGTGTTCGGCTGGGTCGATGAAAAAGGGGGTGGCTTCGGCACGCATAGCCAGATTGTTGATCATTTCCAGGGCTGCGGGTGCGGTCTCCACGTGGGAACCGATGCAGAATTGGCTGTTGGCAAAGAGATCGGCCCTGGCTTCTAGCTCGCCGCCCACCCGGTTCAGGATAGGATGGGCTGCCACAAAGGCATTGTTTTTGAGGGCAGCCGCGCCGATAGCCAGGGCGGATTGCATCACTTCAGTCAGGGCCACGACGACTGTGCCCCCGGCCAGGTCTTCGGCGATGTGGCCCAACACTTCTGCCAGTTCGGCCAGAGGGGTGTCGATGATGATCAGCCCTGCTCCGGCGCAGGCCCGGTGCAGATTCCACTCGGTGCGATCCACCGCGCCGATACGCTTGGCATTCCCCGCAACATCTGGGTTTTTGTCGTGGCCCACCACTTCAAAATCACCGTCGCCCCGACGCAAATTCAGCCCCAGGCTTGCGCCGCCCAACCCCAGCCCAATAATTGTAATTTGTGATTTTGCCATTGGTGGCTCCCGAATGAAGATGGGACGCTGATGACGCCGAAGAGCACGATTTACGCTGATAAACCTGCGCAAATCGGTTGTCTCAGTGCAAATCTGCGTCCTGTTTGTGGTGTGTCTGTTTAGTTGCGACTGTCGGCCCAGTAGAGCAGGGCGAGCAGTTCCTCTTGCCGATTGACTGGTTGACCGTCGGGTTTGTGCTGGTGATATTCGATCAGCCAACAGGTCAGCTCGGAGCAGCCGTCTGTGGCGGCCCAGGTCGCACCGATGGCCGGATGCTCCCGATGCACATAGAGCAGATAGCGCCAGCCGCTGGTTGGATCGTCCGAGGCCAACGCCTCAACCTTGGCCGGAGCCAGGGCTGACAGCAGCACCAGCGGACCCCGCAGCCAGGGCGAGAGTCGAATCCCCGCTGCGTCGCCGGCCACTTTGCCAACGTCGTGGAGCAGTGCGGCCGCAGCCAGGTCCGGGTCATGCCAGCCCGCGGCCTGTAGGGTATATAGTACATTCAGGCTGTGGCGTTGACCGTCCAGGGGCATTTGGCAGAAACGGCAGACAGCCGCTTTGGGTAGGGCCCGGGTCACCTCCAGCATTTCGTTCGCGTCCACGTGGGCAAAGAGGCCCCGCACAAACTGGCGGATGCGCCAGAAGATGCGCACGGGAAGCAGGGCCTTCTTCGTGGGAACTGGGATGGGTGTGCTGCGCTGGCCTCGATTGCCATAAGAACGGCCGCGCTGGGAGGCTGTGTTGATGTCGATGTCGATAGTCATAGTTTGTTGATATTACCGGATAGGCTGCAAATTGACCAGATTGGGTAAATACGGCGGGTCTTTGGTGCCGTGACTCTGCTTTGTTCAGCCAACCAGGCCATACAGCGATTGCAGAATCGTCTGGACGACCCCCGAAATGAATGAACCACCCATAAAGATCACTACCATCAACAGCAAAAAACCATAGCGTTGTAGAGTCACTTGTAGTTCATAGGTGCTGTCCGGCAACAGGGCAAAGAGAATGTGTGAACCATCCAAAGGTGGCACAGGAATCAGATTGAAGACAAAGAGCAGCACATTGATAAAGGCAAAGGAGGCCAGGAAGTCGTTTATCATACTTACGCTGGTTTTGTCGAGAAAAAAGAGGGCGAGGGTCGCCAGAATCAGATTGCTGACCGGACCGGCCAGGGAGACGAGAATAACCGCCAGGCGCACATCGATTGTTACATTGCGGGGACTCCACTGGACGGGCTTGGCCCAACCAAAGCCGGTGAAGAGGATCAGCACCGCGCCGATGGGATCGATGTGGGCCAGGGGGTTGAGTGTGAAGCGCCCCTGCAACCGGGGGGTGGGATCACCCAAAGCCACGGCCATGGCTGCGTGGGCCATTTCGTGGACGGGAAAGGCAATAAAGACAATCGCCGCCACCGCGAGTATCCAATTGGGATTGCCCAGGCGACCGATGGACC
Organism: Litorilinea aerophila; assembly: GCA_945905745.1. Taxonomy (GTDB): domain Bacteria; phylum Chloroflexota; class Anaerolineae; order Caldilineales; family Caldilineaceae; genus JACQGT01. Next base: position 6,574 of record CAMDQF010000044.1, read on the forward strand.
CTACCCCAGAGAGCAGGGCATAGAGCACCAGCAAGCCGACAACAGCCACGCCAATCTGCTGGGCACGGCTGAGTGAATTCCAGCCTCGGTTGGGTGAATTGGGATACAATTCTGCACTCACTTTCGTGTAATGCAAGCTGTTAGCTTGCGGTCAGGCAAGCTAACAGCTTGCATTACATAATCGATAGCGTCGGGCTTCGATGCCGTGAAATAGTTGCTTTTCTTCCAGGGTTGCGTGGGTGTCCAACCACTCGTCCATCAGCCGTCGTCCATCCCACGAACCCGCTTCTACCAGTATAACCCAGACTTCGGCAAAGCCAACGGTCGCACGCTGCATCGCGTTGTCTACCTCCACACGCGCCTGGCTGTCGGGCAACCCATTCTGCGTCCACAACCCCTCGGCCCAGGGAGCCAGCCGCATTTCGCTGTCGGCAAAGGGATCTACGCCGAAGTCGCTGGTGTAGTAGCGGTAGGCGTAGTGGGTGTGGGGAATCTGCAAAATGAGCAATTGATCCGGCTGGCGCTGCTCGGCCACAAATGTAACGGCTTCGCGTAGTTGCGTCTTGTTGGGTGTTACGGTCTGCTCCCAGCCGTTGACCGTCCACATACCGACCACAAAGAGCAGCAACAACCCTGCCACCAGCCGTGCCCAGCGTCCTCCGCTGTGATAGACCACCCGCAGCCCCAGAGCCAGCAACAGCACAAAGGCCGGGCCGATCCAAATCAGATAGCGATCCACAAAGAGCGGTTTGATCGTACTGACACCGTGCAGAAGCAGCACTGGCCCCACCAGCCAGACCGCCAGCATCCCCATCCGCAGGGCTGGCGGAACAGCCAGAAACTGCCTTTTGGACAAAAACTCACTTTCTGTATCGACCCCACCTTCTGACGCGCCCACCAGCAACCCGCCCAATACCAGAAAGACCACTGGCACAATCCAATAGATTGAGCGTTGCGAGAGGGCCGCGCCTGCGTGGTCCAGCAGCAGCACCCGCAGTACATCGGCAAAGGGGGTGAAGGCATAGCCAGTCTGATAGTCCAGGGTGGTCAGGTAGTGCCACTGCCACCAGATCAGGGGGAGATAGGGCAGGACAAAGCCGGTCAGCGTCAGACCGTAGCCCCGCCAGCGTTGCCGGTTGAGGGGCGCAGCCAGCAGAAACCAGACGAAGTGGATGGGCAGAATCAGCGCGGCGAGCAGGTGGGTGTAGATACAGATGGATGTGACGATCAGATAGAGCCACCAGCGCCTGGGGCTGCCCAGACGCATGGCTTCCAGCCAAGCCCAGGTGGAGGCCAGGGTCAGCACCACCACCAGGGCATACATTTTGCCTTCCTGGCTGTACCAGAGCTGGTAGGGGTGCAGGGCCAACAGAAAGGCAGCCAGCAGGGGCGTATTAGCGAGATTCATTCGCCCGTGACCGGGCAGAAAACGCCGGGCCACCTGCCAGAGCAGCCCGATACCCAGCAGGCTGATGAGGGCGGATGTGTAGCGCAGGGCGTATTCCGACGTGCCCGCCAGGGCAAACCAGGGGCGCATGAGCAGAAAATAGAGGGGGCCGTTCTGGGCGGGGGCAACGAACATTGAGGCGGTCTCGGCCAGGGGACGGAGCGCCAGCCAGATCACATCCACCTCATCCCGCCACAGGCTCTGCCGGGTCAGACCAGCCAACCGCCAGCCAAAGGCCGCCAGAATCAGCAGCAGCAGCCCGACCCGCTCCCCCCCGTCTTGCAGTGCCTTTCGTTCATCCATTGCCATCAGCCAACCCGCTTGCCCATATAAATGTCCGGTCTGCCTCGCCCGTTGGCGTCGGGCATCACGCCGATGATTGTGTAGCCCTGCTTCTGGTAGAACTCGAAGGGATGGCGGTTCAAATTGCGGATATTACGCACCTTTTCCCACGTATCCGCGTAGAGATCGACCCCGGAGAGGGAGGTGGCGTCGGTCACGTCATCCGATCCCAGTTGAATCGTCAAGCCGCCTTTTGCCAGCACCAGCGCCTCGAAATCCCGCACCAGCGCCGTGCCCACGCCTTGCCCCTGCCATTCGGGGGCGACCAGCAGGGGGTGCAGTTCCCATACATTGCCCGCGTAGCCGGGAATGCCGCCAATCCAGCCGATGACCTGCCCCTCGGCCAGGGCAACCCGCACAATGCGATCCGGGGCCAGCATCTCGGCCACCTCCTGCTCCGCCTCGGCCAATGTCACCCACGACCCCTGGGGCGCAAAGACCCGCTGAAGCAGGGCTGCGGCCTGGGCGATTTCGGCGGTCATGTGGGGTTGGAGATCAGAAATTGTGAAGTGGTTCATTTCTTTTACGGCAGTGACGACGGCCAGGAGTCTTCGTCGGATGGCTGAGATTTGCCTCGACCCTTGCCCCTCGGCGTGGGCGGGACATCTTCTTCGGCTACAATTTCGTAGAGATCGAAACGCTGTCGGCGGTTGCGGTAGAAACTGAGGCCGGCAAAAGCCCCAGCCACAGCGAAGAAGAGCAACGAACCACAGGTCAGCCAAATCCAGACGGCTGAGGTGAGCGCAGCATCCAACACTTGACCGCCTATACTGAGCAAGGTGGGTTCTGGTGTGAAGGTGGGTAGGACAATTACACGTACTGTGGCGGTTGGGGTAGGCGTCTCGGTCGGTGTATTTGCAGGGGTTGGCGTCTCTGTAGGCAGCGGTGTATCTGTCGGCAGTGGCGTCTCTGTCGGCGTCTCCGTGGGCGTCTCTGTGGGTGTCTCTGTGGGAAGTTCTGGCGTCGGTGTGTCGCTTGGCACATCCTGGGGGATCAGGGTTGGCGTTTCCGTCGGCGTTTCCGTCGGTGTCTCGAGGAGAGAGGACGTGGGCGGTGGGGAATCCTGGCGTAGGCCGACGGCCTGACTGTGGCCTGTCGCAAGCCAGCCGACCAGATAGATTGTCAACAGCGCGGCCAGAAAGAGGCCAAGACGACGCAAGGGAGGACGCTGCACGAGTCTACTCCCGTCGCCGGACAACGAGGACGACAATGACCAGCAACCCCAATCCAATCAGCAGCGCACCTACCAGAATCAGACTGGTCGGGGCTTGGGTCGGTTCACCCAACGGGGCCAGAGGTGATTGGTTAAAATCCCGGTTTGCGCTGGGATTTTGGGCGGCTGTCAGGGATTGACTGGTGTTGCTCTGGGCAGGGGCCAGGGGCGACGGCGTGTCTGTTGGGATCACCTGGGGCTGGCCCTGCGGCAGAGGTGTCGCCACTGGCATCGGGGAAAGGGGGGAAATCTGGGCCGCAGCGATTTCAGGTTGGGTGGCGAAGTTCAGGAGTAAAGCGGTCAGCAGGGCCAACCCACCTGCCAGCAGGAGCAGAATGATGCGATGATGCTGTCGTTTGGAATCAACGAAACCCATTGGCAGGCACTTTCAGTGAATAGAGTCACGGACGGTCCCCGCGTTTGGGAAACCAATGAAATTATACACAGCCGGGCGGGGATCAACAATAAGTGGCCCGGCGTAGGGAGGATGTGATTTCGGGAATTCCGCTAGACTACCGACACATCCCCCGCCGCCACCGCCACCCGCCGCCCCGTTTCGTCCTCCACCAGCAGGCTGCCGTCCACATCCGTCCCCACCGCCTGCCCCCGCCACTCCCCGCCCCCACTGTGGACCACTACTGAATGCCCCAAATTGATCAGCGCGGCCTGCCAGCGGGCGTGGATTTCCTCGGCTGTTGGACGGTTCCTCGCTGCCAGCAACGCGGAGAGCGAGCGGCAGAGGGCGATCAGCACTTCTTCCCGTGCAAACTCGCGTCCGAAGAGCGTGTAGAGACTGGCAGGCGGCAGCCCACCGGCCCGGGGCACGGGCAGCTCCTCGGCCCGCTGGTTGACGTTGACCCCGATGCCCAGCACCGCGTAGCGGATGCCCTGACTGTCCAGGCTGCTCTCGGCCAGAAGCCCAGCCAGTTTCACAGGGCCATTGGGCAGCACAGCGACCAGATCGTTGGGCCATTTGAGCCGCAGGTCAACCGCTTGCCCGCTGTCACGCAAGCTGTCAGCTTGCATGACAGCTTCCAGCACGGCCAGCCCGGCAATCATCGGCAACTGGGCCGGGCGTTCGGGGAGGTGGCCGCCGGCCACGACGACACTCATCAGCAGCGCCCGACCCGGTGGTGTCTCCCAGCGCCGATCCAGCCGTCCCCGGCCTGCGGTCTGCTCGTCGGCCACGACGACAATGCCGGAAGCCTGTGCTGGGTCAAAGGCTTCTTCGGCCAGGGCGCGGGCAATGGGCATCGTGCTGGGCACGGATGGTTGGTACTCGATTGTGTGGCCGAAGGGCTGGCCGTGCAGGGCCAATTGTAGTGTGTGAATGTCCATTTGCTTGTGATATGGGGTGCAATCGTGTAGAATTGACCTATTTGGTCCAGGCTGCGCCGGAGACGGGCCTGAGAATTCTGCAACGCGACCGGCATCAGGCCATTGGCAATCCGTCTATGTCTGCCCCTCCTACACCGACACTGCCCATTATTCTGTTCAGTGTCTTTGCAGGCATCGGTAGTGGTGTGTTGGCCTATTTCCTTTGCTTCGAGACCTTTGGCCTGGGCACGGCGTGGAGTGTGGCTCTGACCAGCTTAATGGTGATAAGTACAGTCAGCGGCACGGCGACGTTGCTTTCCCGGCTCTACGACGAACGCACGGTCGGGGCAAATGTGGGCTTTGGCTGCGGATTGACCGTGCTTGTCCTGCTTTTTATCGGCTTCTGCCTCTTGATGGGCCTCTTCGCTGGAACACTGGCGCTGACGTTTGGGTAAGCCGTTTTCGAGTTGTGGGAAGAAGCTTCGTCTGTGAAGCGGCGACAGCGACAAGTGGAACGGGCAGATGCAACATCGGCTTGGCTGGCTCGTTGGGACGCGGCCGAGAGCTATTACATCGGACGATTTGATCCCCAGATGTATGCCGATCTGATACTATCCAGCGAGTAAGAAGATTTCACCCACTGGAACTTAGCCATGCGCGCCATTCTTTTTCGCCAACACAGCCCCTCCCCTGCTGTCTATGAATATAGCACAGAAGCGCCCACACCGGAACCGGGCGTGGGTGAGATGTTGGTGCGGGTGCGCTATGCCGCACTCAATCGGCTGGACGATTTTGTGCGCCGGGGCTGGAAGGGGTTAAATCTGGAATGGCCGCACATCCCCGGTTCGGATTTCAGCGGAACGGTGGCTGCGCTGGGTGCGGGCGTCAGCGGCTGGGAGATCGGCCAACGGGTGGTGGCGAACCCTCTACTCTGGTGCGGGGCATGCCGTCAATGTGTGCGCGGCTTCCAGAACCGCTGCGAACGGGGCGGCATTCTGGGCGAACACGTGGCGGGCGCATGCGCGGAATTTGTGACTGTGCCAGCCCGCAATCTGCTGGCTGTGCCCGACGGTTATGACATGCAGCAGGCCGCAGCCAGCCCTCTGGTTTATGCGACGGCCTGGCATAGCCTGATGGTGGCGGGTGCGTTGCGCGCTGGGGAACGGGTGCTGGTGGTGGGCGCGGGCGGTGGCGTCAACAGCGTCTCGATTCAGATTGCCAAAGTAGCCGGGGCGGAGGTCTACGCCGTTGCCAGCACAGCCGAGAAAGCCCGCCTGGCCCGTGGGCTGGGCGCGGATTGGGTACACGACCGCAGCGCGGACGCGGAGTGGAGCCGGGCTGTCTACCGGGCCACTGACCGCCAGGGGGTGGATGTGGTGGTGGACAATGTGGGACAGGCCACTTGGCCGAACAGTCTGCGCTGTCTGGCCCCCGGTGGACGTCTGCTCACAGTGGGCGGCAGCAGCGGCTACGAGGCGTCTGTGCCGGTCGCTCTGCTCTTTGGCCGCCACCTTTCTATCATTGGCAGTACGATGGGCAACCACGACGATTTTCTGGCGGTGATGGGGCTGGTCTTTGCAGGAAAGTTGTCACCGGTGGTAGATTCAATCTATCCCCTGTCCGGTTATCCGCGTGCTCTGGCCCGGATGATGGCGAATGAGCAGTTTGGTAAAATTTTGGTGGATATTGAGGAGTAATTTCCATGGCCCAGGCCGCAGCAGCGCCTTCGCAGAAGGAAAAACCATCGACCGAAAAGGCAGGCACATCTGCCCGCCGCCTCTGGGAGATCGACGTTTGGCGGGGTCTGGCGATTGTATCGATGGTCATCTACCACTTGGCCTGGGATTTGAGGTCCTTTGCCGAAGTCTACATCGATCTCTTTAGCCCCTTCTGGTTCTACTTTCAGCGCTCGATTGCCTCTTCTTTTGTGCTGATGGTGGGCATCTCTCTGACGGTCAGCTACAACCGGGCGATTCAGAAGAAGGGCGGGAGAGACGGCCTCTATTGGAAGTTCTTCCGCCGGGGGTTGCTGGTCTTTGGCACAGGGCTGGTCATGGGTACGGCCCTGCGTTTATTGAATATGGGGCGTATCGACTTCGGCATATTGCATATGATTGGCGTCTCGATCATTCTGGCCTATCCCTTCCTCCGCTTCCGCTGGCTCAACCTGCTCTTTATCGCGATTTTGATGCCTCTGAGCTATTACCTGAAGACGATCGAGACAACCAGCCTGACCTGGGTTTGGTTGGGGATCACCCCGCCGGGCTATGGCCCCCAGGACTTCTTCCCCCTGGTACACTGGTTTGCGGTGGTGTTGATCGGCGTATTCTTGGGCAATTCTCTCTACACCGGGGGTGTGCGCCAGTTCATTCTGCGCGACTTTTCGGCCTTTTTCCCGTTCAATATTCTAGGATTTCTCGGCAATCATTCGTTGTTGATTTATGTCATCCATCAGCCGATTCTGATCGCCATTTTGATGGTGACTGGCATTGCCGATCTGGGCTTTTCCTAAGCCCGTTACAGCCGACTACTGACACCGACAACGACGAAAATCGGGACGGCGATCTACACTCGCAATTCGCAACTCGCAATTGAGGTGAACCATTTGAGCACGAACAGCACAGACCCACGCATTCTGGAACTGCGCGAACGTAAGGCTGCGGCGCGGCAGGGGGGCGGCCCGGATCGCATCGCGGCCCAGCACGCCAAAGGCAAAATGACCGCGCGCGAACGTATGGACTTGCTCCTAGACAAGGGCAGCTTCAAAGAGATGGACATCTTTGTTACTCACAACTCCACTGAGTTCGGGCTGGACAAGCAGAAAGTCCCCGGCGACGGCGTTGTGACCGGCTATGGCACGCTGGACGGGCGGCTGGTCTATATTTATGCCCAGGACTTTACAGTGATTGGCGGTTCGGTCAGCTATGCCCACGCCCAAAAAATCTGCAAAATTATGGATATGGCGATGAAGAACGGAGCGGCGGTCATTGGCCTGAACGATTCCGGCGGCGCGCGTATTCAAGAGGGGGTTCATAGCCTGGCGGGTTACGCCGATATTTTCTATCGCAATGTGATGGCTTCCGGTGTCGTCCCCCAGATCAGCCTGATTATGGGGCCGTGTGCCGGGGGCGCGGTCTACAGTCCGGCCATCACCGATTTTGTGGTGATGGTAAAAGATACCAGCTATATGTTTGTCACCGGGCCGGATGTGGTCAAGACAGTGACCCACGAGGATGTAACTTTTGAGGAGTTGGGCGGTGCGTCGGTACACGGCAGCAAATCCGGCGTGGCCCACTTCACCGCAGAAAGCGAGGCCGACGCTATCTTCCTGGCCCAGCAGTTGATGAGCTATCTGCCCAATAACAATATGGAAGACCCTCCTTTTGTGCCGCCCACGGATGATCCCTTGCGCCAGGACGAGGAGTTGGACGCGATTGTGCCGAATAATCCCAACCGGCCCTACGATATGAAAGAGATCATCAAACGCATTGTGGACGGCGGCCAATTCCTGGAGGTTCACCAGCACTGGGCACAGAATGTGATCGTCTGCTTTGCCCGGCTGGGGGGGCGATCCGTGGGGATTGTGGCCCAGCAGCCTTCTGTCCTGGCGGGTGTGCTGGATGTGGACGCCAGTCAGAAGGCCGCCCGTTTTGTGCGCTTCTGCGACGCCTTCAACATCCCGCTGATTGTGCTGGAAGATGTGCCAGGCTTTATGCCCGGCCTGAACCAGGAACACGGCGGCATCATACGCCACGGAGCCAAGCTGCTCTACGCTTTTGCCGAGGCGACTGTGCCCAAAATGACAGTCATCATTCGCAAGGCCTATGGCGGGGCTTATTGTGTGATGAACCCCCGCCATCTGGGCGCGGATATAGTGTTAGCCTGGCCCAGCGCTGAGATTGCGGTGATGGGGCCAGAGGGCGCTGTCAATGTCATCTTCCGCCGGGACATTGCCGACGCGGCCGACCCGGTGGTGCGCAAGAACGAATTGGTGGCCGACTACCGGGATCGTTTCGCCAACCCCTATGTAGCCGCATCTGCGGGCTTCATTGACAACGTCATCGAACCCCACGAGACCCGGCCCCGGCTCATCAACACCCTGGAAATGTTGCAAAACAAGCGAGATCAGATACCGGCGAAAAAGCACGGGAATATACCGCTGTAGGGATGGAAGGTTGCAAGTGGAAAGTTGCAGGTGGCAGGGGATGATGGGATTGCGAGATAATGCGCCATTATCCCACCATCTTTTTCCTACCCAACTACTCCATCTGTCGCGCCAACATCATTACCAAATATCCAATACCTGATATCTACTATGCCCCTCTCTGAAATCGAATTTGAACTCACCGCTTCCCAATACGCTCTGATGGGCTACCCCGGCTTGCAGCAGGGGGAGTCGTTGTCGTTGGTGCTGGACGGGGGCATTCTGCTACCCGACAGCGGCGCTGCGCACTGGTACACTGTGCAGCCGGAACCGCTGGAGAAGCGCTTTGTGCGGGTCGGCCCGGCCACCTACGCCTTTGCCGGGCAGATCGTCGAGGCCGAGATCGAGTACGGCAAGGAGCAGTTGGCCTATCTCTCCATTGATTGCGGCCCGGTCTACTTGCGCGTCACCTGTGCGCCGGGGGACGACGGCCAGTTGCCCTATGGCACCTGGGAGACGCGTTTCATCGGCGGGCTGGCCTATGTACAGGGCATTGTGGAGGATAGCTACGAGAATCCTGTCGGGCGCAATCTGAATGTGATTCTGTGGAATTTCCAGCGTCTGATCCTGATGCCGGGGGATGCGGTCTTCGGTGAATGGCACGAAGCCGGTGAACTGCCGCCCCACCCACTGGGCGTGGATCGGGTCTTTGTGACGGCCAGGGTGCATAAAGAGGGCGTGTAGGTATTGCGTATTGCGTAGGTGGGGAGCGACGGCGGGGTTGCCGTTCGCTACTTCGTTGGCGAAAGGCAAGACGTGTGAGCAGTCGAACGATCTCGCGTTTCACGTTTCGTAACGAGAATCCGTCCCCAACTGCCTGTTCCGAGTCATCCGCGTTCTATCTTTTTCAATCGAGGTTGTGAATGTTCAAAAAAGTATTGGTTGCCAATCGGGGCGAGATTGCCGTGCGGGTGTTGCGGGCCTGTGAGGAGCGAGGCATCTCGACTGTCGCCGTCTTTTCCGAGCCTGATCGCACTGCGCTCCACGTGCGCTATGCCAACGAAGCCTATTGTATCGGTCCCGCAGCCAGCCGGGAAAGCTATCTGCGCATCGACAAAATCATCGACGTAGCGCGCAAAACCGGCGTGGATGCCATCCATCCTGGCTACGGCTTCCTGGCCGAAAACGCCTCCTTTGCCGCAGCCTGCCGGGATGCGGGCATTACATTTATCGGCCCCAGCCCGGAAGCCATTGAAAAGATGGGCGACAAGCAGACGGCACGGGAGACTGTGGCGAAAAACGGCGTGCCGTTGGTCCCCGGCTCGGCCAAAGGGCTGCGCGACGACGAACTGAAGGCCGCTGCGCTCAAAATCGGCTTCCCGCTGATGGTGAAGGCGACCGCGGGCGGTGGCGGCAAGGGGATGCGGGTTGTCCATGACCCGGCCCAGTTTACCAGCTCCCTTTCCGCGGCCCGGCGCGAAGCAGGCAACGCCTTTGGCAACGACGAAGTGTATTTGGAAAAGTACATCGCTTCGGCCCGCCACATCGAAGTGCAGATTCTGGCCGACAATCACGGCAACACTATCCATCTGGGCGAACGGGAGTGCAGCATCCAGCGCCGCCACCAGAAGCTGATCGAAGAGTCACCCAGCGTTGTGGTGGACACAGCTATGCGCGCCGAGATCGGGCGCATTGCCATTGCTGCCGCCGAGTCGGTGAACTATTCCAATGCGGGTACTATCGAATTCCTCTACGACTCCGCCGCCGAGAAATTCTACTTTCTGGAGATGAACACCCGACTGCAAGTGGAACACCCGGTCACAGAAATGGTGACCGGCGTGGACATTGTGAAGGAGCAGATCTCCATTGCATCGGGTCGTCGTCTGCGCTATCGCCAAGAGGACATTGTCTCCAAAGGCTGGTCGATTGAGTGTCGCATCACCGCCGAGGATCCTTTCAATAATTTTATGCCCAACAGCGGTGTGGTGAACTATCTGAAAGAGCCAACCGGCCCTGGCGTTCGGGTGGAGAGCAGTCTGTATCGAGGCTTTGAAGTCAGCCTCTTCTACGACCCGATGGTGGCGAAGTTGGTGGTGCTGGGCGAGACCCGGGCCGAAGCCATCCTGCGCATGCGCAGGGCGCTGAGCGAATACCGCATTGGTGGCATCAAAACATCCATTCCTTTCCATCAGGAAATGATGATCAGCACCGAATTTATCTGGGGCACCTTTGACACCAGCTTTTTGGAGCGTCGGCGGCTGATGGCCACCGAGAAACCTGCCGACGATCAGGCCCGCATTGCCGCGGTCTCGGCTGCGCTGATCGCCCACGAAGCGGGCCGTCGGGCTGTGCACATCGGCGACCAATCAACCGCGGCCAGCCACGGGAGCAACTGGAAGGCAGCCGGTCGTATGAAGGCCACAGGAGGGCGCTGGTGAAATATTTTGCGACGGTAGACGGGCAGGAATACGAGATCGAAATCGAAAACGATCGGGTGCTGGTCAACGGCGAGGCCATTGATGTGGATGTAAGCCAGATCGGCGTGCCGGAACTCTACAGCATTTTGCTCGATGGGGCCAGCTATGAAGTGCTGGTGGAAGAGCAGCGCCAGGAATATGCGGTGACCCTGGCCGGTAAGCAGTTCCACGTGCAGGTGGAGGACGAACGCTCACGGCGGCTCAACGCGGGGCGCAAAGGGCCGCAAGTTCCCAAAGGCGAACTGGTGGTGAAAGCGCCCATTCCGGGGCTGGTAGTGAAAGTATTGGTGTCGGAAGGGGATGACATCCCGGAGGATCATCCCCTGGTCATTTTGGAAGCCATGAAAATGGAGAACGAAATCCGCTCCCTGCGCGCCGGCGTCATACGTTCGGTGGATGTGGTCGCCGGCCAGCGGGTGGAACAGGGCGCGCCGATGCTGGTGCTGGCGTAGACAATAGGTATGCCAGACTCAACATCTGCACTATACAGATTACTTGTTGAGGCGTATAATTGGGTCACAATTCAAAAACATAGCCAATCGCGCAAGGCGGTAGTATGCGTTTTGAATGGGATGAACAGAAAAATCAGACGAATATTCGCGAGCGCAATCTGGACTTTGCAGATGGGCGGAAAGTCTTTCAAAGACCTGTACTCAGACGATTAGACACGCGGGAGGAGTATGGCGAAGACCGCTGGATCTGCATTGGCCTATTGGATGCTACACGGATAGTCGTTGTCGTATTCACTGAACCAGAGGAAAAGACCATCCGGATTATTTGTTAGCGCGAAAAACCGCTGGGTCAACAAAGTTTGGCGGAATCCTACGGTAGGGGCATGAGGTGGGATGGCGGAAGAATCCTCGCAAAGAAAGATCGGTTTCATCGCCATCCCACCTCGTGCCCGCTCTGTTTTGCGTCACACTGTCTGTGCTGCAGCGGGCACGAGGTGTGGCGGAAGCAACTACAGTCGTCGAATGAGCCTCATCCCCCCAACACCTCATGCCCCTATCGTTTGATCCCAAGACTTATTCGCGCCAACGATTATTTCGATGCGAAAGGCGTTAGCCCATGAACGGAAACAATATGAAAGAGCATTCCGAGACAAATTTGGCCCTGTTTGATGCCCTGACCGATGAAATGATCGACACTTCTGACATTCCGCCTCTGTCTGGAGACTTTTTTGAGGAAGCCATGTGGCTTGTGCCCGATGAACCAGTCACAGTTACCATTCAAATCGAGCCTGACACTTTTGCCTGGTACAAGGCGCAAGGTAACGATTATCAGGAGAGACTGGCTGCGGCACTGCGCTTGTATGCCGAAGCGCACAAAAGCGCTTTCCGGGAATATCAAACCAGAGCGGCTTAATCTGCTACTGTAGGTAGATGTAAGCGCTGGCCAGCGGGTGGATCAGGACGCGGCGTTGCTTGTGCTGGCGTGAGCGAGCGGGAAGGGGTGTTGGTGAGGTGAATCTTTCAAAGTTGGGGCGTTTGTATTGCTGCAGGGATGTATGATTCGCTCGGATGACTCAAGAATGAGCTAAGCCACTTCGTGTTAGGCGTGCTGTCGAACACTCGCCTGTGTTCAGTTTTCGGTATACGTCTTGAGTGGCAAAGGAAGTAATTATGGTTTTCATTCCGGGTAAAAATCTTTTAGATGAATTGCAATTTTCGCAAGCAGGCATATGGTTCATAGAAGTTGAGAATACAATTGGAGAAAGTATCGTTGCAAAAATCCCAACTTCATCTTTGAAAACCGTTTACCGCGGTACCCCCTTTTATATACTACTCGCTTTGGTCAAAACAGAGGATCAAGTTGTTAGCTTTACGGGATTTAGAATAGATGACGATTCTGAATACCCCCTTTTTGTAAGTCAACCTCTCCTTAATGATGAACTTAACCAGTCTGAAAACTTGGAAAACATTGTATTAGTAGGCTCTACGAGAATTCACTTCTTTGATGAACAAAATTTTCCCGTCGTATCAGCGAATTGTATTATCACACAATTAGACATTGATGTTTCATTAATAACTAGATGACATTCGGCTGCCAAATCCCCTACGCAGACCTTCCAAAATCACATACAGTATTCGCCAGGGTATACGCAATCTGCATTATTGCTCAGTCCAAAATCGCCGACCCGCAAGAAAAAAGCCGATTTTCACGACAGAACCAGGGCTGCAGATATACTTAAAACCTACGCTCGTTCTACGTACATCCGACGAACCTCAAAATAGGCCGTTTTTGTGTGTTCGATCACTATTTTGGAATTTGTAGCCATTTTGTGGTGTGCTATAATGCGTGACCGAAGCAGTAGTCGTAAGACTTGCAGTGCAAATGCTGGAAAATGGCAAGTCGTGGCGGACAAAGACACATACACAGTCGCCACCATATCAGCCAAGAACTTACGAAAGCATCTCTCAATAGTCTAGTACACAGGGTTTTGACGCAGGCGGAATCCACCCAACGATACATTTTCACTGTAGAAAAAGTCCATAAAGACCAATTCGGGTGAAAAGCAATGTTCCGCACTACGACATAATTCTGAGGAGACAACAATGCCGTCATCCGATACGTATAGTGTCGATGGTGATCTTCAGGCCAGATATTCAGTGAGATCAGAAGATCTGGCCGAACGACAAAGCAATGTACGGTTCGCAGGTACTGAACCCCGCCTAGCAGATGAGAGCCTCCTCCCCACGGCATCTTGTGCTAGCGACGCTAAAATCAGCAAGTGGGCCCCTTCCCCTGCTAGTCGTTCCGAGCCAGAACCAAGCAAAAGAACATCAGGCGACACTTACCCAACACAGGTTGCTGTTGAATCTCACCTTCAGTTCGCTCCTTCCCGATTTGGACAAGCCGCACCCAGAATAACCCAATCCGACAGTAGGCGATTTGGAACGGCGGCCCTTGCCATAGACCCCCTGGCTGAGACAGAAGTGACATCAGTTTTTGGCCGGCTGCGTGAGCGTGTCCAGCTTTTTCTTGGTGACCAAATATCGCCGATCCGTCTTGCCAGCCATTTGGCGGTTATCGCAGTGGCAGCTATCGTCCTGGTTGTCAGTCAAATCGAGATGCCCGACTGGCAATTCTCACTGCGTAATCTGCCAGAAACTGGTCTATTTGCCGTAGTTCAGGATCAGGCCCTGGCATCTGCTGCCGCTGGAAGCAATAATGTATCAGGCGCCGCCGAGGCCATTCAACCGGCAGTCATCCCCTTCACCAATTCCCAATCTCAACCAGTTCTCGCCACGGTACAGGAAGCCGTTGTCGCTCCTGTACAGGCAGTGGGGCCGGGATTGGTTACAGAACGTGGACAGATCGAAACCTACAGCGTTCGTTCTGGGGACACAGTTCTTGGCATTGCGGCAAACTTCAACTTGCAGCCAGAAACAATTCAATGGGCCAATCCGGAGTTGGAAGCCAATCCAGATATGCTCCGCATTGGCGACCGGCTGGTGATCTTGCCAACGGACGGTGTTTTGCACGTGGTGCAGTCTGGGGATACGCTTTCTACCATCGCAGCCAAATACAAAGTTTCCACAGATGCGATTGTCGGTTTTGACTTGAACCATTTGACCGACAATTCTACGCCGATTGCAATGGGTCAGCAGTTGGTCATTCCCGGCGGCAACAAACCCTACATCGCCAAGCAGGTTCTTGCCTATAATGGCCCGACACCGGAAGGCGCTGCGCAAGGAACGGGTTCACTCGCTTGGCCCACGAGTGGAAGCATCAGTCAGCCGTATTGGAATGGACATCGGGCGCTGGATATCGGTGCATGGACTGGTACGGCAATCACAGCAGCAGATAGTGGCTATGTGATTGCCGCCAGTTCCGGTTGGAACAACGGCTACGGGACGATGGTCATGATCGATCACGGAGGCGGTTATGTAAGCCTCTATGCGCATCTGAATAGCATCTTTGTACGTCAAGGTGAAAGCGTCGGCAAGGGCCAGCAGATTGGTACAGTGGGCAACACAGGCAATTCGACAGGCCCTCATCTGCACTTTGAAGTGCGGTATCAGGGCGTACCCCGCAACCCCTTCAACTTTTTGCCCTAACCAGCCTTCCAGAATACGAAAGCAATTAAAAAGAGAGCGGGCCAAATGGCCCGCTCTCTTTTTCTATCGGAAGATCCAGTGCCACCTATGCCTCCTGAATCCCCCCTTCAGTCAATTGACGGGGATCGAGCAGCCTGTCCAATTCATCGCTGGTCAACTCCGTCATTTCCAGAGCAACTTCCCGCAGGGTGCGGCCTTCGGCATAGGCCCTCTTGGCAATCTTTGCGCCCATCTCATACCCAATTACCGGGTTAAGGGCCGTGACCAATATGGGGTTGCGCCCCACCAGCCCGCTGATCTTCTCTTCGTTGACAGTAAAGCCAGCAATGGCCTTGTCCGCCAGCAATCGGCTTGCCCCAGCCAGCAGCGAGATACTCTGCAAAAGATTGTAGGCGGCCACGGGCAACATCACATTCAACTGAAAATTCCCCGACTGACCGGCCACCGTGATGACCAGATCATTGCCCGTCACCTGGGCGGCCACCATTGCCACAGCTTCTGGAATGACAGGGTTGATCTTACCGGGCATAATGCTGCTGCCCGGTTGCAGCGCGGGCAGAGAAATCTCCCCAAAACCGGCGATGGGGCCGCTGTTCATCCAGCGCAGATCGTTGGCGATCTTCATCAGCGAGGTGGCGACCACTTTCAACTGACCGCTCAATTCCACCGCGGCGTCCTGGGTACTCAGACTCTCGAAGTAGTTGGTGCTGGTGACAAACGGCTGACCGGTAGTCGCGGCCAACTCAGCCGCAATGCCCGTGCCGAAGGCGGGATGGGCATTGATGCCTGTGCCCACGGCTGTGCCGCCCTGGGCCAGTTCGGCCAGGCGGGGCAGGCTGCTCTGCACCCGCTCGATACCGTGGCGAATCTGGCTGCGCCAGCCGCCCAACTCCTGGCTCAGACGCACGGGCATGGCATCCATCAGATGAGTGCGCCCCGTAGTCACCACATGATCCACCTCGGCGGCTTTGCTTTCCAGGGTGTCGCTCAGATAGGCTAATGCGGGAAGCAGTTCTTCAACAACAGCCAGGTAGGCGCTGACGTGAATCGCCGTGGGGATGACATCGTTGCTGCTCTGGCTCATATTGACGTGATCGTTGGGGTGTACCTTTGCGCCCAGCTTTTTGGTCGCCAGGTTGGCGATCACCTCGTTGGCGTTCATATTCGTGCTGGTCCCCGAACCGGTCTGGAAGATATCCAGGGGGAAGTGGGCGTCGTACAGGCTCTGGGCGACTTCGACAGAGGCGGACTGGATGGCCGCTGACATGGCAGAATCCAGCAATCCCAGTTTCTCGTTGGCAGCGGCAGCCGCACCTTTGATCAATCCCAAGGCGCGAATAAATGACTGGGGAAAGCGTAGATCGCTGATAGGAAAGTTATCTATGGCCCGCTGGGTCTGGGCAGCATAAAGTGCGTCGGCAGGAACCCGCACCTCTCCCAGGCTGTCTTTCTCAATCCGATATGCAAGCTCACTCATGGCAAATAACTCCTTTGGTGATACGAATAGCAGAGATGGTCTTCGTGCCATTTTGCACAAATGACATCGCCAAACATTTTAGCACTCTTCATTACACGGCGCACCTTTTCGGGCCTGTTTCGCACCTGGGGACAGAATCCGCCGAACCCTCATCACAGATTTATCAGCGTCCCAGATTCAGACCCGGCGACTCTTGTCATCTTCAATCGGCAACGCAACGGAAAAAGTCGTGCCTTTGTTCACCTCGCTGCGCACCCAAATTTCGCCCTTGTGTGCTTCCACAATCGCATTGATGAGAAATAACCCCAACCCTACACCGGCAGTTTTCCTGCGCAGAGTGCTGTCCACCCTGTAGAAGCGATCAAATATCTTGGGTAGCTCATCTTCAGGAATGCCGATGCCAGCATCGGCCACATAGACCACCAGCCGGGACTTTCTTTCCCCGTCCCCGGCCTTTCTGTCCACCCAGGCACCAATGCGGATCAGGCCGCCATCGGGTGAATATTTGATAGCATTGCCCAGCAGATTCGTAAACACCTGGCGCAAACGTTCCTCATCCCCTGACACCAGGGGCAAGTCGTCAGGCAGGTCCACCTCAATCTGATGTTGGGTTGTCTGGGTGCGATAGTCCTGGGCAATCCGCTCCAGCAGACGGTTCATATTGACATCGGAGATATCCAGCCGCAGATCGCCTGCCTGGATGCGGCTCACATCCAACAGATTGTTGATGAGCACTTCCAGCCGGTCGGCCTCCTCTTCGATAATCTGCAAACTCTGACGTGCCGTCTCTTGGTCCCAGGTCGCATCGGGCCGGGCCAGGGTCTGGGCATAGCCTTTGACCAGCGCCACAGGGGTTTTCAATTCGTGGCTGATGATAGAGACAAAGGTGGACTTCATCTCCTCTTCTTCCCGGAAACGGGTGATGTCACTTACATTGGCAATAATATTGACCAGCCGCTCGCTCTCGTCGAAAAGGGGTGTATAGGTGACGGAGACAGCCAGATTGCTGCCAGAAGCCCGCACCAGTTCACCCTCGCAGCGCAACCCCTGATGTGGGACATCCACAAGCGTGGTGCCGCACAGATCGTCGCCTGTCACATTTTGCAGATCGAGAACCTGGCTGCACGGCTGGCCAACCACATCCTCGGCTACCCGCCCCAACATCGTTTCCATCGTCTGGTTGATCACCTCTACCCGCCGGTCCGGGCGTAGGATCAGAACGCCGTCTGCGCTCTTTTCAATGATGGCGGCCAGACGACTGCGCTCGGTGGATAGCTGGGCATAGAGCCGGGCATTGCGCACGGCAATCGCAGCCTGCAAAGCAAAGCCTTCCAGAAACTCCCAGTCCAGTTGGGTAAAGGCGCTGCCGCCGCGAAAGAGGTAGATGACGCCGAGCAGCTCATCCTCAAAAAAGAGGGGCAGGCCCAGCACCTGTCCCAGTTTACGCCCCAGATTTTCTTCTACATCCTGGACCCGTCGCTCCAAATCCCGGCGATACTGTTCACCCGGCGTCTGAACTGAACTGGCCCCGTCACTGTCCGGCGGCAGAGGGGGTGAACTGGGACGCAGCAGCGGGGCAAATGCGGGGAGAAGCTGCGCCGGGATGCCATAGGTTGTACGGATGCGCGCCTGGGGTTCTGCTTCAACCGCCACCCCGTCGCTATCGACATCAAAAACCGCGGCTGGCGCTGGCTCGTGGAGAACAATCATCCCGGCAGGAGCGGCCACCATTTCAGCCGCACTGGAGAGAATCAGTTCCAGCAGACTGGGCAGATCGAGCCGGGAGGTCATAGCCCGGGTGATGCGCAGCAGATATTCCCGCTGGCGCAGTTGATAGGTCGCCATCAACGCGGGAACGTTCATGACCGCTCCGCTGATTTCAGGGCCGAGCCATCGAAAGCATCGGGCAGAAGTGCCTGTACAGTTGTAGTACGGTGGTGGCCGGCTGTATCGCTGACAAAAACGACCATCTGCGGGCCAAGTTCCACCATTACCTGGCGACAGATTCCACAGGGCGAGCCGCCATCTGCCGTGGCAACGGCCATCGCAACAAAGCCGCGTCTGCCTTCAGCTACGGCTCTGGTCAAAGCCACCCGTTCGGCACAGATGGTCGCGCCATAGGAGGCGTTTTCCACATTGCAGCCGATGACAATCGTGCCGTCGTCGGTCAACAGCGCTGCGCCCACCAGATAGCCGCTATAGGGCGCATAGGCCCGGTCACGCGCCCCAATTGCGGCCGCAACCAATCGGGTGCGTTGCCCGTCTAAAATCATCGAAGTAGCCTCTCTATGCCGCATATCCCAAAGATCGCTGGTTGCCAGTTTTAACGCCGATAGCTTCGGCCACATCTTCCTGCTCTGGATCGTTCGGATGTACGATGCGCTCGGCCCGTACCTGCTCAATACGCCGCGAATTGACGCCCAGCACAGTAAAGCGCCATTCGTCCACATCCAGCCCCTCGCCCTGCACGGGAACACGCCCCAACTCGCTGTAGATCAGCCCACCCAGGGTATCCACATTGTCATATATCCGACTCAGATCGGCCTCTATCACTTCCGAGACCTCATCCAAAGAGACGCGGGCATCGAAGAGATGGGTGTTGGCATTGAGAGTCTGGATCAGCGGTTCCTCGGAATCGTATTCGTCCCGAATATCACCCACAATTTCCTCGATCATATCCTCAATCGTCACAATACCCGCGGTGCCGCCGTATTCATCCACGATGACTGCCAGATGTATCTGACGACCCTGCATCTCCTTGAGCAGATCATCCAATTTCTTGCTCTCCGGCACAAAATAGGCCGGGCGCAATATCTGGGAAAGCGGAGTATCTGACCGATTCTCGTGGAAAAAGCGCAGCAGATCTTTGGCGTAGAGCAGGCCGACGATATTGTCGATGTTTTCGTGATAGACAGGAATTCGGCTATGCCCGCTGGCCAGAATCACCGGCAAACATTCCGCGATGGAAAGATCGACCCCAATGGCCGTCATATCCAGGCGAGGAACCATCACCTCCCGGGCCGTGGTATCGCCGAACTCAAAAATCCCGGCGATCATCTGTTTCTCATCTTCCTCAATGACCCCTTCGCCTTCGCCCACGTGGAGCAGAAAGCGCAGTCCATCTTCGCTCAAGAAGATACTCTCGGCACTGGCCTCTTCGCTGCCGTTGCGCACCTTTGTGCCGATCAGACGCAGAAACGACGAAAGGGGCAGGAGAAGTCCCACAAGAATCAGGACATATTTCCCCAACTTCAGGGCGATTTGGCCCGGGTTGCGTAAAACAAAGGCTCGGCTCACAATTTGCGTAGCAACAAGAGCCATCCATCCCACAAAAAAGGCCAGAACAGTGACCGGCGCAGACCAGCCACGCAAAAGAGAAAATCGCAGGAGCATAGCACCAGCCACCACATATGAAATGCTCTTGCCCAGCATCAGCGTAGACAGAAAACGGGCCGGGTCGGAAATCAAGCGATCCACCAACTGGGCCGATGGTTCGCCGCTGTCCAGCAGATGACGGATCCGCGTGCGCGAGGTGGAGGCCAAGGCCACTTCGGCAGACGCGACAAATGCGACCATCAGCAGACAGGCGACAAATACCCCACCGGTGATTAACACTTCAACAACCACAAATAACTCCTTCTGCTAAGCAGATTGCTCTGAGGTAGGCTTCTGACTGGGCGGACGGGCCGGAACGCCGTAGACCAGCGCGCCGGCAGGGACATCCCGCGTTACCACCGAGCCTGCCCCTGTGCGAGCACCCACCCCCAAGCTAACCGGGGCAACCAGTAGTGTATCGCTGCCCAAAAAGACATCGTCCGCCAGTTCCGTATGATTCTTATTCTTGCCGTCATAATTACAGGTGATAATGCCAGCGCTGAGGTTGACATTCCTGCCCACCGTAGCATCCCCCACATAGCTGAAATGCCCCATCTTCGTGCCTGGCCCCAAATAGCTGTTCTTGACTTCGCCAAAATTGCCCATATGGACCTCTTCGCCCAGATGGGCGCCCTTGCGCAGATGGCCGAAGGGACCAATCTCACTGGCCCGATCCATACGGGCGTATTCCAGCACAGAATAGAGAATCCGACAATCGTCCCCAATCACACATTCAATAATCTGACTGTTGGGTCCGATCTCGCAGCCGCTGCCGATGGTTGTGTTGCCCTGCAAGTGACATCCGGGATAAATCGTCGTATCCTGGCCGATCTGTACAGTCGCTTCGATGTATGTGGAAGCTGGATCGATGATCGTCACACCCGCCCGCATGTGCTGGTCGTTGATGCGCTGACGCAATACACTGGCCGCGACTGCCAAATGGGTGCGGTCATTGATTCCGTAGACCTCTTCTGGCGGAGCCTGCATCCCCACGACCCGCCAGCCCTGGCTGGTTGCGATTTCAATCATATCGGTCAGGTAATACTCGCCCTTGGCGCTTTTCTGCAATCTGGGCAGATTCTCCCAAAGCCATTCCCCATTGAAGCAATAGATACCCGGGTTTAGCTCCCGAATCGCCCGTTGGGCCGGTGTGCAGTCTACCTCCTCCACAATCGACCGAATCTGCCCCTGATCGTTGCGGATCACCCGCCCGAAGCCCTGGGGATCATCCCGGACAATCGTCAACATCGCAATCGCAAGTTGCCCGCCGCCCTCATTTTGCTGATAGAGGTCCAACAATTTCTGCAAAGTGGCTTCCCGGAGGAGTGGCATATCCGAATAGAGGACCACGACCTGTCCAGCTTGGCCGCGCAAAAACGGCTCGGCCTGCATCACTGCGTGGCCTGTGCCCAATAGTTCCTTCTGCTCTGCGTAGTCCACCCGGTCGCCTAACATATTCTGCACCTGTTCCTTGCCATGGCCCACCACCACCACAGGCCGCCGACCGCCGACAGATTCTCCTGTAGCGACAACCCAGTCAACCAAAGGCCGTCCCGCCAACGGATGCAATACTTTCGGCAGACTGGACTTCATCCGGGTTCCATAGCCCGCGGCCAAAATTACGGTAGCGGTTGTCATCATATCAGCTCCTGGGGCAAGTGTGATAGAAGGAAAAGTGGAACGCAAAAAGACCGGGTTTCTCAATGCCTACGCATAGGAAATCCGGTTCGGGATACTTTATTTGGTTTCTGTTTTTGGAATAACTCGCCCACAATCGCATATGGGCAGAAAACAGATCGGATTGGGGAGGTTTATCGTCCATTAGATTGGGCAGCAGACAAAAATTTTCGGGTCTGTGCTTCAGTATAACACAAATGAACGAAAGATACAGAGAAGATTTCGGTTAAAAAGAAAAGAGAAGGGAATAGTTGGCGGCGGTCTACTCTCACACAGGGTCGCCCCTGCACTACCATCGACGCTGGTGGCCTTAACTGCCGGGTTCGGGATGGAGCCGGGTGTACCCCCACCGCTCTTGCCACCAACTA
>CAMDQF010000045.1 GCA_945905745.1 Litorilinea aerophila
AACAATGGTGCTGGGCGATTTTGGCGCGCAGATCATCAAAGTGGAGCAGCCGGGCCGGGGTGACGATACCCGCCAGTGGGGGCCACCCTTCACGGCCCACGGCCAGAGCGCCTACTTCGTCAGCGTCAACCGCAACAAACGCAGCATCACCCTCAATCTGAAGAGTGCAGAAGGCCGGGCCATTCTGGGCGAGTTGGTGGCCCAGTCCGATGTGCTGATCGAAAATTTCAAAGTCGGCACAATGGAGAAGCTGGGGCTGGGATACGCAGCCCTGCGAACGCTCAATCCGGGGCTGATCTACTGCTCCATCACCGGCTATGGGCAGACCGGGCCATACAAAGATCGCCCTGGCTACGATACAGTCATCCAGGCCCAGGGTGGTCTGATGAGCATCACCGGGCCGACGACGGATGGGAGAGACGGCGATCCCTTCAAAGTGGGCGTGGCGATTGTCGATGTGAGCGCGGGGCTTTTCGCCGTCATCGCCATCCTGGCCGCGCTCCATCACCGGCAAACGACAGGCCAGGGACAGCAGATCGACATTGCCCTCTTCGATGCCCAGCTGGGCTGGCTGGCTAACGTCGCCAGCAACTATCTGGTCTCCGGCCAGCCGCCGGGCCGCTACGCCAACGCCCACGGCACGATTGTCCCTTACCAGACCTTCCCCACCGCAGATGGACATCTGATGTTGGCCGTGGGGAACGACAGCCAGTTTCGAGCGTTGTGCAATGTGATGGGATTGGCTGGGCTGGCCGACGATCCCCGTTTTGCCATCAACCCAGCCCGGGTGGGCAACCGGGAAGTCCTCGTTCCCCTGCTGGCCGAACGCTTCCGCCAGCAGTCCACCCAGCCCTGGATCGAGCAGTTGCTGGATGTGGATGTGCCCTGCGGCCCGGTGAACAGCGTGCCCGAGGCCCTGGCGACACCCCAGGCCCAGGCCCGCCGGATGGTGCAGCCGGTAGTCGATTCTGCCGGCGATGAATACCCTCTGGTGGGACCGGTGATCAAAATGAGCGAGACGCCCCCGGCCATCTACAGTGCGCCGCCCTTTTTGGGCGAAGATACGGGGGAAGTTCTGCAAGAAAAGCTGGGCTACAGTCCAGAGCGAATCGAAACCCTACGCCGGGAAGGGATCATTTAGCGATGACTTTCTCAATACGGTTGAAAAAAGAAAAGTGGGGGATCTGCCTGCTGATACTCCTGGCTTTGTGGGGATTGGGGCTGGGGCAGGGCCAGGCCCAGACACCGGGCGAGCGATTCTTGCGGATAGCCTCCTCGCTAACTCAGCCGAACCGCGCCGACAGGCCAGCCTTTGTGCCGGGAGTGGTGCTGGTGCGCTTGAAGGAACCGATAGCCCGTGCCCAGGACGCGGCCCAACGGCTGGGTGTAGAAGCCAGCGCGCTCACCCGGCTGGACATCCCCAACCAGCCAGGTCTTTATCGTCTGGCCGTTCAAACCGGCGCGGAGGAGGCCAGCGCAGCCCGCCTCGCCGTCCGCTCCGATGTGCTCTACGCCGAGCCGGACTATCTCTATTTCGCCACAGAGACCACACCCAACGACACCTTCTATGACCAATATCAGTGGAATCTGCGCCATATCCGGGCCAACACCGGCTGGGATCGCACCACCGGCAGCAGCGCTGTGATCATCGGCATCGTCGATACAGGCATTGATCTGGGCCATCCCGACCTGTCGGGGAAAATTGTGGGCGGCATTGATACAGTCAACAACGACTTCGACCCGCAAGACGACAACGGCCACGGCACCCACGTAGCCAGCATCGCCGCCAGCCAGAGCAACAACGCCATAGGCATTGCCGGGGTGGATTGGAATGCCCGGTTGATGCCCATCAAAGTGCTCAATGCCGCGGGCAGCGGCAGCAGTTCCCAAGTGGCGAATGGCATCACCTGGGCAGTAGACAACGGCGCAAAAGTGCTGAATATGAGTCTCGCCGGTACCAATTCGTCATCAGTTATCAACAACGCAGTCCAATACGCCAATGTCCGGGGCGTGCTGCTGATTGCCGCCGCCGGCAACAGCTATACCGACGGCAACCCGACCAGCTACCCCGCGGCCTACGAGTACGTAATTGGGGTGGCTGCGGTCAACGACACCGACGGCCACGCCAGCTATTCCAACAGTGGCAGCTATGTGGATGTGGCCGCGCCCGGCGGCGATCCATCCAGTTCCAACGATAACGATCCCCGCCATTGGATTCCCGGTGCCTATTGGCGGGGGGCTGGTGTCTCCTATGCCCAACTCAGCGGAACCAGCCAGGCCGCGCCCCAGGTGGCCGGTCTGGCCGGTCTGCTGCTGGCATTGGATGGCTCCCTGACGCCGAATCTGTTGACCCAACTGATCACCAACCACGCGGTGGACGTACAGGCCGCGGGCTGGGACCCCTTCAGCGGCTACGGACGCATTGACGTCGCCGCTGCTCTGGCCGCGATCCCGCCGCCTGCCACAGCCACACCCACCAGCACGCCCACCGATACGCCTACAGCCACCAACACACCCACCATCACCCCAACACCGACGATTACGCCAACCCCGACGCCTACGCCCCCCCCGCGCAGCAAAGTGGATGCACAAATCAATGACATCTCGACCGATAGCCAGGACTTTCCCGCCCTGGTCATCGACAGCGCCCACAATTTGACTGCCCTCTGGCGGGACAGGCGCAGCGGCACAGATGCGCTCTACAGCGCAGGGATGGTCGCCGACGCTATCCATTGGGGAAAGGATCTGATTCTGACCGGAACAGCGCAAATTTCGGTTACGGATCAGATCCGTCTGCCGGAACTGGGCGTAACAACCGACGGAGTGGCTGTGGCTGTCTGGCACGCAGGCCCGGCAAACAGGAACGAAA
This sequence comes from Litorilinea aerophila, assembly GCA_945905745.1. Lineage (GTDB taxonomy): Bacteria > Chloroflexota > Anaerolineae > Caldilineales > Caldilineaceae > JACQGT01. Next base: position 2,870 of record CAMDQF010000045.1, read on the forward strand.
ATAGCGCCTTTGTGAGCAGGCTAATGCCGAAGACATCGCTTTGGGGCAAACCGGAGCTATTGGGCGGGGAGCTAACCCCAACCAGCAGCCGCAGCAACCCGACGATTGGGGTGGCCGGGGATGGAACCCAGATAGCCGTGTGGGAAGAGTCTACGGCATTCACACGGGCTGGCCCATTTTCCAGCCTGGTTTGGAGCCAATTCAACGGCGCTTCTGGCACCTGGAGCGCAGCCTTGCCTCTTGCGTCTTCATCGAATTCCCAACATTCGGCCAGAATTATCGGAGTGGGAACGACTGTCTATGCCATTTGGGTCGAGGTGGGGACGACAGGCAACCACATCCTGACAGCCCAGCGCAGCCTGCCCAGCACCGAGTGGACGCTGCCGACGGTTCTGGCGACGTCAACCGACAGGGCAGTCGCACAGCCGGATATTACAGCAGATGGGGATGGCAATCTGCTGGCTGTGTGGCAAGAAAGCCACACAGCGGAGAGCGGCCCGACGCTCTATTCCGCCTGGAAGTTGGCTGGTGGGGAATGGGGCCAGGGCCAGCCCATCGACGGCCACGGGCTGGCGGCAGGTCAATTCGGCCCCCAACTGGCAAGAAATAGCCGGGAAGTCGCGCTTGTCTGGTGGGATACGCGTACAGATGCCGGGGATATTTATATCCGTTGGGTAGCCTGGCCGGGTGGGGAATGGCTGCCCGAGCAGCGGGTGAACCAGGACACCGGCAGCGTCAAACAGTCTAACCCGGATGTGGCGATGGACCGTTGGGGCAATACGACAATCATCTGGAGCGACGCCCGCAATCCTGCCTCGGCCCCGGACATCTATTCCCGTTTTATTCCCGCGGGGGAACGCTTTCGGGTTTTGCTGCCGGTCGTGGCAGCGCCCTGATGCCCGAACCAGCCACTCCCACCAGCAGCAGCACTACCGCCGCCGAGAGATAGGCCGCGCCCTCGCCCACTGCGCCCAACATCCCGTTGCCCCAGACCGGGCCAACCGTGCGGCCCAGACTCTCCAGCGCGCCGCTCACCCCCTGCACCCGGCCCTGCTCACCCGCCTCCCCGTTCTGGCTGATCATCGCAATCAGCGTCGGGTTGGAGAGTGCTCCACCGATAGCCGCGGGGATCAGCGCAATCACAAAAAAGGTGGGATTGTAGGCAAAGGAAGCCGCGCCCAGTCCCAGGGCTGTGAGAAATAGGCCGAAAACAAAGACCGGCTTCTCCCCAAAGCGCCTGACAATCGGCCCAACGGCGCCCCCCTGAATGAAGGCCCCAATAAAGCCTACCATCGCCAGCACATAGCCCACTTCGGCAATCCCCCAACCAAAACGAAGTTTCCCAAAGAGGGCAAAGGTCGTCTGGTAGACAGATAGACTGGCCCAATAGAGAAAATCCAGGGTGAGCAGGCGACCCAACACCGGGCGACGCAGCATCAGTGGCATCATCCGCCAGGGATTGCCCCGCGCGGCCCGGCTGTTGCGGTTGGTTTCCGGCAACCAGACGATTGTCATCACCAGGGCCGCCGCCGCCAGGATGGCCGCTGCCCAGGCCGGCGCGGCATAGCCATAGCGCCCCAGCACACCGCCCAAAGCTGGCCCAAAGATAAATCCCAGGCCAAAGGCTGCGCCGATAATCCCATAGGCCCGTGCCCGATCTTTTTCTTCGGTAATGTCGCTGATGTAGGCCCGGGCCGTGGAGATGTTGCCGCCGGAGAGACCGTCAATGATACGGGCGGCAAAGAGCAGAAAGAGGGTATCGGCGACGGCCAACAGGGCAAAGCTGGCGACTGTCCCGATCAGACTGAAGATGAGAATCGGTCGCCGCCCGTGCTGGTCGGAGAGATGGCCGAGCCAGGGGGAGGCGATAATCTGGCAGAGGGAGTAGGAGGCGAAGATCAGCCCGATCTGCAAGGGCGATGCGCCGACTGCATCGGCGTAGAAGGGGAGCAGGGGGATGATTATCCCAAAGCCCAGCAGATTGACAAAAATGATCAGGAAAATAATCGCCAGTTGGCGTCCGTTGCGCATAGGGGCCAAGATTCCGTGGGTGGTTTTGGAGTAGAGTGATGATGGCCGTTCCCCAACATCTCATCATCACTCTACTCCTTTGTCAAAATCACCATATAACGCATCTCGCTGTTGCCCGTATTCACCAGCCCGTGCATCCGGCGGGGGTCGAAGACAATCGACTCCCCGGCCCGAATCACCAGGCGCTCGTCCTCAATCTCCAATGTGCCTTCGCCTTCGAACAGATAGAATGCCTCCCAGCCCCCGTGCTGATGGGGCGGGTGGGAGCGCTGGCCGGGGCCGACCGCCGAGATGTGGAGGTGAATCGGCTCGCCGGGCAGCCCGTCTTCCAGCAGATTGCCGGGAATGCCTTTGGTGGGGAGGGGATGGAAGGGCATTGAAGTCTCCTTATGAATGATAGAAGGGCGGAAAGTGACCAGTAATCAGTTATCAGTGGGCCGTCGCCAGTCCACTGATAACTGATTACTGATTACTATTTTCTACCCCTGATTCCCCATCCGCATAATCTCAAAGAGTCGCCGCTGCATAGCTTGGGCGGTGGCGGCCAACTCCACGAGAATGATAATCACGCCAAAGATGACGGTCAGACGGATCACCTCGTCCTGGGCGATGATGGGGATCAGAGGCGGCAGCATTACTTTGGATTGGGAGGCGGAACGGAAGAAGGGGGTGAAGAGTTCCGACGCATAGGCACCGATAAACGAGCCGGCGATTGTGCCGTAGAGGACAAGTAGGCTGTACTCAATCGTCAGTTGGGCCACCAGTTGACGCCGCAGCGCGCCAATGGCCCGCAGCACGCCAAACTGGAAGAGTCGTTCCTGGAGCGATGCGTAGCTGTGTACGAGCAGGGCCAGCACCGCCATCAGCGCCGCGGCCAGAAAGCCGACGGTGAGGGTGCCAAAGATGCCCACCCGCTCGGTCTTGGCCTTCTCTGCCGCGATCAGTGCCCGGCTATCCCGCCACTTGGGCGCTTCGATTCCTAACTTTTCCACCGATTTCAGAAGCGCGTGGCTGTCGGTTCCCTCTTCCACCCGCAGCCAGATGTCGTGGGGGAAGGTAGCCCCAGCCAGCAGAGCCAGATAGTCCAGATTGCCGATGACGGCGTTTTCCGCCTCTTCGGTGGTGGGGAAGAGGGAGTAGACCCCGACAATCGTAAATTGTGACTGGAAGCGAAAGCCCGCATCCAGCGTCACCCAGAGGGGGATGCTGTCGCCTATTTTCAGCAGATGCTGGGCCAGAAAGCTCTGGGAGACCAGTACGCTGTCCGGTGAAGTTGCCAACCGGTTCATCAGACTGCCCAAAGACTCACCGGCAAAATCTCGCCGAAACCAGGCCACCGTCGCGAACTCTGTCCGGTCTACGGTCAGAAAACGCACAGACGCGCTGCGCCCGCCGCCCACTTCCATGCGTGCGTCATACTCCCCCACACGGGTAGCCCCTTCTACCCCCGGCAACTCGACAAAGTCCACAATCGGGGGAATCCATTCCCCGCCCACCGCGGCTTCGGCGGCTTCGGCATAGGGGGTGAAGGCCACATCCGCCCCCACCTGATAATACATCCGGTCCACCAGCCACTGGTCCAGGCTGGCGGCCATAGAGTGGGTGTAGATGCCCAGCCCCAGACAGATGACCACCAGCAGGAGCGGGTTCAGATAGCTGTGGCTGTGTCGTCCCAACTGGCGCAGGGCCAGATGGGGGGCTGTCCAGGGCAGGCTGCTGGCGATGGCGTCGAGCAGATTCATCAGCAGGGGGAAGAAGCGCATGACCAGCAGGGAAGCGGTGAAGATGAAGAGCGCAGGGACGAGCAGAAGCAATGGGTCCTGGAAAAGTTCGTCCGTATTGCTCTGCACCAGCAGGGCCAGGGCCTCGCGGTGGGACAATTGCTGATAGGCGTAGGCTGTGGGCACAATCAGCAAAAAATCCAGAAATGCCCGCCGCCAAAGGGGGGATTCCTGGGGGCGGCCATAGCTGGACTCGTAGGCCACAATACTCTTGCGGGTGGAGCGCAGGGCGGGCAGCAGCCGGGCCAGCAGAGAGACGACTAGGGCCACGGAGATGAGGGTGTAGTCGATCCCCTGCACAGAGACCGGCAGCAGCGGACGGGGGGTGAAGGTGAGGAAACTCTCGGTGTAGCCCATTCCCCAGGCCAGGGCCATCCCCGCGCCGACACCCAGCGGTGTGCCCACCACAAAGAGCAGGAACTCCTCCACCAGCACCAGCCCCAGCACATCCCCCACCCGCGCGCCCCGGCTCACCATCAGGGAAGTCTCCCGCTGTTGGGAACGGGCAATGATAGCTGAGAGCAGAATCAGAAAATAGAGCAGAAAGCCCAGGGCCGGGATATTGAAGCCGAGCAGCAGCACAGTCAGCGCGGTCTTGCGCCCGACAAAATCCTTCAGGGAATCCAGCGCCGAGACGTCCAGTTTGGCCCCTGGCACATACTTGTTGATGACTGCCATCCCCCGCTCGAAGCCCACCGCATAGGCGCGAGCAAAGGCGGGGTTCAGTTCGCTGTCGTCCAGGGCGATCTGCCAACTGGCAAAACGGGAGCTGCCCGCGATCAGCGGTTGTATCCGCTCCACATAATCCTGGCCGCGCACGAGCAGGGCATCTTTCAGCGTCGTGTCCGGGTTGCGAAACCAATAGGCATCGCTGATGTCCACCGCCTGCCAGATTCCCCGCACCCGAATGAGCGTCGGCGGCTGGTTGATTGTGGGCGCAATCGTAAACATTTCCCCCACATCCAGACCCAGCGACGCTGCCATCTCCCGGTGCATCCAGACATCCAGCGCGTCTGCCCCGGAACGCCCGCCGTCGTCCAAAGGGTCGCCGGCCAGAATCTCCAACTTCCCGCCCACACTTTGGATGTAAATCAGATTGGTCGTGGCCAGAAACGCGCTGTCGCTGCTATAGCGGGTGTCGTTGGGCGGCGGCAGGAGCATCATATTGCCGCTTTCCAGTTGGGTGATGGCCTGGCCGATGGGCAGACCGATCTCGGCGGAGAGGGTTTCGGCGATGCTGCGCCCGGCCGCTTCCGCCACAGCCACATCCATCGGCTTGCGGGAAGAGGGGAAATAGTAGACACGGGTGGAGAAGGGCGGTCTGCCGGTGGCACGGCTCAACCGATCCATCTCCTGCTGCAAAATCACCCGGTCTACGGCCTGGGCAAAGAAGCCCGCGCTGGTCAACAGCCCCACGGCCAGAACAATTTGGAGGAGAGCGAGCAGGGCCAGCCCCGGTTGGCTGCGCAGACGCTTCAGGGTAAGCACAATCAGCCCGCCGAAGATGCGCAGGGGGCGGGCGACAAACCGGGAGAAAAAAGACAAGACAACAATCCTCAGGAGATAGAACGCGGATGACGCGGATTGGGCTGATAAGCGCGGATGCAAATCGGAACGCAGATTGCGTAGACTCTATCCGTGTGAATCCGTTCTTTCCGTGTCATCCGTGTTCAAACATTCATTCCAGCATATGATAGGGCGCGACGAAGCCGGGGATGGCGATCAGCATGGCAAAGGCGTTCTCGAAGGCGTGGCCCATCACCCGTTGGCTGCTGGCCGGGGTGACGATGACTGAGCCAGGGCGCACGGGGATCGTCACGGTTATTGAGGGGGTGGCTACGGGATCGGGATAGATAACGACCCAGCCCCGGTCGCTTTTGCCCATCTCCGGCAGACCGTAGACAGCGCGAGGCAGGACAATCGCCGTCTCCGAGTGGTTGACCGTTGCCTGCGGGCCGATGGCTACGGGTCCGTGGCAGTGGCGGATGGGCGGCGGGTTGCGGTCGCTGCGCATATCGAGGGTGTGTTGGTTGACCCGGTTGACGCCCCGGCGATCTGCTCCATCAGCTGCCGGACGCACAGGGGGCAGCGCTTCCCGCCGGAACGCGCCGGGATAGACCGCACAGCCACCGGGTTTATCGGTCAAGTCCCGCAAATGGACGATCCGGGGCGCGGGATAGCTGCTGGTTTCCGTCGCCACCTCAAAGGCCACGCCATCCCCTTCCACGCGGATCGGCCCATCTCCCGGTCGCACGCAGAAAACGTCACCCGGCCAGAGGGCTTCTCCCAGACCTGCCAGGTTTTCCCAAACCTGGCAGGTCTGATCTGCTTCCACCACAAAGAAGTGGCGCGTCCGTCCCGGCGACGAACCGAAAGTGATCATCCCGTGCCAGCTACGCACGGCAAAATCGTATTCTGGGCCATGGAATTCCCGCAGAGCGTCAATCACGCCGCGCATGGAGTCCGCATCGTCAATGTGGCCGGTGGGGATAGCAGAAATATCTTCCAACTGCATCGTTCTCCTTTTTGATGATGGGATAATGAGATGATGGAAGTCTACTCCATCATCTCATTATCCCACCATCCCTTCCCTACTTTTTCACCTTCTCCAGCAACATCTCCTGCCCCATCTCCCAACGGTAATGGGCGTCGGACGCTTCGTTGCCGGCCATCTCCATCAAATCCTCAAAGGCAGCCGTCGCCTGATCGTAGGAGTTGGTCTGGCCCGCCTGCAACGCGCTCCAGAGGAGCAGGGAACGGTCGCCCGTGTGATAGGCCAGCAGATCCCGCTCCATATCCAGCCATTCGGGCAGGACTTGGGTGTAGAGGATTTTCTCCGGCAGGGGTTCCACCCGGATGGGCTGGATGCCCTTTTTGTTGACAATCGCGGGCACTTCCACCACCACATCATCGGGCACACCGGCCAGCGCGCCGTAGTTGGGCACATTGACCTGAAACTGGCCTTCGTTGTTGTTGACCAGCCCATCAATAATCGGCACCTGCTGCTCGCTGGTCTTCTCTCCGCCCAGGGACGCCACCAGACTGGCTTTGGGGTCGTTGGCCAGGCGGGTCATCTCCTCGATGCGCTTCTCCAGATTCTTGACAAAGAGCGGTCGGGCCAGGTGGGTGTCCGGGCCGCCCCAGGGCTGCCCGAACCAGTGCATCTTCGTCTCGATGTCCGTATGATACCACCAGCCGCCGCGCCGGGGTGTATCGCCAATGGGCATCAGGCCGAACATCCGATACTGGTGGATCGTGCCCCGGCTCATCTGAATGTCGTGGGTGCGCTCGGCGATGTGGGTCTGCCAGTAATGTTCGCCCTCTTTCTCGATCCACTCTTCCAGCAGGGGATAGGCTTCCTCGCCTTTGTGGTAGAAGTGGGTGAGCCAGATGTTGTGGTTCAGCCCCGGCGCCTGCCAGGTGATATCTTCCTCGGCCAGCCCCAGAACGCGGGCAATATTGTAGACGCCGTAGTGTCCGTGGCAGAGGCCGCAAACTTTGATGCTCGTCTCACGCGTCATCAGCGTACAGCCTTCATAGACCGGGTTGCCGGACTGGATGAGCCAGGCATCCGGGCAGATATCCTCCATTGTGCGGGCCACACCCAGCATCAGGTCCAGGTTGGCAAAGCCGCCTACGCCGATGCCGCCGCCGTGATAGTAGCCATACTTGGCGGCCACCTCCCGGCTGTCGGCCTGCTTGCCGTGGGGGCTGGCGGAGGCGGTGTTGATGACGAAATCCGCGTTCTGTAGGCAATCGCGCAGGCTGGTGGTGGATTCAAAGCGCAGGTCTGTGCCCAGCTCCTGGGCGTAGCGCACGCCCAGTTTGTGGATCATATCCAGCCGTTCCGGGTTGATGTCCATAAAATTGATCAGGCTGCCAGCCAGGGACGACGTGAGGCAGATGTCCTTGACCAGACCGAGAGAGAATTGGGCGCTGCCTGCGCCGACGACGCTGATGCGGATGGGGGTGGACATTGGGGGTGTCTCCTGTGAGTGTAGGGGTGCGGTCCGCGCAAAAGGAAGTGACCAGTCAACAGTTATCAGTGGTTCCGTCAGCGGCGACCACCGGTAACTGCTCACTGGTTTCTATTCTAATGTGGTTTTGGACAAAGGGAAAGCAAGAGCGTTACCAGATTGAATCCAACGTCCAAACATCCAGTGTGCCTGCTGACGGAGCTGTCGCTGGGGATGCTAAATGTGACACTGCTGCTTTCGACGCGAGAGCAGCGCCAGATCATTGGGGCGTTCATCCGATTGGCCGCGAGTTGGAAGTGGTAGGTGGCGCGGTGATGATCGATCATTGAATACTCATTTCGTCTTGTAGGATAGTTCAACAACCGAAAATTCTCTCAAGCATATCGTACTGCCATCCATCGCTATCTTGCCAGCGGGGACAGTTCTGGGCACGGAATTCGCCGGGTATCCCAATCCCACCGTCTTTCAAAAGGATGAACAATTGGTATCCGTCCCCTGGCTGGTTGGGACGTAGAACAAAAGCAATTTCTTCCGGGTCACATCCCCTCGCATCGTTCACATCCCGCGCATAGGCCACCTCCTCAATCAGGAACGGCAAGCGCAACCCGGTGTCGTTTTCCAAATAGGCGGTGATACGATCTAATCGGGCGTCTGGACCTGACAGTACATCGGCGACAGGGCGATTGTCGCACGCGTTGATTAGAGATTGCGCGCTATCTTCTGTCCCCCCAATGGCGGTCAGCAGGCTGCGATCCTCAATCGCAACCAGACGGAATGGCCCGCTGTCGCTCAGTCGCACGCCGTAGTAGAGTGGTTGGGGCGACAGGCGGTCCAAGAGCACACTCCCTACCTCAGCAGTTGAGAGGAGAGTCTGAACGCCGGTCACGACGCCTGTTGTGGAGGGCAATTCAAAGACAAGCCGCCTGCTTACCGCGTGGGGAAGCGGGAATGATGGCTGGTTGGCAGTGACGACAAAGCGGCTCTCGATTACAAAGCGGTTTGTACTCTTGGGGGTCGCTGCTTCTGTTGGCGCGCTTGACTGATCGACTACCAACAATCGATAGAGACCGCCGGTTCGGCTGTGGGCCAGAGCAAAAGCGGGTTCCCCACTGCCACATAAGTCTGTAACACCCAGCCCTGGCTGATGCCCCAGAGCCGCGATCTGGAAAACGATATTCGGTTCATTCTGCGTCTCCACTGTCAACTGCGCGCTATCGGGAAGTATCCCCTCGTCCCCCAAACGCAGCGGGGTCGGACAGCCTGACAGAGGCGGTCTCAACACCGAAAGAGTCACGGCTGGTTCGATCAGAGCATACCCTTTCCCTGCCCACTGGATGCCGTAGAAAACGACAGGCTGATCTCCTAGCGCGGTCAAAAGCCCGGCAGAATTTTCAAATATCTCGAGGCCCTGGCTTTCGAGTGGATAGAGCCGCCGTAGACCCACCAGCCCGCTCTTGGTGCCAAATTCCACACTGTCTGCGGCATCTGTCCGTCGAATGTAATCAATCGAGAGGGCCACGCTCTGGTTACTTGTCTGTCCAGCAGCGGGCAACTTGGGATCAGTGGAGATGGATCGCGGGGACTCTGTTGTGGGCAGAATCGTACTGACACAGAGACTGATACCTACACGAATCAAATCAGGATTCACAATTGTATTCAGATCGAGTAGCTGTTCAACTGTCATTCCATAGAAGACAGCGATAGACGTGAGATTTTCGCCCGGCTGTACCGTATGCCGTCGGGCACAGGCGACTGAATCGGCTCCCACGCTGACCGCTGTCCATCCAAAAATCAGCAAAAGAGCAAGCGCGCAAGCAACAACAAAAGACCTCCGGCTCTGGACTTTCATACTGAGTTTCCTTTCTTACTCCCTATCGCTCAACCAGTTGCCGCCGTTACGTGGCCGCAACCAGACGCCGTGATGGGCTGTGCCCACCAATAGATAATTATCCGTAGCACACAAAGAGCGAATCATCGGCTCTTTTTCTGGGTTATCAGGGAGCGGTAATACAATCGGCTGCAAGATGGAATCCGCTCCTTCGTCCACTTGAAAAAGGCCAGCGCTTGTGCCCACAAACAATGTACCGTTGTGAAAGGAAAGGCAGAGAACAGCGATCTTTGGGTCGAGAGCGGGTGTTCCCAGCGGCTGCCAGAAGTCCGGTGATGTCAAGCTGTCTTGCTCAACAGCGATCGTCTGCTTCCAGAGGCCTCCGGCCAGAGTTCCGGCAAAAACTGCATCACCTCCCCCAGCAACACATAGCAGCCAACCAATCGTCTGGCTCACCGGATCCGTGTTGATCAGACTGCGCCATTGGGGATTGTTCTCGGCAGCGAAATAGGCGTTGGCTGTGCTTTTGATCCCCAACGCGCAGATGCCCCTGTGCTCGACACCGCTGACCACAACCGAAAAGCTGTTGGCCGCAACCACCGACACGCGTTTGTCTTGGGTGCGTAGGAGTGTGTGTTCGGTCCAAGTGCCCAGATGAGGGTGTGTCCCCGGTGTAAACTGCTGCACAGATGAGGAACTGCCGACCCATAAAGAATGACCCGTATGATGCATTGTCAACGGCAACTGGGCTTCAGGCCAGCCGACGACTGCCCTCCACAGCGCGCCGTCGAAATGATAGACTTTTCCAGCAGTGGCAGCATACAGGTCTGACCCAAACCCGGCCAAAGCCGTGATTCCCTGCCCGATCTCATCCGATTCCGGCAGATCAACGGCGACGAATGGTGCGCCATTGACCGAGCGACGTAGAAAACGAGGACCACCCGCATAACAGATGATTGTCCCATCGGCTGCGACAGTCTCTGCCACAGCGAACACATTGTGCCCAGGCGCAATGTTGCGCCGATTGAATACTTCAATGACTGCATCGATCTGTGCCTCATCGATTGGTGGCTCCCGTCGGCGGAGGGCATCAATAAAGTTATTGGCGGCAGTCTCGAAGCTGATAGCCCATCCAACTAAGGCGGGGAAGACAGAGAGCAGTGTAGAGTCCGTGATCTCTTGCCCCAATATACGGCGTACCTGCCATAACGCTCTGGCCCACACCATCCCCACCCGATAGACGGCTAATCCATCGGTAGAGGTAGGCGGATAGAGATTAGGAAAGGCCAAAAAGTCCTCGCCGGGAATGTCTGCCTGACGAAAGAGCGACCACTCCTGTTGCCAATCCGACTGGCGGTATGCTCCCCTGGCCCAGAGATGTTCGTCGCTATCCGCAACATCTGCGGCCATCAACTGCACAGCGTGAACGGCAAGAGAACGCGCAAAATAGATAGCATACCCTTCGATCAACGCCCGCGAAAAAGGCACAATCTCTTGCTGAAGCTCAAATGGGTCTGGGTTGAGCCGCCACATAAAGGCGTGGAAGAGTTCGTGATAGACGATCTCTGGGTCCAGGCTTGGCTTGTGAATACGTCGATTGCCTGCAAAAATGCCTCCATCCGGTTCGGTCTGGAAGATTACACCCGCTTTGGCCGGGTTAAAAAAAGTGTTGAGTTTTGTCGCTTGGCTGCCCACAATTAAAGTGAGAATATCAGAGGAACTGGGCGTTAGGGGGTCATTGTCTGGGCGTAGTCGGTTCAGTTCCACTCCGCACTTCTTTTCAATATACTCAATACAGCGCAGCCCGTGGACAGCGATATTGACAGACTCCCGGGCTAGCTGGCTATTGCCCATAAGACCCTGCAGAATCTGCCCCAATTTTGTGGAGTTCTGTTGTCCGTGTAATTGCATCTGAAAAATCGAGGACATTTGGGTTTCGAGATCTTGAATCGTCAGGCTAGGGTCATCCCTATCTTCCTGATCAGCAGCCAAGCTGGCCGAAGAAGGAACGTACTTAAGGTGCGCTGCCAGGGACTCAGGCTCACCGAGGACGACACCACTGAGCGCATCCACGAAAATTTGCCAGGTGTTGTAAGTCAGTGACGGTGTGATCCACAGCCGCCAGGCCAGATGAAAATCGTCTCGATAGGGCAAAATCGTGAAATCGCTGCCACGATAGGAGGCCACGATCATCTGTTCCTCGTCAACCCATTGGGGAATGCCAAAACGGGCGCGCTGGGTCCAGAGTGTCCGTAGCCGCGCCGGAAGTGGTTGCTCAGACAGGCTTTCCAACTCCGACCGGATTTTGTCTGTCAGCTTCTCCTCTGCATACAAAGCCAGCTCTGCAAAAAGTTTCTTCGCCAGCGCTTCCTCCTGCGGACCCCAACTCTCTTCATCCACGCCAGATATAAGCAGATGCAGACAAAGGGTGATAGCATCCAAACCCGTGAACTCCCTGTCCACGGCTAGTAATCGTTTGGCTGCCGAGAAGGCCCGTTGCCGAGATGCTTCCTTCTCGTCGCCAACCAGAGAGCGTAGCTGCGCTCGTTTTCCATCTGTTACTGGGAATATGGAATTCGTAACCGAAAGATGACGGCTGGAACGGGTAAGCGTCAGGGTTATCGCTCCGCCGTAGACAGGTAAGTCGTTATATTTCTGCTGATAACGAGCGTGGCTAACAGTCGTTTCCAGCCCTCGGCTGCCATCGGCCACACCGCGAAAACGGACCTGGTCTACATAGTATATCCCGTCTTGTATCTCCCGAGTCTGATCACCTGTAACAAGAGATCTATTGTCGGTCAACCATTCGTCGGCGCGATCCTGCACAGCCTTTGGGTCATCCAGCGTATCCAATTCCTTTTTCAAAAAGCCATTGAGATACCGGGGAAGCCCCGTTTCCGGCAAAAGGTTTATATGCAGGGGATAGCGATTCTGATCGATCTGTTCTCGATAGGACTTGGCGTAGTCGGGCAAAAATTTATGACAGAGACTTAGCACATCGGGGTTGCGATAGGCATCATTCAATCCATAACGATAAAGTGACACATTAGGCGCTAAATTGACCGGTGTCAAAGGAGACGGAGGTTCCTCCGGAGTGAGTCTACCAATAGAGCGTATGAACTCGGTGATTTTGCCAAGTAAAGAAGGGTTGGTTGTATCTTCAGATTGGAACAGGAAAGGCTCCAAGGAAGCGGAGCCAAGAAGATTGACAAGTCGGGGATCGAAGCGCCCCGCGCCCTGGGCGTGGGGCAGTAACTTCTCTATGCCCGACCGATCTTGCGGGTACATCTCTGGCGTCAGCAAGGGTACGAATTCGCTCATCAATTACCTCCCACTATCTTTTTATGGCCAAAGAAGGCGATAGCCAGGTACTCTCCCCCAACGATAGAGTTTATGCCACGTGAGTAATAACGGGGTGTGTCCATCGGCATCTAACGCAAAGTCTACTGGCTGACATAACACCAACAAACAAGAACGCAAAGAAGGAAATCGATTTGCTCCGGTTGATGATTGGGGCAACGTATCGCTCACAATCACACCATCGATAGCGGCCACAAACCAACGATCAGAATCCCCAGAAACTACCACAAGCCGCGCCATATCGGAGATGTTAGACGGCCAAAGAGGTTCAGATCCCCGCAAAGTGTGCAGACTTGTGCGAGCATCACCTTGTTCGGCGTCGTGATCTTTATAGAGTACGAGTACGTCGCCTGCTTTGGGCAGGGCGGCAAGCGCCCGGTATTCGTTGCCCAATGGAGCAGGCCCACGCTTGGCTTGCCCATGAACCATATCCCAACAACGGCCACCGTCTGTGCTTTCATACAGACCGGAATGCACTCTGGTAGAGCCACCTGCTCCAGCCAAGAAGACATCTCCATTCACAAGTACTGTCGCTTCTGTAATGGGCGTGGGCAGATTTCTCGACTTATCGGAAGGGCAACTTTGACGGCCATCTACACGCTCCCAACGCTCACCCGCGTCTATGGAAAGATACACCCCCTCTACAATCGCCGATACGAGCAACAGACGCCCATCCCCGCTGACCGATATGCGATGCAGTTGAATCGGGAGCTGATCTGTACCGACCTGACTCCAATCCTGCCCTTTCCTATCAGATCGCCATAGCCCACGGCCGCGCGTGGCCGCGTAGATGGCCGTTGACGTAGCCGCAAAGTCTCGTACCGTAGCCCGTTGATCGTCCAGATCAAGAAAACCCCCCACAGATTGCCAGGAATCTCCCCCATTTTCACTACGCCACAGACCCGAATCCGCACCGGTTTCGGTAACCGAAGCGATAAAAATCAGATTATCGACAGTGTATAGCCGTCCGAGCGGGTCTCGGTTGGGCAGAGGAGGAAGTTGCTCCCAACCAGACCACTGGGTAAAAACAAGCAAAAAAACGGTCAGAAGAAGAATCCCTGCGGCAACAAGCCGCCCTGACGTTACTCCCCGCCGCCGCGCCTGCCGCCAATACCACTCCCAGGGGTTGGGGAAGCTCTCCCGAGGCGGTGGCGGTACAGCATCCTCCACATCCCGGATTAGCTGGGCCAGCCGGGAGTCGTAGCGCTTCTTATCGGTCAAATCGCGGATGGTCAGGCGGGCGATGCGGGGAGGAATTTCGCTCTTGCGCAGGAGGACAGGCAGCAGTTTGCGTTTGATCGCCGCGGGGTCCAGGTGGACAAGCATATCCGCTTCAAAGCCATTCCAACTGTTCGCCACCCATTCCGGCGACAGCACGACAATTGTACGCCGGGTATCGGCAATCGCCCGTTCCCGGTTCAGGGAGACAGTTGCGCCGCCGGTCAGGTCTTCCCCGGTGATGACTTTGACACCGGATTTTTCCAGGCGCGGACGCAGTTCATCCTCCGCCCAGTCGATGTCCTCCGGGCTGTAGCTGATAAAGACCGCATCGCTGTCGTATTGGATGCCACTCTTTTCCGCCATTGTTTTCTCCTGCAAACCCTATTCCCGCCGCACGTCGTACCCCCCACCCGCCCCGCGCACCCGCAATCGATCCCCCGCGACCGCGCCCTCCGGCCCGGTGACCACCCGCCCGTCGGGCTGTTGCACAATGCTGTAGCCCCGGCCCAGCACAGCCGTCGGGTTGAGGCTTTCCAAGCGCACCTGTCCAAAGGCCAGCCGCTCTTTTTGCACCGCCAGCCGCTGCGCCATCTGCCGGTGCAGACGATCTTCCCTGTCCAGCAGCCGCTGGCGGGAGAGGTCGATCTGGCGCTGGGGGGAGACCCGGCGCAGACGGGCGCGCAGGCTGTCCAGCCGTTCCCGCCGCCAGACAATCTCTGCGCTGGCCCGCTGGATCAGCCCAGTCTGGACAGCCCGTAACTGTTCGATCAACTCCCAACGGTCAGGGACCGCCGCGGCGGCTGCCGCTGAAGGGGTGGGTGCGCGCAGGTCCGCCACAAAATCCACAATCGTAAAATCGGTCTCGTGACCCACCCCGGCGATGACCGGCACGCGGCTGGCAGCCACGGCCCGCGCCACCTTCTCGTCGTTGAAGGCCCAGAGGTCTTCGATGCTGCCGCCGCCGCGCACCAGCAGAACCGTATCCAGTGGGTCGCCGTCGAAGAGGCTGCCGCCCTGCCCGAAACGATTGGCCGCTTCCAGGGCAGCTACAATCTGGCCGGGCGCGTCGCTGCCCTGCACAAGCGTCGGGAAGACGATCACCTCCACCAGCGGCCAGCGTTGGGCAAGCACACGCAGCACATCCTGCAGTGCGGCCGCGCCCGCACTGGTGACAACGCCTAGCCGCCGGGGATTGGCCGGAATAGGCCGCTTGCGCTCGGCGTCAAAGAGTCCCTCCGCCGCCAGTTTCTCTTTGAGCATCTCGAACTGGGCGTAGAGCTGCCCGCGACCGGCGGGGCGGATTTCATCGGCGTAGAACTGATAACTGCCTCGTTCCGGGTAGACGCCCACGTAGCCGTGGGCCATCACCTGGTCGCCCTCTCTGGGCAGCCAAGTGTGACGAAAGGCGTTACCCTTCCACATCACAGCGCTCAGGCTGGCCCCGGCATCCTTCAGACTGAAATAGATGTGACCGCTGGTGGCTTTCTTCCAGTTGCTCACCTCACCCAACAGCCAGACATCGCGCAGGAGTTCATCGCCCTCGAAGAGATTGACAATATGGGTGGTGACGGCAGAAATTGTAATTGGGTTCATTCGTCTATTTCACCACAGACCTGGGCAGGTTGCAAGTCGTATTTGTAGGTTGGGTTTTCCTGGCAAGAGATCGCTGCCTATGCTCCAACACAACGCCAGAAGAACCCAACAGCGCCTGTTTCTCATAGCGGGAGAATTGGGCCATCGGATTTCTGAAAATTCGTCGTCATGCTATATTGACAAACTTCAATTTAGATGATACACTCTCCTCATCGAGCAGAAAGTGGGGCGAAGAATGGCGACGGACACTGTGTTGAGCGAGACAATCGAAACAGGCGAGTGTTGTGAAGCCGTCGCTTGCTGCGCGCCCGGCCCTGTGCTGGGGATGGCCGTGGAGACAGCCGAAACCCTGGCCCAGCTTTTCAAAGCCATCAGTAGCCCGGTGCGGGTGCAGATGTTGGACATCCTCAGCCGCCACGCCGGGGAGGTCTGCGTCTGCGACATCGAAAACCAGTTCGATCTCTCTCAGCCGACTATCTCCCACCATCTGGGCGTGCTGCGCAAGGCCGGTCTTGTGCAGAGCGAACAGCGGGGGCTGTGGGCCTTCTACTATGTGCGTCCGGCTGCATTGGAGCGGGTGCAGGGCTGGCTTGCTGGCATAGCCCCGAGTAAGTGAGGGTGGGCAGGTAGCCGCTCTTTTTTTTGGCATCTACATCGATATTTTTCGATATACTGATGGGAGGAAAGATGAAACCCGACAAAGCAATCTTGATTGAATTGGTAGCCGAGAAGGATGTGCCCGCTCTCTACGATTTGTTACAAGCCTCGGGGCTGCCTGCAGATGGATTGGATGAGCATCTGTCTACAACTCTGGTCGCCAGGGACGACACGGGTGTTGTCGGCAGCGCGGCCCTGGAACTCTACGGCAAATCGGCTCTGCTGCGTTCGGTGGTAGTCGCACAGCCCATACGGGGCACAGGCTTGGGGCGAAAGCTGGTGGAAGCAGCCCAGGCCACAGCCAGCAGAGCAGGCGTCCAACGGCTTTATCTGCTCACGGAAACCGGGGCGGAGTGGTTTCCCCGTTTTGGTTTTACACCCACAGCCCGGGCCGATGTAGACCCGGCTGTGCAGCATTCTATAGAATTTACCTCTGCGTGTCCCGACAGTGCGCAGGCTATGAAGAAGGATTTGATGGTTCTGGGAGAATCGTGACGGCCGTCGCCCCCATTTCAGCACATCCCATCTTCCTACCGTTCCATCTCAACACTCTTAGAGGAGAATCGTATGTCTACACTACTTCGCACACCCGACGCCATCAAATCGGAAGTGCAAAATCGCTACGGGCGTATTGCTGACGAGAATCTGCAAATAGCCGTGGCAGCCAGTTGTTGTGGGCCGAGTGACAGTGCCGATGCCTGTTGCAGCCCGGAGAATAGCAGCGATTGTTGCGGCAGTCCGCTCTATCTGGGCGAAGACCTGAGCGAACTGCCGGTCGCTGCGGTTGCCAGTTCCCGGGGCTGCGGCAACCCCCAGGCCATCGCCGCCCTGCAACCCGGCGAGGTCGTCCTCGATCTCGGCTCTGGCGGCGGGTTGGATGTGCTGTTGGCTGCGCGCCAGGTGGGGCCGACTGGCTTTGTCTATGGCGTGGATATGACCGACAAAATGCTGGAACTGGCCCGCACGAATGCGGCCAAAATTGGGGCATCAAATGTGGAATTCCGCAAGGGTGAGTTGGAATCCCTGCCCCTGCCCGACAATTCTGTGGATGTGATTATCTCCAACTGTGTGGTCAATCTCTCGCCGGAGAAGGAGAATGCTCTTAGCGAAGCCTTCCGGGTGTTGAAGCCGGGCGGACGTCTTGCCATTTCGGAAATTGTAATCGATGGCGACCTGAGCGGCTTCCCCGTCTCGGAAGCCCAGATTCGGGCCGGGCTGAGCTGGGCAGGCTGCATCGCCGGTGCCCTGACGATTGACCAGTTCACTGGGCTGCTGGACAATGCGGGCTTCTCGGAGATCGACATCGAAATCCAGCATCGCTACAATCTGGACGATTTTCTGGGCGAACTGCCCGCCGAATTGAGCAGCCTGGAACCGACAGTCGTGCAAAATCTGGTGGGCCGCTTCACCAGCAGTGCGGTGCGGGCGAAGAAGTAGACGGTTTAATCGAAATAGCAATCTCTTAATCTCCCAATCTCTGCCCTCGGCTTGAGATTGGGAGATTAAGAGATTGCTACCCCACCTGATCCAGCAAAAACGCGTATTCAAAAGCCGTCTCTTCCAGATAGTCATAGCGCCCGGACGCGCCGCCGTGACCCGCGCCCATATTGGTTTTGAGGAGGAGCGGGTTGTCGTCGGTCTTGCGGGTGCGCAGCAGAGCCACCCACTTGGCCGGTTCCCAATACTGGACACGGGGATCGTTCAGCCCGGCCGTCGCCAGAATCGCCGGGTATGCCTTCGCCTCCACATTGTCATAGGGCGAATAGCTCTTCATATAGGCGTAATATTCTGGGTCTGCCGGGTTGCCCCACTCCTCCCATTCGATGACAGTCAACGGAATCGTCGGGTCCAGCATTGTGTTGATCACATCCACAAAGGGCACGCCCGCGATGATTGCTCTGAAGAGGTCCGGGCGCAGATTGACAATCGCACCCATCAGCAGACCGCCCGCGCTGCGCCCCATCGCCCCTAGTTTGTCAGGCCGGGTATAGCCCGCAGCGATGAGATGCTCTGCCGCCGCAATAAAATCGGTGAAGGTGTTCCTCTTTTTTAAGAATTTGCCATCTTCTTTCCAGGTCCGCCCCATCTCGCCGCCGCCGCGCACGTGGACGATGGCATAGACAAAGCCCCGCTGCAACAGGCTGACCCGGCTGCTGCTAAAGCTGGGGTCAATGCTGGCCCCGTAGGAGCCATAGCCGTAGAGAAGGGCCGGGTTGCTGCCGTCCAAAATGATATTTTTGGAATAGACCAGCGAAACCGGCACTTGCGTCCCGTCCGCGGCTGTGGCCCATACCCGCTCGGCCCGGTAGTCGTCGGGATTGTAGCCCTTCACTTCGTCCTGCTTCTTCATCTCCCGCTGGCGGTTCTCCATCTGATAGTCGTAAACGGTAGGCGGCGAAACCAGGGAGGTGTAGTTGTAGCGCAGCACCCGGCTGGCGAAATTCGGGTTGTCGCCCCCGCTGACGGTGTAGACCGGTTCGGGCTGCTCGATGCGGTGATAGTCGTCGCTGCCTATCTTTTGCACCCGAATCTGGCGCAGCCCGGCCTCCCGTTCGTGGATCACCAGAAAGTCGCGGAACGCCTCCACCTGGTCTACGTATACCGCCGGGCGGTGGGGAATGAACTCCTGCCAATTCGCCCGGCCCGGCGCGTCCACGGTTGCGGTCATCACCCGAAAATTCTCGGCATCCCAGTTGGTGGTGATGTAGAGCGTCTCCTTGCCCGCGGCGTCCCGGTGATGCTCCACGCCGTATTCCATCTGATGGACACGCGGCTGGACTACCCGTGGCTGGGCGTTGGGGTCGTCGGCGTCGATCAGATGGACTTCCTGGGTCACTGCGCTGTGCAGGTGGGCGATGACAAAGCGCTCACTTTTGGTCTTGTAGAGGCTCAGAAAATAGCTCTCGTCCGGCTCGTGGTAGATCAGTTCGTCGCTGGCTACGTCGCTCCCCAGCCGGTGGCGCAAGAGTTTGTAGGGGCGCATGGCCGCATCGAGGACGGTGTAGTAGAGGGTGGCGTTGTCGTTGCCCCATTCCAGGCCGTAATAGGTCTGAGCCACTTCGTCGGAGAGGAGAGCGTTCGTCTCCAGATTTTTCACACGCAGAGTGTAGTTTTCCGAGCCGTTATCGTCCAGGGCGTAGGCCAGCAGCCGCTGATCCGGGCTGACCGCAAAGTTGCCCAGCCGCATATAGCCTTTGCCTTCGGCCTCCACATTCAAATCCACCAGCACCTGTTCCGGCGCGTCCAGGCTACCCGCCTTGCGGCAATAGATGGCATACTGCTTGCCCTCGACTGTGCGCCTGTAGTAGAAGTAGCCCTTCCTCTCCACCGGCACCGATTGGTCGGTCTCTTTGATGCGCCCTTTCATCTCGGCGAAGAGTTCCTTTTGTAGCCCTTCAGTGTGGGCCAGGGATGCCTTTGTGTAGCTATTCTCCGCCTCCAAATAGGCGAGCAGTTCCGGGTTTTCCCGTTCGCGCAGCCAGTAATAGTTGTCGACGCGCTGGTCGCCGTGGTTGATAAACACCACCGGCTTGACGGAGGCGATGGGAGGTGTTGGGGTGGTCATATCGTGTCCTCATTTTGTGGAAAGAAAGGGTGGAGTATTGCGTGAGATGACAGCGAATGGGAGGATTGCGCGAATGGTTGACGTGTAGGGATGTCTCTGGACAATCCAAACCGACCAACTATTCGCGTACTCCTCCCATTCGCTGTCACCTCACGCGATCCCCATCAAAATCACCAGCCGCGCATCGCCCCGGTTGACAACACCGTGGGGCACGCCCGCGGCTGCCCAGATGGTCATTCCGGGCGTGGCGCTCTGGGTCTCGTCACCGACGGTAAAATCACCGACGCCTTCCAGCACAAAGTAAAATTTATCCTGATCGTCGTGGCTGTGGACGTGCTGCTCCTGGCCCGGTTCGAGACAGTTCAGCCCCAGCAGCAGCCGCTCGGATTGATAGAGGGTGGATTTGTAGTGTTTGTCGGCGCGCGCGCCGATGTGGGCGCGGTAGTCGGTGAAGTTGCTCATACGGCTCTCCTTAATTTTCAGACGGCAATTCATTGCCGGGCGAATCTTTTGCAACGCAGCCATTATACCCCACCCGTTTCATCCCCAAGCAAAAGACAAAGGCAAAAGGCAAAAAGCGCAGTCCCATTGGGTTTCCTTCCGCCTGTGGGATACAATCAAAGGAATGTCACTCGACAACTCCACCGTTGCCAAAGGAATTACTCTAATGCCAGAATCGCCCATTGCCCATTCTCTACGCCTCTCCGCACTTCTCCCCGTCCTCGCCGCCCACGTAGACGAGCTGTGCCACTGGCAGATTCTTGACCCGTCCAGTCCGGATGTGGGCGCGCTTGTTAACCCAAGCTATGGCTGTGCCGACAACAAAAGCAGTAGTTCCTTCGTCACCCAGGCCGCCTTTCTGCTCCTGGCGACCCGCGCGGACGACGCCGACGCCGCCGGCCTGTTGGCCCGGATGGATGCAGCCGCGGCCTATCTGCTCACAGCCCAGCGGCCCAGCGGCAACATTGACCTGCCCAATGTGAACATTGACTCTGGCCCGGACACCGGCTTTACCGTCCAGCAGCTTTGCACGATTTTTGAGCTGGCCCGGCGGGAGGGACGCACAGGCGCAAGCTGGCAGCCGGTATTGGAAAAGCTGGAACGCTTCATCCGCCGCGCCGTGGAAGGCATGAAAATCGGCGGCTTCCACACGCCCAACCACCGCTGGGTCATCTGCTCGGCGCTGACCCAAGCCAAGACGCTCTTTCCCGATCTGGAGGTGGCGGCGGTGGTGGAGAGCTATCTGGCCGAGGGCTATGACATCGACAGCGAAGGCGCGTTCATCGAGCGCAGTGTGGGCGTCTACGACGCGGTGAACGACCGCTCGCTGCTTTTTATCCACGAAAACTGGGACTCACCCGCCGCGCTGGAAGCTGTGCGCCGCAATCTGGACTTCTGCCTGCATCTGCTGCACGCCGATGGCACAGCCGAGACCGGTCTCTCCCGCCGCCAGGACTACGGCACGCGCTCTGTGGCCACCGGTCTGGTGCATTGCTATCTGCTCCATAACCACTTTGCGCCCAATCCCCTTTTTGTGTCGGCTGCCCACTGGCTGTGGGATGCCAACGCCGCGGGGGAGAATCTGCTCTGGACGGTCTATGCGCTGCTCAAGTGTGGCGACCCAACCCCGAAAGCGGCGGCCCTGCCCACCCGCTACAGCCGCCACTTCCCCCACAACGGCATCTGGCGCATCCGCCAGGAACGGCTCAGCGCCTCCATCTTCCAGGACGCCACCCGGCTGCTCAGCCTGGTCCACGGCCAGGCCGAGTTGAGTAGCTTGAAGATCAGCCAGACCTATTTTGGCGGCGCGTGTGGTCATTTTTACGGCGAGGAATTGACGGTGGAAAATGGGCGAGGCGTCCTCACATCCAGGGGAACGCGACGACCGCGCCGCCCCGGCTACGAATTGCCCTTGGGCCGCCCCGTCTCGCCGGAGGAGTGGAACGCCACCTTTGCCCAGCGCGGACTCTACGAATTGCCCGCCGCCCGCAGTACGCTGACGATCAGCGAAGCCGAGGGCGGGCTGGACTTTCATTACCGGAACACGCAAAGTTTGGACAAAGTGGCCGTGCAGATCGCCTTCGACTTCCCCCCCGGCGGCGTCTGGGAGAGCGACGACACCCGCACAGTTCCGCTGGCGGGCCAGCCGATCTTTCTGAAACGGGGCTACGGTCAGATGCGTTACGGCAGCGATGTGATCCGCATCGGCCCCGGTGCATCTGCCCATTTTATGTGGCCCATGCGCGATGCGGAGCCTGCCCCCGGCCATGTGCGGGTGCTGCTCACCTTTTGGACACCGGTGGATTTTCACTTTCAGATTCGAGCCTTTAGAGGCATTGTGAAGGAGACAACCCTATGACTTTCCCATTCCCCTGTCCCGACGAGAAGATCGCCCGCTACACCGCCTACCGGGTGGACAGCCCGCCGACTATCAACGGCAGGCTGGACGAAGCCTGCTGGCAGAAAGCGCCCCGCTCCCCCCGCTTCGTCGATCTGATCAGCGGGCGCGCCCCCATCCACGATACCCACGCCGCGGTGCTCTGGGATGACCTCAATCTTTACGTGGGCTTTTGGGTGGAGGAGCCGTTTGTCAGCGCCTTTCTCAGCGAGCGGGACGACCTCATCTACACCGACAACGACGTGGAAGTCTTTATCGCGGGCAAAGACAGCTACTACGAATTCGAGATCAACGCCTTTGGCACAGTCTACGAAGTCTTTTACATCTGGGAAGAAGCCTACGAACGGGGCAATTTCCAGCGTTTCCCCGGCCTGCAACGGAACAGCCCCGGTATCCATCCCTTCAACGGCGTGGGATTCACCGAACATCCGCGCGGACCGCGGCTGGGTTTTGCCCAGTGGGATTTCCCCGGTCTGCAAAGCGCGGTGTATGTGGATGGCACAATCAACCAGCACGAGGATCGGGATCGGGGCTGGACAGTAGAGTTGGCCTTCCCCTGGGCAGGAATGGAGGCTCTGGCCGCCGCGGATGGCCGCTCACTGCCCCCGCGACCGGGCGATGTCTGGCGTATGGACTTTTCCCGCTTCAACCAGTACAAAGAGGCGGCCCCGGCCAACGACTCCGGCGGTTGGGCGTGGACAGCCCACGGCGCCTGGGATTCTCACATCCCCGAATGCTTTGCGTACATTCACTTTTCCGAGGATGGGGTGGGAGCGGTGAAGGAATGAGATGATGAGATTCTGGGATGATGAATCGTTCGTCATCCCAGAATCTCATCATCTCATTGAACCGACTGAAAGATCACCGGCAACATCAGATAGTTGGGCGGCGTATCCCTCCGGATGAGTGTCAGCCGGGCCACGGGCTGGGCGGAGAAAGGAGTGATGCCGGTCAGCGAATGGATGAGCTGATGGGGCACGGTGTCCGGATTGGATAAAGAATAGCCGCTGCCCTCCTCCGTCCCCGCATCGTAGGGGTAGAGATCGACGATTATCTCTGTTTTCCATTGACCCTGACCGTCTTTCAACGACAAGCCAGAGACCCCGGCAAACCAATCCGGGCTGGGCGCAACCATCGAAACCAGCGTCAAATTAGAATAGTTGCCATCCACCAGCACATCGGTCATTGTGACAACCGCAGGTGAAAGCAGACCTGGGCCGTTGAGTCGGCTTCCCGCTGTGTTGGCGACAATCGCTGCGTCGATCTCCCCGTTGAAAAGGGTCGTTCCCCCCGTCTCTGCCATCTGCTCCACACCGGCAGAGGCCAGTGTACCAGCCTTCCACAATTCCAGACTGCTCTTGTGCAGCGCGCCCACCAGGGGCGACCAGTGCGCGTCGCCGGGGAATGACCCCGCGCCGTTCGGGTGGGGATGGGTGGCCTGGCTCCACAATCCCTCAAAGACAATATCGTAGCGGGCCGTAGCCGTAGGAATCGTGGCATTGGGCAGGGACGGCTCCGGTCGCTGGGCGGCCAGCGTGGCTGTCAACGTTAGCAGAAGAAAGAGAGAAAGGGCAATCGCTCGTCGTATCACAGTTTACCTCCTGGGTAATGGGTTTTTGAACTATCCCCAGTATACCCGGTCAAGACCGCCCAATCCTTGCCAAAAGGTTATCGATTGCTCAACAGAAGGTTGGTATGAGAATAGAACGCGGATGACGCGGAAAGGGCGGATTCACGCGGATAAAATCTGCGCGAATCCGCGTCCGCTTTTCCCATTTCCCACACCTATTCCCACACCTTCTCCCATTGTCGGCTCTCTGCCGAACGGTAGATGGCAAAGGCTGTGCGCAATTCCCCCAAGGAGTATTCCGGGCTGGCCTCCAACGACGTCCCATCCAGCACCGCGCCGGCAAAGTCATTCAACTCATAACCAAAAGCCGCGGCCCGCCCCTCGTCTTTGTTGTCGAGAATCACCTTCCCGCCGGGGTTGCTTCTGTCGAACAGAAGCAGCCGCCCGCCCCGTCCCTTCTCCAACAGAATTTCTCCCTCCGTGCCTGTGACCCGGAACTCCTCGCCCGGCCCCATCACCGCACCCGCGGTCAGCGCGTCCAGAATTGCCACAACACCTGAACGGAAGCGCAGGATCGAGCGGGAGAGGGATTCCCCGTCCATATCGGCCAGGGGGCGGCCTGTCACCGCCACCACTTCGTCGATCTCGCCCAGCCACATGCGCAGGGGACGAATCCAATGCGCGCCGCCGTCCATTGTGATACCGCCGCCTGCTATGGCCAGGTCATAGCGCCAGGGCCGGGGTCCGCCGCCGAGGGGAGCGGTCGGTCCGCCAAAAAAGGCCCGGGCAGTGATAATCTCGCCAATCGCCCCGGCTTCAATCAACTCCTGCACAGCCCGGGCATCCGGCCAATACTGGGCCTGCTCTGCCACCATAAAAACGGTGCCCGCCTTGCGCGCCGCCTGCTGGGCTGCGGCCTGAATGCGGGCCGCGCTGGCCAGCGTATGGGCCATCGGCTTTTCCAGCACGACGTGTTTGCCCGCGCCAAAGGCCAACACAGCGGCTTCCTCGTGCTGGGCGTGGGGCAGCAGAATGTCCACCGCATCAAAATCGCCCTGGGCCAACGCTTCTGCCAGGGAGGTAAAGGGCATTGCGCCCGTCTGCGCAGCCATGGCGGCGGCCCGTCCGGCGTCGGTGTCTACAACCGCCGTGACCTGAATCCGGGGCGAGTGGCCCTCAATCCCCTTCCAGTGGGCCTGGGCAATCCCACCACAACCGACCAATGCCAACTTCAATTTGCGTGAATCTGCCATTCTTTGTTCTCCATTGCCATTTCTTTTGGATACGTCAACACCCGGACACCCCCATCTTCGTCACCCACAGCTAGCCAGCCTTCTCGGCTCAGTGCCAACCGGGAGAAGGCAACGTCAAATTCCTGGCGCAGCAACACTTCCCCGTCCACCCCGCGCCAGAGACAGATTGCTCCATCTCCGCCCGCGGAAAGCAGCGCGCCGTCGGAAGAAGAAGTAGCGGGCGCAACTGGAGTAGCGGGCGCAACCCAGGTTGCGCCCGCTA
>CAMDQF010000046.1 GCA_945905745.1 Litorilinea aerophila
CCGTCGGCTTGAACTCTACTTCCAAGCCCGATTTTTCCACCGCAACGGCTTCCGCAATATAGGCTTTCAGAGTGGGTTCCATCTCCACGATTTCCTGCAGAGCGGTGAACCGAATCTGGCGGGACGACTGCACATTCGCCGTCTGCTGGATGAGAATCCCGTTGGGGTCCGGCATCAGCGCACCCTTCATAAAGAGCAGTGCGCAGTATTCTTTGAAGCCGTGGATGAGAACGATATTGCTCCCTTCAAAAGTGTAACAGGGACACCCCCATTTCAATTCTTCGCTCAGGTCACAGTCAAGAATGATCGCTCGCAGCTTTTCATATTCTGCCTGCCATTGATCGGCTTTGCGAAAGAAAAAGTCAACCTTTGGGTTCATTCTACTCATTCGCCCACCGCCTTCTGTACGAGCGCGGCGATTTTCTCCTCGACTGGCGCGGTCAGTTCCTTCAGCGCGAAGGCGGTCGGCCACATCGCTCCATCGTCCAGGTTTGCATCGTGCTGGAAGCCAAGGGTGGCGTAGCGGGTGTTGAACTTCTGCGCACTCTGGTAGAAGCAGATAACTTTGCCTTCCTGGTTGGCATAGGCGGGCATCCCATACCAGGTTTTCGGCGAAAGAGCGGGCGCGCTGGTTTTGATGAGTGCATGGAGTCGCGTCGCCAGCGAGCGTTCCGGTTCGGCCATTTCGGCGATGGCAGCGAGTACAGCGTTTTCCCCAGCTTCCTT
This sequence comes from Litorilinea aerophila, assembly GCA_945905745.1. Taxonomy (GTDB): domain Bacteria; phylum Chloroflexota; class Anaerolineae; order Caldilineales; family Caldilineaceae; genus JACQGT01. The sequence goes on from CAMDQF010000046.1 coordinate 727, forward strand.
ATTCTTGCTGGCGCGGGCCTCCGCCTTCAGCTCTGCAGCCCGCTCCTTCATGGCAGCCTTCTCGTCTGCTGTGAAACCAGCAGATTTCTGCGCGGCCTTTTGGGTGCTCTTTCCTTCGTTCATGGGTTTCCTCTGCCTCTTGGCTAACCACAGAAAACACGGAATACATGGCAGGAAAGACGTAGGGCAATTCCCCGTGTGTTCTGTGTTTTCTGTGGCTGCTGGTTTGTGTCCTGGTGTCCGAATTGTTAAACAGACTTTTAGAAGTGAGGCACCTTCAGCGTTTCGGTCAAATATCGGCAATTGATCCCGATTTTGTCGTCAACCGAACCTTCGCCTTCGTTGGGGCGGGGCGGGTCGAGATCGAGGGTGATCCAGCCGTTGTAGCCGCGCTCCACCAGCATTGCCCAAATCGCTGGATGGTCAACACCGCCGGCCCCTAAATCTTTGTAGAGAATCTCCTGCGCGTGCATCTCTTTGGTCGGTGTCGGTCCGGTATAGCCCCGGTAGGACGCCTTTGAGTCCTTCCAATGGATGGCGGCCAGCCGGTCGTAGTAATCGTCGATCAGTTGCACGGGGTCGCCTCCGCCCAGGTTGAGCTGCGCGGTGTCAGGAATCCAGGAGACGATAGCCGGATCGGTACGATCGAGCAGGGCACGCACCTCCTCCGGCCGCTCGATGGGTCCCCAGATATGGGGGTGGGGGGCGATGGTGACACCCATATCCAGAGTTCGTTTGCCGATTTCGGTCACGGTTTCGGCGATGGCGACGATCTCCTCTGCGGTCGTTCCCCTCTCCGAGCGGCTACCCATGTTGATCTTGAAGTGGGTGCAGCCGAAGACCGTCAGAAAATCGCGGCAGAAGGCCACGTGATCAGCAACAGTCTCGGCGCGCTTTGTCCGATCGATGAACTCCGTACACTGGCCTGGACCACCGTTGGAGGCGGTAATCAGCCGTATGCCGTGCTGATCGAGGATCTCTTTCAGTGCTTGGGGTTTGTCAAGCCAGTTGGTGAGCCAGCCCCGATAGGGTTCGATGCCCGGCAGGCCGTGCTTGGCGATCAGCTGGGCAGATTCGGTGGTGAACTCACCAAAAATGGCACCGCCCATAGCAAAATGGATGTTGGTTGACACGACTCTCTCCTGTTCGGTAGTTTTGTGATTTGGGTTGCTTCGTTGAGGAGTTTGGCGGTGAAAGGCCCGTCGGACGGTCCTACTGTCCGGCAGCCGTGGGATGCCAGCCCTGCAAGCGCTATGCCTAAGTGTATGGGCGAATGGGTCTTGTGTCAAACGAAACAGGCGTGCCAGCGCAGCGCTCTCCCACAGCCGGATCGGGCTGACACCGGTGATGGTCAGACGTGGGCAAGTACGGCGTCGAGGGGGTGCGGAACCCGGTCGAGGTCAACTGACTCGACGAGCAGATGGGCATAGCGCAGCTTGCGGCGCGCCCCGCTGCCCAGGAAGCGGCGCATCGGCCACGTCTGCGTTCTCCTGCCAACGTCGTGTAAAAGGAGTTTCGTCGTAGCCTGGAACCACTCTTCTCCCGGAAGCGCTTAAAAAGTATTCCTCTGTTGGGGTCTCAGATAGGCACAATGTGGGTGCGTCCCTCCCACGTCCCATGCTCCGCAATCGGTCTGAAGCGCAGGGTTGTAAACTCGAAGTGAAAGTCCTTGCGCTCGCGCTCGGCCATCGCAGCCACATGGCGTTCCGGTTGGGGCACAGGGCTGTGTCCACGCACCATTTCGACCATCTCCCCCTGGGAGTGCCAGACCGAAAAGGTGGAGACGGTGCGGGGCAGGCGCATGGCCGCAAGCGCCAGGGTTGTGCCGGGGTGGTCTCGCACCAATTCTTCCACCGGCCTGCCCCAGTGAATGAAGCGGGGGACCTGGGGCAGTCTCATCCGGGCCAGGGTCACAGCGACGACGGGCGCGGCGGGGTCCTGCTCTCCCACGCTGTCGGGCAGGCCGTCGAATTCGCTGATGTGACCCCAGCGGCGCAGGAAGGCCATCCGCACATGCCAGCCGTTGGCAAGCTCCCGGCCCAGCGGCGTGCTGCCCAGAAAATCGTCGATGGCGGCGTCGCTCTCCCAGGCAGCGAACATCGCCAGATGGCGCAGTTGCATGCGCGCCGGCGACAGAATCGGCGCGCCCAGGGCCATCCGCCACATACACTCCGCGTGGTGAAGGCCGGTCACCTGTTCCCCTGTGGGCGGGCGCAAGTATGCCCTGGCCGCTGTGTGAATCTTCATTTCTGCCAGATGGAAGGTGAATACTGTCATATTCCGTAGCGATGCAAGATCGACATCCGGCGGGCTAGTTATCTGGCCGAACGAATGAAAAATTAAAGGTGGATGACTCTGTTCAGCAAATTCGGCGTGCGGGCTGAAGCAGGGTTGCATCCCAGGGCGAGAGTTTCGGCGCAGATGCGTTCCAGTAGTATTTCAGATTGTCACTCTCCCAGCCTGCATAGATTTCTTCCCAACTCAGTGGGCAATGGGGCAGGAGTGACTTCTGCTCGACCGCATCGCTGACCGGCTGGTAGCGGACATCCAGAGAGAGACGTATCTGCTCTTTGTGCCGTTGCGGCAAGGCTCGATGCACCGTGAAACAGGGAAATGTCAGCACATCGCCCTCGGCAAAATCCCCCTCGACCCACACCTTTGCACCCCGACAGAGTTGTACCGCAATGCCGCCTGCGCCGCGCGTACGGCGAATGGGGATATAGCCCTGCTTGTGGGAGGCGCGCAGCAGAGTCAGGCTGCCCATGGAACGGGGACAGTCGCCCAGGGGAAACCAGCAGGTCCAGGTGTTGGAACTGCCCTGGATGAGGGGAAAGTCCTGGTGCTGGGGGGTGGGAACCATCACCCGATGGGCTGTGATCATCCGGGCGATGTGGCGGGGGTGGACCAGGGCTTCTTCACCGAACAGTCCCCGGTAGAAGGCCAGGATGTTGGGGTGGTGGGGCAGGGCGTGAAAGCTCTCCAGCTTCTGCACGTCGTGGTAGGCGGCACGGCTGACACCAATATCGCTGCGCATCTCTTCATCGGGAACCTGATTGAGTGCGTCCAGATCGAGCAGGCCACCCAGCGGCTCCTGGCCTGGCATCCGCCAGCCATAGGCTTCCACCACAGCCAGCATATCCCGGCGCGCGCGCCGAATGGCCTCCGCGGGCAACAGCCCTGCGAAGAAGAGATAGCCCTCGTCTTCCCCTCGGCGGCGCAGCCCGTCAAAATCGCCCTCTTCCAGCAGCGGGCTGGAGTCGATAAAGCGTGTCCGTACCGCGCGTCTGGAAAGCGTTGGGGCCTGTGTGGGAGCAAATGATCTCATCATATACCTCTGATTGGCGGCTGAAGTTGGACACTTTATGCGGAAGAGGAGCGAGAATCTTGGACGTTTTTTAGGGCAACAGCACAGAGTTACGCCACCAGGTCTAACTGTTGGCGCAGAAGGTGGGACGCCAACTCACCGATTTTGACGCCTTTTGTGATCGCCTGGGCTTGCAGGTCTATGGCTACGGTCTCGCCGATCTCGATTTCAAAATGGCGTGCGTGCAGTTCTGTGGTTACTTCCACCGTGCGGAATTCGTTCAGATAATCGGTCGTGTCATGGGTGTCCCAGAACTCTGCGGCGGCCTCGTAACTTTCGAAGTGTTCCGGGGTCGGCTCAACGCGCTTTTTGTCCATTGTAATATCTCCGTTCAGAACTCGTCATATCCCGGGCCGAAATAAGAAGAGCCATATTCTGCGGCTTGTGGATGAAAAAGAGTGATAGGGTTCTCATCGGCTATAGACTGTCACAGGGTACTGACCAAACAGGCTGTCAACACTCAGAATCGTCAGATGCTCAGCCAGTGCTTGTGCGATAATCAGCCGATCAAACGGGTCTTTGTGGTGGAAAGGAAGTTGTTCCAGCGTGAGGACGTGGGGCAATTCGATAGGCAGTAGTTCGATCTGATTTCCGAGCAAGTGCCCCTCCACGATGTCCGCAAGCGGGCGGTCGAGGTCGAGTTTGCCGAGTTGCATCTTAATTTGTAGCTCCCAAACACTCGCCACACTCAGCACAGGTGTATTGTCCGGGTCTGCACACAACGCCAGCAGGCGCGGTGGGAGACGCTCCGGTTGGCTGTCCCACCAGATGAAAATTTGCGTGTCCAGCAGCAGTTTCACGCTTCACCCAGCCAAAAGTCATCGGGCAGGGGATCATTGAAATCGTCGCGCATGCGCATCGCGCCCCGATGCAAACCCGCAACCCGCCGCTTTTGCGTCTTGCGAATGGGCACCAGTTGCACAACTGATTCTTGATTTTCTGAGATGACAACCTTCTGGCCCGCCAGAGCCAGGGCCAATAATTTTGACAATTGCATCTCGGCGTCTTTAACGTCAATAGTCATTGTACTCATAGCCTACTCGTCTCCTCGCACTCCGCCGTGTAACTTCAATCACACTGCAAGAACTATCTGTAAGTGTATGGGTGAATGGGTGTCGTGTCAAACGAAATGAGCGTGCCTGCTGAGGGATTTTGACGCAGGCTCGGTCGGGGTTGAATTCCCAGGCGTGGGAGGGGGCAGACGATGCAGTCGTTCTTCACCCAGCCCAGGGAGAGGGCCGTGCGCCGGTGAATGCACAGTTCGCGCAGGGCGTGGGCTGTGCCGTCGGCGGTTCGTCTGAGGACCAGATGTTCGTCGAGGAGTTTTGCAGGGGCGGGGGTGGCGGGGAAGTACAGTGAAGTTGCGTGGAGCGTCTTTTCCATCTACAAGGCGAAAACGATTCTCAACGCCTCATCAATTTGTTTCATCTCTTCTGTCGTCAATTCGCCACGTATCTTGACCATTCGAATTTTGAAGACACTTCGATCCCCGCCAGCGGTCGTCTCGCCGCTCAACTACAAATGGCGGCATTTTGTGGACAATAGCGTGAACCCGTGTCACTTCTCAGAAACGGCTATATCTGCCAACGCTACAAGAGACAACCCAGCTACAATCCCACCACCTAATTCTACAGTTAATAGTCCTGCCAGACACAAAATAAAAAACCACCCAATGCTCCGATGCAGTTGAGGAATTCTAAGCGCAGCCAAACCGGACACGAGCAAGCCAATAGTAAGTGCCAAAATGCCGAATGGAAACAGAAATCCAATTGTTTTCAACCCCAAGCCGTCTTCAACCAAATTGACTATACCCGCCAGAGCTGCTGAAATACAGGTCAAAATGATGCCGCTCTTCCAGACAGGCTTTCCTTTTGCAACAAGAGTTTGAGTTATGGCGATACCCCACACACCTAACGCCAATGTGAGCAATTCTAGACTCGTGCCAACCACGGCCAAATAGTCGATTAGAGTGCGTGGATCATAATAATTGGGACTGAAAGCGATCTGTAGGACTGCCCGCCCAATCCAGATAACGCCGCTGATGATTAGGCTAGGCTTGATCCACCAATTGTCCTTTGTGAGCATGTAAGCGCTTCCTTGTCTCTTGCGGTCTTGCGTGTTGAGGGATAGCCGCCCAAGACGAACGTTAGGCGTTTTGGCGGATGCGAGGAATCAACGTCGCCAACGAAACAACGCCGCAACGGGGAAACAACATCGAAAACGCGCAGGTCTAGCCAAAATCGCCTACACGTAATGTTCGGGCGCAGCCCGCTTGCTTTTCTGCCATGGTTGTTGTTATACAGCAGTTAATTCCACCGATAATGCCTCGACGACCGCTTCTGGTTTGCGCAATGCCACTTGCAACAAGGCACGCGCTGGGCCTTCAGGCTTGCGCCGTCCCTGCTCCCAATTTTGTAACGTGGCGATACTCACACCAATCATTTGGGCAAACTCCCGTTGCGACTTTTGCAACCGGGCGCGAATTGCCTTCACATCGAGCGGTGTAAACTCGAAAGTTCGACCTGGCGCCAATGTGCCTCGTCGGATCGCTCCCGCCTGTTTGACGCTTTCTACCAGTAAGGCGAAGTCTTGTTCATTCATGCTAGATACTCCTTGATCAAACGGTGCAAGAGTTTGAGTTGGTCGGGTGTTAAGTCTTCCTGTTCGTTCTTTTGATAGAGAAACAGCATGTAAATCATCGCTTCTGCTGTTACCCAATAATAAATGACTCGCAATCCGCCCCGCTTGCCTCTTTGCCCGACAGCCCAACGAATTTTGCGTAGACCGCCGCTATTCGGAATGACTTGTCCTGTTTCAGGACGCAACAGCAAGGCTTGCTGTAATTCGGCGTATGCCGCATCATTCAGATATCCTTGAACTAACTTGGTGAACAGTGGCGTTTCGATAAATACCATACTCAGATTGTACGCCAATGGCTGATAAGTTGCAAGAGGGAAATTTGATAGAACGAATCAATAATGGAGTAAACCTGAGATGGAGTTTGCTTGCATTGCACGCCCCGTGCCGTAGCTGACACGCCCGAACTATTATTATACGGCGTCCGTCTATCTACCCACGCGCTTTCTGTATCACGGATGTTCTACAGCGTCCGACTATAAGGATAGTAGCGGCTTCCGCCTATTGTCCCAAAAAGCGTTCCTGCAAAATTTGCTCCATCGAACGATTCAAGAACTACGCGTATAGCACCGAAAAGACTTATGTGGACTGGATTGAACGATACATTCGTTTCCACAAACTCCGTCATCCCCGAGAAATGAATTCGCCTGAAGTTGAAGCTTTTTTGACCCACCTAGTCGTCGAACAAAACGTTTCCCCGTCTACACAAAATCAAGCCCTCAGTGCTCTGCTTTTTCTCTATCGAAACGTCCTTCACATTGACTTGACTGGTAATATTGATGCAGTTCGGGCCAATCGTGACAATCCGTTCGCCTCTACCCCTTTTGCCTTCCTCCCTCCTCTCCCCCCGCCCCCCATCCATAATTCACAATTCACAATTCTCTCCCCCCATCCCCCCCCACTTGACCAGCCCTAACTCCCCCCACGCGTGGGGCGAAGAAAGCCCCCGCCGGGTCTATCCTGAATGGGTAACAGACCGCGCGCTCGCCTGCGCGCTGACCATTTACAGAAGAACACGGATTTGGACGGGTAGGACGGATTTTCACGGATAAAGAAGTAGATAGACAAGCAGTTCATCCGTGAAAATCCCTTGCATCCGTGTCATCCGTGTCCATTTGTCCGAAGGAGTCGATAATGACCCGCCAAAAAGTGACCCTTGACGGCAACGAGGCTGCGGCCTACATTGCCTACAAGACCAACGAAGTCATAGCCATCTACCCCATCACCCCCGCCTCGCCGATGGGCGAGCTGGCCGACGCCTGGGCCGCGGGGGGCGATGAGAATATCTGGGGCAGCAAACCCCTCGTCGTAGAGATGCAGTCGGAAGGGGGCGCAGCCGGGGCAGTCCACGGCGCGCTGCAGACTGGCTCCCTGACCACCACTTTCACAGCCAGCCAGGGGCTGCTGCTGATGATCCCCAATATGTACAAGATCGCCGGGGAGCTGACCAGCACTGTCTTTCACATCGCCGCCCGCTCTCTGGCCGCCCAGGGACTCTCCATTTTCGGTGATCACAGCGATGTGATGGCGGCCCGGGGCACGGGCTGGGGGATGCTCTTCGCCAACTCCGTCCAGGAGTGTCAGGACTTCGCCCTCATCGCCCAGGCCGCCACCCTGAATAGCCGGGTTCCCTTCCTCAATATTCTGGACGGCTTCCGCACCAGCCACGAGATCAACAAAATCGAGCAGGTGGACGACGACGACATCCGCGCCCTCATCGACGACGAGGCTGTGCGCGCCCACCGCGCCCGCGCCCTGACGCCGGATCGCCCCTTCATCCGGGGCACGGCCCAAAACCCGGATGTCTACTTCCAGGCCCGCGAGACCGTCAACCCCTTCTACACGGCCCTGCCCGGCATTGTCGAGGAGGTGATGGCCCAGTTCGCCGAACGCACAGGTCGGGTCTATCGCCTCTTCGACTATGTGGGTGCGCCCGACGCCGAGCGGGTGATCGTCCTGATGGGTTCCGGCGCGGAGACCGTCGAAGAGACGGTCAACTGGCTGGTGGAACGGGGCGAGAAGGTCGGGCTGGTCAAAGTGCGCCTCTTCCGCCCCTTTTCGGTGGAACACCTGCTGGCCGCCCTCCCCGCCAGTGTCCGTTCCGTCGCTGTGCTGGACCGCACGAAAGAGCCGGGCAGCGCAGGCGAACCCCTCTACCAGGACATTGTGACCGCCATTGCAGAAGGGGGACTGGGGACTGGGGATCGGGGATTGGGTGTCCGCGTATTTGGCGGCAGATACGGGCTGTCGTCGAAGGAATTCACCCCGGCGATGGTCAAGGCCGTTTATGACGAAGCGGCCAAAGCCAAGCCCAAGAACCACTTCACCATCGGTATCAACGACGACGTTTCCCACACCAGCCTGGACTTCGACCCGGAGTTCGACATCGAGCCGGAGAATGTGGTGCGGGCGGTCTTCTGGGGTCTCGGCTCCGACGGCACAGTCAGCGCCAACAAAAACTCCATCAAAATCATCGGCGAGGAGACCGACAACTTCGCCCAGGGCTACTTCGTCTACGACTCCAAGAAGTCCGGGGCGCGCACAGTCTCTCACCTGCGCTTTGGCCCCAAACCCATCCAGAGCAGCTATCTGATCCGCAAAGCCAACTTTGTGGCCGTCCACCAGTTCGGCTTTCTGCGCCGCTACGACGTGCTGGCCCTGGCCGAAGAGGGCGCGACGGTCCTGCTCAACGCCCCCTACCCGCCCGCAGAGGTCTGGGGACAGCTGCCCCGGATGGTCCAGGAGCAGATTATCCGCAAGAAAGTGAAACTCTACAACATCGACGCCTATGCCCTGGCCGCCGAGTTGAATCTGGGCGTGCGCATCAATACGATTATGCAGGCCGGTTTCTTCGCCATCAGCGGCGTGCTGCCCCAGGACGAGGCCATCGAGCGCATCAAACAGGCCATCCGCAAGAGCTATGGCAAGCGGGGCGAGTCGATTGTCCAGCGCAACTTCGAGGCGGTGGACGCGGCTGTGGCCCATCTGCATCTCATCCCCGTGCCGGCCCAGGCCGAGAGCCGGCTGGAGATGCTGCCCCCGGTCCCCGGCACAGCCCCCGATTTTGTCAAGCGGGTGACGGCCCAGATTATCGCCGGCGACGGCGATCTATTGCCCGTCTCGGCTCTGCCCAACGACGGCACCTGGCCCAGCGCCACCACCCAATGGGAGAAGCGCAACATCGCCCTGGAAGTGCCGGTCTGGGACCCGGATGTCTGCATCCAGTGTGGCAAATGTGTGATGGTCTGCCCCCACGCGGTCATCCGGGCCAAAGTGGGCACACCCGAGGTCTTTGCCCACGCGCCGGAAGGTTTTGAAACCTCCCCGGCCCGCTGGCGGGAGATGGAGGGCCTGCAATATACCCTGCAGGTAGCTATGGAAGATTGCACCGGCTGCACCCTCTGCGTGGAAATCTGCCCGGCCAAGAACAAATCCGCAGTGGGGCGCAAGGCGATCAATATGGAGTCCCAGCCGCCGATTTTGGAAAAGGGCGTGCGGGATTGGGACTTCTTTCTGTCACTGCCGGAGTTCGACCGCACGGGCACGATCGGTACGGGCATGATTAATCATGCCCGTACCGGCAACGGTCACGTCACAATCGACACGCCGCCCGCGGATCACCCGTCCATCAATTTCACAAATGTCAAGAATATCCAGCTCCTCCAGCCCCTCTTCGAGTTCTCTGGGGCCTGTGCGGGCTGTGGCGAGACTCCCTATCTGAAGCTGATCAGCCAGCTCTACGGTGACCGGATGATTGTCGCCAACGCTACCGGCTGTTCCAGCATCTACGGCGGCAACCTGCCCACCACCCCCTGGGCCAAGAACGCCGACGGACGCGGCCCAGCCTGGAGCAACAGCCTCTTCGAGGACAACGCCGAGTTCGGCCTGGGCATGCGGCTGACTCTGGAGAAGCAGAAATCCTACGCCATCGAACTGGTGGAGCGGCTGCGGGTCTACATTGGCGACGATTTGGCCGGCGATCTCATCGCCGGGGCGGGTGCTTCCGATGAAGCGGGCATCCAATCCCAGCGGCTGCGGGTAGAGGAGCTGAAGGGTACGCTCCACGGCCTGCTGGCCCTCCCCCCCTCCCCGGCGCTCCCGGCTGCCCAGTGGAAGCGCATCGAATTCTGGTCCAAAGACCTGCTCTCTCTGGCCGACGTGCTGGTGGACAAAATTGTCTGGATCGTCGGCGGCGACGGCTGGGCCTACGACATCGGTTACGGCGGGCTGGATCACGTGCTGGCGAGCGGACGCAACATCAACATTCTGGTAATGGACACGGAAGTCTACTCCAACACCGGCGGCCAATCCTCCAAAGCCACGCCCCTGGGCGCGGTGGCGAAGTTTGCCGCGGGGGGCAAACCCACGCCCAAGAAGGATTTGGGGCTGATGGCCATGAGCTACGGCAATGTCTATGTGGCCGAGATCGCGATGGGGGCCAGCGACAGCCAGACGGTCAAGGCGATTGAGGAGGCGGTCTCCTACAATGGGCCGTCAATTGTCATCGCCTACGCCCACTGCATCGCCCACGGCATCGACATGGCCAAGGGGATGGAGCAGCAGAATCTGGCGACCCAGGCGGGCTACTGGCCCCTCTACCGCTACGATCCCAGACTCAAGGAAGCGGGCAAGAATCCCTTCCAACTGGACAGCCGAGCGCCCAAGATTCCCCTACAAACCTACGCCTACAACGAAAACCGTTACCGGATGCTGGCCAAGAGCAACCCAGAAGTGGCGAAAGCACTCCTCACCCACGCCCAGGAAGCGGTCAACGAGCGCTGGCAGAAGTATGAGGAGATGGCGAAGGTGAAAGTGACCGAAACGGCGTAAATTGATAGCGTATTTCGTATTGCGTATTGCGTAGGTAGTGGCGATCAGGGGCGTTGTGGTGGGAAGGGGTCGATGGAGTTGGCCTCTCTTCACTACCCCTCAGATGCGAAAGGCGCCTCAATCATCACTACTTACGCAATACGAAATACGCAATAAGTGTTACCCAGGAGCAAACCCAATGGACCTCTCAACTTCCTATCTCGGCTTAAAACTATCCAACCCGATTGTGCCATCGGCCTCGCCTCTCTCCCAGACCCTGGATGGCATCCGCCGTATGGAGGATGCGGGCGCGGGCGCGGTAGTGATGTACTCCCTCTTCGAGGAGCAGATCGAATACGAAAGCCACAATCTGGACCACTACCTGAGCTACGGCACAGAGAGCTACGGCGAAGCCCTCAGCTATTTCCCGGACCTGGGCCACTACAATGTGGGGCCGGATGAATACCTGAACCTGATCGCCGCAGCCAAGCGCGCCACGGACATTCCCATCATCGGCAGCCTCAACGGCATCTCCACCGGCGGCTGGATCGACTACGCCACCAAAATTCAGGAAGCCGGGGCCGATGCCCTGGAGCTGAATATGTACTACGTGGCCGCAGACCCGGAGATCACCGGTGCGCAGGTCAACGAAATGTATCTGGATGTGCTGCGTGAGGTACGCAAGCACATCACCATTCCTCTGGCCGTGAAGATCGGCCCCTATTTTGCCTCTATCGCCAATATTTCCAAGCGCTTTGCCGAAGAAGGGGCCAACGGCCTCGTCTTCTTTAACCGTTTCTATCAGCCCGACTACGATCTGGAACGGTTGGAAGTCGTCCCCCATCTGGTGTTGAGTACCCCATTCGCCATGCGTCTGCCCATGCGTTGGGTGGCAATTTTGTACGGTCGTGTGCCCGTGGACTTCGCGATTACCAGCGGCGTGCATACCCACGAGGATGTGCTGAAGGGGCTGATGGCCGGGGCGAAGGTGACGATGATGGCCGGGGAGCTTCTGCGCAACGGCGTGGGACGCATCGGCGATATCAAAGCCGAGATGACCCGCTGGATGGAAGAGCGGGAGTACATCTCCGTGGAGCAGATGCAGGGCAGTATGAGCCAGATCAATGTGGCTGACCCGGCCACTTTCGAGCGGGCTAACTACATGAAAGTGCTGCAATCCTGGCGTAACGACCCGACGGGGGTGCTGTTGTAAACAGACGGACACGGATTTTTACGGATGGATAGGATTTTCACGGATAAAAAGGTATCAATATGTAGGGGTGGACCTCCGTGTCCACCCGATGTGGGCGGGCACGGAGGCCCGCCCTACCCCCGATTTTTGAGAAGATACATAAAGCAGCAAGAGTTGAACGCAGATTCACGCAGAAGACTCAGATTACGCAGAATTTAATCCGCTTTGATCCGCCCTTTCCGCGTCATCCGCGTTCCATTCTGAATTCGTGTCAATCTGTTGCATCCGTGAAAATCCGTGTTCCTTTTTGAAGAAGGAGAGGCAAGATGACTTCCCAATTGGCTCGACACCGAATGGAAGTGCGGGATTGGATGACGGCTGACCCGGTGACGGTCACGCCTGAGGCGCGGTTGGCCGAGGCGTACAATCTGATGGAGGAGAACGAAGTGCGCCGTCTGCCGGTGGTCAACCGCCAGGGCGAACTGGTAGGCATCCTCACCCGCAGCGATCTGCTCCAGCACATCCCCTTCTTCCCGGACGAGGACGAACTGGAGGAAGAACTGCCCTACATCAACATGACCGTAGAGGAGGCGATGAGCTATGACCCCACCTGCATCGAATCGACGGATACTATTCAGGACGCCGCTGAGCTGATGCTGGAAGCGAAGATCAGCGGGCTGCCTGTGTTGGCCGGCAATCGACTGGTAGGCATCATCACCGAATCGGACATCTTCCGGCTGGTGGTGGCCGAGTGGGGGGAAAGCGAAGAATAGAACGCGGATTCGGCGGATGGCTACTGATAGAGTTTGACCGGTAGGAATTTCATCGTTTCACACTCATTCCGTATTCATCGCTCAACGATCCCCAGTAAATCTCCTCATCCGGCAACGGATCGTTGAAATCGTCGGCAATCTCCACCAGTCCGTCAAATATCCCCAATCTGGGCGGCGCGCCGGGTTGGGGTCTCTCCGCCAGTAATGCCAGTGTTCGTTCACGTGCCGCGCGTTGCGCGTCCGTCATAAGGTTTATGTCCAATGCTTGTATCGCCCGGATAGTCTGCTCCGTTGTAGATTCTACCGACGCGTGCCCACCATTCGTGCCCCAATCGGTCGCTTTGGCTGGCAACACAATCACTTCCGCATACTCCGCCGGAAAATCGTACAAATTCAGAACGATTCTCTGATCTTCTACTCGCACCACTTGGCGAACAGCGTACATCTTTCACCTCCTATCGACAACGCCTTCACAGGCGGACAACTGCCATTATATCACATGCCGGTTTCCAAATTCGGCATCAGAAGTTCGACTTTTCGGAAAAATTCGAACTTCTTTGCTATCGCCCATTCCCCAAAATCATTTCGTATAGCCTGTTTTGTTCCTCGGCGGCTGCGGCATAGCGGTCGCTGGTGGCTGGGTGGGGGTAGGCCGTCTCTACTACATCGGGCAGGGGAATATCGTCGGCCAACCCCAGGGCTTGAAAGGCCAGAATCGCCGCGCCCCGGCTGGTCACCTCGTCGATATTCGTCAAATGCATCGGGCGTCCCAGCGCGTCGGCCAGAATCTGCCGCCACAGGGGATTCTCCTGCAAGCCGCCGCCGCCCGCCATCACCGGACTGTCCGCGGGGACGTGGGGGGCCAGCCGCTGGTTGATCAGCCGAAAACGCAGGGCCACGGCTTCCAGCACAGCCCGCACAATGTGGGCCGGGGTCGTGTGGGCGGTGATGCCGCTGATTGTCATCTGGGCGTCGTTGGCCCAGCCGGGGCTGCGCTCGCTGCGCAAAAAGGGCAGAATCGTCAGGCCGTGGCTGGTGGCCTCAATGGCCGCGGCTTCGGCCAGCAGGCTGGATGGGTTCGCATAGCGAAGCGTATCCAGCAACCAGTGGAAGAGGGAGCCGCCGTCGGTGAGGGAGCCGCCCACCAGCCAGCGCCGACTGTCCACCGGATAGGCCCAGAGACCCGCGGGCACAGGGGGGAGCGCTTCGCCCGCGGCCTGGTGGATCACCGCCCGCAGCGCGCCGCTGGTGCCAATCGTCAAGGCCAGCCGCGAGGCATCCACGCCACCGCTGCCGATATTGGCCGCCGCGCCGTCTCCCACGGCCAGGCAGAAACGGGCGTCACTCAACTCCGGCCAGCGACGGCGGTATTCGGCGGAAAGTCCGGTTGGTCCATTCGCATAGTCAAAAATGGGCGGCAGTTGGGAGCGCTCAATCGGGAGCAGAGCCAGGAGATCGTCGCGGTGGCGGCCACCGACCCGGTGGTCGCCACCGACCCAGTCCAGGCGGCTGCGATCCAGCAAACCCGTCCAGCCGGCCTCGGACGAGCTGATGGGCGCGAAAGGCTCTCCCCGCCAGCAGGCCAGCAGATGGGCCGAAGCCGTCTGAAAATGGGCGACTGCGGCCAGCCGCTGCGGCTCCTCGGCCGCCAGGCGCAGGAGTTGGGCTGGGGCATAGGCCACGTGGATGGGTGTGCCTGTCTGCTGGTGCATCTCCTCCAGGCGACCGGCTGCGGCCAACTCGGCCCGCAGTCTGTTGGCATAGACCCCGCTGGTGGCGTCGGCGTAGGTATAGATCGGCGTGACCGGCCTACCCGTCTTATCCACCCCCAGCCAACTCATCGCGAAACCCGTCCACCCCACCACCGCAAGCGGACCGATGCCCGCCGCGCCCTCCCGGTAGCGGCTCAGACATTCGTCGATCACCTCTTCCGTGCGGGCGCGCAGCAGATCCACCCGGGCCGTGCCATCTTCTTCAAAGGCAAATGGACGGCGGGCGGCTGTGCCCGGCAGGACCACCGCGTCGGGCCGATAGACAGCACAGCGCACGGAGGAGGTGCCGATGTCAAGTACGAGGGCAAGGGGTTGTTGGGTGTGTGGCATAGTTGGGTATGTTGATTATTAGGGATTGGGGATTGGGTGTTCTGTACTATTCGTGTATACAAAATCTCAGCGGATGGGCGAACGATCCGACGACCACATGGCATAGGGGGCCATTGTCAGACGGCAGAGGGCCAGCAGAACCCGGTCGTAGTTGACCCGCCAGCCGGCAAAATCCTGCCAGACCTGCTCCCGGTCGGTTTTGACAGGCACACCGGCTGCGGCCAGCCTGTCGTATACCTCGTCGAACTCGACCCGGCTGATGCTGATCGGGTCTGCCGGGAAGGAGGCGTCCTTATTGTATTCTACCCCGAAGAAGTCGGCAATCCGGCGCAGCGCGATAAAGCCGGCCCGGATGCAGAGGTTGACCCGCGGGTTTGGCGGCAGGTCCAGCACAGAGGCGGTGAGGCTGGCCGCGTCCAGCACAGCCCCCGCCGCTGTGACCCATGAGTGATCCGGCTGGGGCGAGCGGAAGAAGACCAGCGCGGGCAGGGATGTGTGGCTCTCCTCAATCTCCGAAAACCAGATTTCCCAATCGGTCCAGACTTCATCCATCATGTCATGCCGTTTGATGTCCCACAACCGATTGAAACGCAGGAGCATTTCGACAGCGGAAGGCGGCTCGCCCGCGCGCACGGCTAGCCGGGTCACCGCGTTTTCCCGCCGGGAGAAGGCAGTATACATTGTGGGCAGATAGGCAATGAGCAGGGCTACGAGAATCAGCCCGGTGGTTGCCTCTTCAAAGGCAAGAAGAATATGCCAAAAAGTTGTCCCCTGGGCAAAGCCAAGGGTGAGCAGAGACGAACCGCTCAGAACAAATGCCTGTTGCCAGTCGCTGACGCCCAATCCATAGAAGATTAAGATATGCCCGATGTCGACGAGGAATAGCCAAGTGGGGAGTAAGGAGAGCAGGGCCACCGGCGCGTAGTAGGCCATTAGCTGATCCCGGGCTTCGTAGGTGGTCAGGCGGCTCACACGCAGGTTGAACAGCCAGCGGATGGAGCGAAAGACAATGCTCGTCACATTGTCCGGCGCGCTGCGGGGCAGGACGAAAGTACGCACGGCTGACTTCACAGCCAGCGCGCTGATGTAAATGCCGAGGAGTGCGCAGAGAATTTGCAGAATGAGCACGGGCTGTCTTTCTGATGGTTTTTCAACAAAGCTGGCGTGTGGTATACTCCGCTCAGGAGGAAATAAGTATGCCCCAATTGACTTTTGATATACCTGCTGCATTGGCAGAATTGCCCCAAATCGAACAGTAAAGACTCGTGCGTGCGGGTCTTTACGAGGCTATGCGGGCGCGTCGGGTTCAGGTGGAGGCTGCGATTTCTGCTGCTGGGAATGAGGTGAAACGACTCGAAGAACGGTATGGGGTCTCCTTTTCAACTTTCGAGAGTGAAATTCTCCCCGATGCTACCTCCCAGCAGGCCCACGAAGATTACAATGACTGGTACTTCTGGACTGAGTCCCGCATAGAGCATCAGAAATTTCTAAATACTCTACGGGGCTTGGACCTGCACGCATATCGAGTCTGACGTACTGGAATCGAATGTGAGTAAATTAGAGGATCTGCTTGCTGCTCTCGCTGCACGGCTTCTGTAGATAAAACAGCCTTAGGTCCTTCTCGCGTACAAATCCCCCGACCGTTCGTTGACCCCCATTTCCTCCAGCCGCGCCGCGATATCCGCCGCATCCAGCCAACCATCCGACGCCAACCGCTGCTCCTCGCCCACGGACCAGTTGTAGCGATAGTCACCCAGGCTTTGCAGACGGTCGATGCAGGCCAGTGCCATTTCCTGGGTGGCGGGGATGTACTCGAAGGAGAGCAGAGGCAGGGGGATCGACAGCCCTTCCAGCACAGCCAGTTCCGAGCCTTCCACGTCAATTTTGCAGAAGTCTGGCGCGCCGTGACGGGCGATCAGCGCGTCCAACGTCGTCACCGGCACAGTCACCGTCTCTTCCCAGCGCACATCGGCAAAGGAGTCAGCCCGCTGCACCGCGTCCATCCAGCCAGCCGAGATCGTCGTCACCGTCGGCGTGCGTCGGGAAATGTGGAGTGTCGCCTCCCCGATCTGCGATCCGATGGCCTCCCGCACCAGCACCACCTGCTCGTCCTTTCCGTAGAAGCGTTCGAGAAAGTCTGCAAAGAGGGGCTGGGGTTCCACGGCTACGCAGGTCGCGCCCAGCTGGCGCAGTACCCGCAGCCGATTGCCCACGTGTGCGCCGATGTCGAAAACCAGCGCGCCGGGCTGGACGAATTGGCGATAAAAGGCTCTGTCTTTGGCCGTGCGACCGGGGAGTCCGTAGTAGATGGCCAGGGAACGCAGCAGACCCCAGCTCCGGGCAAGCCGGGCCATCATTGGGCTGACTCCGGCGCGGGCCGCTCGGAATCGGGCCGCTCGGAATCGGGCCGCTGCTGGATCAGCCGGGAAACCCAGGTGACGTAGGGGAAGGTGAAGTTGTGTGCCTGCTGCACGGCAATGGCCTGTTGGGTGAGGGCGAAGCTGGAGATGGGCGGACGCTCGCTGGCAAAGACGACCTGTGTGGAGCCGTGGCCCCGGCAGGTGTAGACTGTGGGGAAGCTGGCCCCGATGGTTTCGAGCCGCTGGGCAAACTCCGGCCCCTTTGCGCCCAGATTCATCGTGAGCAGCCCGCCGGGACGCAGACGGCTCTGGCAGAGCCGGAAGAAGTCGTCTGTGACCAGATGTTCCGGCGTTTCGCCGTTGTCGAAAAAGAGATCGAGAAAGAGAATATCGTAACTTCTGGGACGGGCCTCTTTCAGAGCTTCCAGGGCGTCGCCGGTGGTCAGGGTCATGCGGTCGTCCGGGGCAAAGCCAAAGCAGCCGATGGCCGCCGCCACAACTGGCGGGGACAACTCCACACAGTCGATGCGACTTTGCCAGAGATGGTGGTGCAGAACAGTAGCCAACCCGCCGCCGCCCAGCCCGGTTACAAAGATGCGTTCCGGTTGGGGTTGCCAGATGAGGGCCAGCATCATCGCCTGGGTGTAGCTCATAGGCAAAGTCAGGGGATCGCTCAAGCGCAGGATACTCTGTACCCAATCCGTATCGTTGGCGTTCTGGTCGATGAGCCAGAGGCGCAGGGTCTCTTCCTCCTTCGTCACCGCCACAAAATGGCCGCTCCATTCTTCCGTAAAGAGGGTGTCTTCTGCCGCATTCAGGGCAAAATCCAACCGGGCCAGCAGGGCTGCCCGGTTGGATTCCTGCCATGCGCGTTTTTCGGGGTCGAAATTGTTCAAAGTTCAGTCCAGTTGGCTTGGGCAGGGATTGGGGATTGGGGATTGGGGACTGGGGATCGGGGATTGGGAGACTCTTCTTAGTCCCTAGTCCCTAGTCCCCTGTCCCCAGTCTCCAATCCCCTACAACTCCATCATCCACTCGAAGATGCGGTCTTGGAAGTCGGGCAAATTCTCGTGGCCGAAATCTGGATAATGGACGGCTTTCTTGGGAGATGTAATTTTGTTGAAGGTGGCATACTGGCTGGAAGGTGGGCAGATTTGATCCTGCAAGCCCACACCCATCATCACCTCGGCTTTGATGCGGGGGGCGAGGAACTGAATGTCCACGTAGCCCAGGCGGGTATAGACCTCCTCCTCCCGTTCGTGCCGGGGGTCAAATTTGCGGAACCACTCCCGCAGTTCGGCATAGGCGTCCTTGTCCATGTCCATCTCGCAGACCCGTTTGTAGTCCGAGAGGAAGGGGTAGATCGGCGCGGCCCGCTTGACACGGGGCTCCAGGGCGACACAGGCCAAAGTCAGTGCGCCGCCCTGGCTGCCGCCGGTGGCGCCCACCCGCGTCTCATCCACATCGGGCATAGCCATCACAATCTGGGCCATGCGCGCGCAGTCCAGGAAGATGTGGCGGAAGAGCAGGTCCTCCGGTGCGCCGTCCAGACCGCGCACAATGTGACCGCGCAACGTCCAGCCGGGCACGCCGCCCACATCTTCCGACAGGCCGCCCTGGCCCCGGCAGTCTAGGGCGGCCACTGTGTAGCCGGCGGCCACAAAACCCAATTTGCTCTGCCAGTCGCCGCTGTCACCCGAATAGCCGTGGAACATCAGAATGGCCGGGTGGGGTTCGGGTGCATTCTTGGGGCGCAGGAGTTTGGCGTGGATCCGCGCGCCGCCTGTGCCGGTGAAGTACATATGAAAGCAGTCGGCAAAAGGGGATTGAAATTTGGCCGGGATCAGTTCCACCGCGGGCGCAATGCTGTCCAGTTCAGCCAGGGACTTGTCCCAATATTCGTCAAAATCCGCGGGCCGGGGGTTGCGTCCTTCATAGGTTTTCAGACGCTCCAAAGGCATATCAAAAAGTAAAGGCATGAAAAGGGTCCTTTTTGAGTGAAGGGTGGTGGCAAGAAGGCGTGAGGTGACGATGTTCGCTTATTTTACCCCACCTTTGTCCGTTGGAAAAGTGGTGCATCAGCTCGCCAAGGCTATTCAAAATACAGGGCGGAAAAGGCCCAACCGTTTCCCAGTCAATGACGGGGCCAGGGAAAGATTTCCACCCAAGCTGGCTTGGGAACGGCAGAAATTTTTTCTTCCGATGTTTTAGCCCCGTTGACGGGGCGTTGCCCGGTAGCCCGGTGTCTTTAGCGCCGGGCGGTTCCAACTTGACCTCCCGCCACCTTTCCGCTACAGTCAAAACGACAGAAAGCGATGCGACTTCCTCCTATTATTCCATCATCTCACCATCTCACACGGAGCAACCAAATGACAACCCAAATCGATCCCACCTTCTGGTCTGCCATGCCCTGGCGCAACATCGGTCCCTCTCGGGGCGGGCGCGTCATCGCCGTGGCCGGCGACCCCAACGACATCGCCACCTTCTATTTTGGCTCAGTAGCCGGCGGCGTCTGGAAGACCACCGACGCTGGCGTCACCTGGCGGAATGTCTCCGACGGCTACTTCAAGACCGCCTCGGTCAGCGATCTCTGCGTCTCTCCGTCCGACCCGAATGTGATCTACGCGGGAATGGGCGAGTCCACCATCCGCACGGATGTGACCCACGGCGACGGCGTATACAAATCCACCGACGCCGGGCGCACCTGGCGGCACTGCGGCTTGACAGACACCCGGCACATCGGCAAAGTGCGCGTCCACCCACGCAACCCGGACCGGGTCTACGTGGCTGCGCTGGGCCATGCCTTTGGCCCCAACGAGGAGCGGGGCCTCTTCCGCTCCACCGATGGGGGCAAAAGTTGGGAGAAAGTGCTGTATGTCAGCGAGAAGGCGGGCGCGGTGGATTTGAGCATCGATCCCCAGAATCCCGACATCCTCTACGCCAGCTTTTGGGAGACCCACCGCCACTTCTGGGAACTGAACAGTGGCGGCCCCGGCAGCGGTCTCTGGAAGTCCACCGACGGCGGCGACACCTGGGCCGACATCAGCCGGGCCAAAGGGCTGCCCCAGGCCGGTCTGCTGGGCAAAATCGGCGTCAGCGCGTCCCCAGCCCAGGCCGGCCGGGTCTGGGCCCTGGTGGAGAGCCAGAACGACCCCGGCCTCTACCGCTCCGACGACTTCGGGCTAAACTGGAAGCTGGTCTGTGACAACCCGGAACTGCGCCAGCGCCCCTGGTACTATTTGCACGTCTTCGCCGACCCCCAGGACAGCGAGACGGTCTACGTCGCCAATTTGAACTTCTGGAAGAGCGTGGACGGGGGCAAGAGCTTCCAAGAAGTCGCCACTGCTCACGGCGACAATCACGCCCTCTGGATTGACTCCAAAAACAACCGGCGAATGATCGAAGGCCACGACGGCGGCGCAGGGGTCAGCTTCAACGGCGGCGAGAGCTTCAGCAGCATCTACAACCAGCTCACCGCCCAGTTCTATCGTATGGACGTGGACGACGCCTTCCCCTTCCGGGTCTACGGAACCCAGCAGGACAATTCCAGCGTGCGCGTCCCCAGCGACGGCCAAGACGGGGGCATCGGCTGGCGGGATTGCCAGATTGCTGGCACAGGCGAGAGCGGCTTCATTGCCGTGGACCCCAAGGACAGCGATATCGTCTATGTGGGCGCTGTCGGTTCCTCCCCCGGCGGCCAGGGCAGTTTGCAGCGGGCGGATTTGCGCAGCGGCCAGATTCGTCTGGTCAATGTCTGGCCCGAAGCCACCGGCGGCGACATTGCGCCCAAAGATATGCGCTATCGCTTCCCCTGGACCTTCCCGCTGATCTTCTCCCCCCACGACCCGAACGTGCTCTACGCCTGCGGCAACCACGTCTGGCGCAGCCGGGACGACGGCCAAAACTGGGAGCAGATCAGCCCGGACCTGACCCGCAACGATCCATCCAAACAGGGCGCGTCCGGCGGGCAGATCACCTGGGACACCAGCGGCGCGGAGACCTATTGTACCCTGGCCTGCTTCCGGGAATCGGCCCACGAGCCAGGCGTATTTTGGGCCAGCAGCGACGACGGCCTCGTCCACATCAGCCGGGATGGGGGCAAAAGCTGGCGTAATGTCACCCCCGCGGGCCTGCCCGAGTGGATTTACTGGCAGACAATCGAACCCTCCCCCCACGACCCGGCCACAGCCTATTTGGCCGGCACCCGCTACAAACTGGACGACAACACGCCCTACCTCTTCAAAACCAGCGACTACGGCCAAAGCTGGACGGTTATCAGCAGCGGCATCCCTGCCGACGACTTCACCCGTGTCATCCGCTGCGACCTGACCACACCCGGCCTGCTCTACGCAGGGACAGAGACCGGGCTGTACGTCTCCCAGGACGACGGGGCAAGCTGGCAGCGCTGGGAGAAGGGGCTGCCCGTTGTGCCCATCTACGATCTGCGGGTGAAGGGGAGCGCGCTCGTCGCAGCCACCCACGGGCGCAGCTTCTGGGTGCTGGACGACGTAACGCCCTTGCGGGCGGGGACTGGGGATCGGGGATCGGAGACTGGGCGCGATTCCAGTCCCCAGTCCCCAGTCCCCAGTCTCTATCCGCCCCTGGCGGCTGTGCGGGTCCTGCCGGATTTGTTCGCCGACTGGCTGCCCACAGAGGGGAAGGTCTACTCGATGGCCTCCAACGCCACCTACATCGCGGGTAAAGATGAGGAGACAGGTCAGGCGGTGCGCACCTATCTGGACAGTGGTCAGGGCGCGCCACGAGGGGCAATTCTCCACTATCAACTGCCCAATCCTTTGCCCGACGGGGTGACGCCCAAACTGGAAATTCTCAACGCCGCCGGTCAGGTCATCCGCAGCTTTGGCCCCAAACCCGCGGGCTGGGACAAACTGGGCGACGCCGAAAAGGCGATGGAGCCGGGGCCGTGGATTCCTGTGCGGGCGGGTCTCAACCGCTTTGTCTGGAATCTGCGGGAGGAGGGCAGCCTGCGCATCAAAGGCAACAAGACCGGTGGCGAAGCGGCCAAGGGTCCCTATGTGCTGCCCGGCGACTATACGGTTCGGTTGACAGTGGGCGAGGGTATTTCTACCCAGCCCTTGCAGGTGGTGAAAGACCCGCGGGTTGACGTAAGTGACGAGGCCCTGGCCGAGCAGTACGACGCGCTGGTGGCTGTGCGCAGCCAACTGAACACTCTCTATGAGAATGTGGTCAACCTGCGCCGGGTACAGGCCCAGGTGACGGGCTGGAAGGAGCGGCTGGCGGGGAACGAATCCGCTGTAAAGGCCGCCGACGATCTGCTGGCCAAACTGGCGGTGGTGGAGGATGCGCTGATCCTGCCCGGCGAGCAGAAGAATGTCTACGGTCTGCTTGTGCGCCCCCGGCTGAACGCCAAACTGGCGACGATTGTTTCCAATATTAATAGCGCGGATGGCCGCCCGACTACTTCGTCTTTGGCCCTGGTCAAAGAGTACAGCGACGCCATCAACCAGCAATTGGGCGAACTCCACCAGATTCTCAGCGAGGATGTGGGCGAGTTCAACGAACTGGTGCGCGGTGCAGATCTGCCCGCGGTGGGGTGATGTAACGCAAGCTGTTAGCTTGCCATTTCGCAAGCTAACAGCTTGCGTTACAAAGAGAGGAGAATATCTGTAATGAAAAATATCGAACGAAGGTTTCAACGAATGAGTTTGGAAGAAATCCAGAGCCAGCCGCCGGGCAAGTGGTCCAGCTCGGATCTACTGGATGTGCTGGATGGCCTGTCCGACGGTGAATGGGCCGAAGAGACGTGGGCACGGGAGCGAGCCGTGCGTGGTCTGATCCTGCGCAGCCCAGACCACTCGGATATGGTGGATTATCACAACATCTATTTTGATCAGAGCCTGGCACTGGTGAACAGGGAGACCGATGCTGCGCTGGCGACTGCCTATGCGGGACTTGTCTACTATCTGCAACGGGACGACTCGTTCAACGCATACACTTGGTTGCCCAATATCGCGGATATCTATATGGAATCGGGCGCGCTGTCGGTAGGGGTTGCTCAGCTCAGCCGACTGTTGCGCGGGCGACCGACCTATCTGTTCACCCATAGGGTTCTGGTCGCCGGTTTGCGTCGGGCGCAGTTGTACGGGCTGGCCGGGGAAGCTCTGGAAACAGCGCTTCTTCGAGTGGACGCAGATGGGGATGACTCAGAATCCGTGGAAATCAATCTGCACGCGGAGGAATTAGAGAAAGAGCAGAGAGATGCGCAGGCGGATGACTTAAGTCAGATCGATCCCGCGGTTCTGGCCGATCTGCGCGCTGGCTTTGCCCTGACCCGGGCCGGCCAGGAGAATGAGACCGAATATCTGCCACCCATCCGCAATCTGCTGGATCTGCCACCGGCTGCGGTAGACGAAACCTATCGGGAAATCCTGGCCCAGGGCGCAGTGCTCATCCCCGAATTGCTCTATCTGGCCTGGGACGAGAGCCTCTACGACACCCCCGCACCGGGACACGCGCTGGAACTGCTGCGCCGTCTGCGCCTGGAGTACCTCGCCCAGTTCGTCGAGATCGACCGCTGGCTGGATCAGGCCACAGGCGACTGGCGGGATCTGCTCTGCAAGGATTTCGGGCTGGTGGGTGGCTTCACACCAGCAGAGTTGCGCGGTTGGGCCGCCAATGCTGGCTGTGATTGGGGCCTTCGCTCCAGTGCGACCGACGCACTGGTGGAACGGGCCACCAGACACCCGGAAGAGCGGGCCGAAGTGGTGGCCTTTCTGACCGAACTGCTCGACCGGCCCGGCTCCGAGGCCAATCCTGACGAAGAGACCTTCACGGCTACCGTCATCGGCGACCTGTGCAATCTGGGCGCGACCGAAGCCTATCCGGCCATCGAAGCCGCTTTCCAGGCGGATCGGGTCGATCTGCAAATGCTCGATCTGGACTATGCACAGGAGAAACTGGGGCTGCCGCGTACAACACCCCCGCGGCGGGAGGATGGCCTCTATCTCAACCTGACCTGCAAGCGCTGTGGCCGCGCCCGCCTCCACTTTGTCCAACACGTGACCCAGGACATGGGAACCCGGCGCCGCAAGGCCGAGGGCCAGCCCGTCCGCTACGATTCCTATGTGATGGACCGGGAAATCATCTGTCCCAAGTGTGGGGCCAAGGACAGTTACGAATTGCGGGGGCTTGACGCCCTGCGTCTGATGCTGCCGATCTACGGCGACGATAGCTATTTGAAGCTGGTGACAGGCGAGACGGATCGCCCGCTCTTTACGCCCGGTAACTTTCTCAGCCGCTTCGAGTCGACAGTCTTCGAGCGTTCCATGCACCCCCTGGAAGGACTGGCCGAATATCGCCGGCGCATTCAGCAGGACCCGACAAATGCGGATTTGCGGGTGCGCATGAGTCTGCTGCTGCGCACTCTGCATCGCTTTGAGGAATCATTGGAGGCTGTGCGCGGGGCCTACGCTGTGCGACCGATAGACCCGGAGGTGATTGCGTTCCGCGCCTTTGCCGAACACGACTTTGGCGACAGGGCCATCGCCGAGAAGCTATACAACGAAGCCCTGCCCATTTTGCAGCGATTGATGCACCTTTCGGAGCAGATGGCCGATCTGGCCGGGCTGGCCGCGGATAGTCTGGTCGCCCTGGAAGAAGGCGGGCCAAGCGCCTGGCAAACCGTGCGCGACGAGGAGGTGGCGTCGGTTACGTCTGCGTCTGTGCCTGCGCCGACTGAGCGAGCAAAGAAGAAGGGCAAGAAGGGGCGGCGCGGATAGGGGCAAAGGGTAGCACAAGCTGCCAGACCTGCCAGGTTTCAGAAAACCTGGCAGGTCTCCCTCCTCTTTTCTCAGGACGGCGGCGTATGGCAGACGAAACCTCAACTCACATCGGCGGGAATGTCAATGTAACCGGCGGCGGCGATTTCGTGGGCCGGGACAAAGTCACGAATATCTACCAGGGCGGTTCAACCCCGGCAGAACTGACACCGGAGCAACTGGCCGCGGTCGAAAGCCGCTACCGGGCGCAGGTGGGCGAGCGCTACAACCGGCTGGGCTTTGCCGGACTGGGAATCGGCGATCTGCGTCTTTCGGACGTGCCACTGGACGACGTATTCGTACGCTTGACGCTGACCGTCGAGAAAATTGTGCGCGAACCCATCCCAACGGAGGAGTGGGCGCAAGAGCGGGAGCGGGAAGAACGCAGCCGCAACCCCTTCCGCCGCGGGGAGAAGAAAGAGGACGACCGTCCCCAGGAACGCACAATAACCGTTCAGGAACCCATCACCCTCGGCGAGGCCCTGGCCCAGCACGCGCTGATTGTGGGCGAACCGGGCGCGGGCAAGAGTACCCTCCTGCGCTGGCTGGCCGTGACCTTCGCAGCGGGCCGCCAGCAGGAGGCGGATCGGCTCGGTCCCCAAGCCGACGCCGACCGGCTGCCTCTGCTGGTGGAGTTGGGCCGTCTGCCCGAAGCCTACCTGCAAGCCAACAGTCGGGAGACGCCCAACTGGAAGACCTTCCTGCCCCAACACTTGACGAAACAGCCTCCCTTTGACGACATCCCCGCCCTCTTTTTGGAACAGGCGTTGGCCGCGGGCCGCTGCCTCCTCCTCTGCGACGGGCTGGACGAGATCGCCGACCTCTCCGCCCGGCGACGCATCGCCGATTCCCTGGCCGACTACGCCCGCAGCAGTGCCAACCGCCTCGTCCTCAGCAGCCGGCCCGCGGGGGTCAACGGCAGCGAAGCCAGCCTGGGGGCGCGTTTTCAACGGCTGACCATCCAGCGTTTTGCCCCGGAAGATGTGCGCCGGTTCTTCGGCTTTCTGTGCGCCCAATACGAGGAATTGACCCCGGCAGAGCAGGCGAAGGAGGCCGACGCCCTCTTTCGGGCCGTCGAGTCCGCGCCCAAAACCCTGGAACTGGCGACGACGCCCCTGCTGGCAACCCTTCTCCTCCTGCTGTGGAACGAGAACGGCTACCTGCCCGAACGTTGGGTGGAACTCTACGAACGCTGCTGCCAGATGCTCATCGAAAGTTGGGAGGCCCAGCACGACGTGGCCTATACCGGCGTCCTGGCCGAAATCGGCTGGGAGCGCCATCTGCGCCTACTCGCGCCCCTGGCCTACGCCATCCACAACACTGGTCAGCGCACGGACGCGCCGGCCCGTGAGCTGATCCCCGTCCTGGTCCAGGCTATGCAGAACGAGGGGCTGGCGACGCCCGCCTCCGCCACACTGGAAGCCGAGAAGTTTCTGCGCACCCTCAGCCTGCGCTCCGGTCTGCTCCAATTCCTGGGTGGTGACCGCTACGGCTTCCCCCACCTGACCTTCCAGGAATACCTGACCGCCCGCCACATCGCAGCCCAGCCCGACCCGGACTATATCGATCTGGTAATGCCGCACCTCCACAAGGCTTGGTGGCGGGAGGTACATTTGCTGGTGATTGGGCATTTGGGGTCGGGCATCGAGGGAGTGGAGGTCGCGTCGAAATTACTGCGAATGATTCTGTATCGCTATCGGCCGCCCTGGCGGTTGTTGCGCTCAAAACGTTTCGGCAATCCGTTAGCTGTGCGGGTCACCTGGCAATTAGAACGACGCCTAGCCTGGGTGCTGGCGCGGGAATTCACATTTGCCACCACCGGCTTCTTCGACTGCGCGCCTTTGGGCGTCGACGCGGAACTGCGCAGCTCTCTGGCGCACAATGCACAGGGCCTCCTGTGGCAAATCGTCCGGGACACCGGACGAAGAGAAGATGGTGATGAAATGCCATTGCAGACGGCGGCGAGGGTTCTGGTGCAATTGGGGCAGGCATCAAGCGAGGTAGTGTCGGTGCTGGTGGGGGCGCTGGGCGATTCTGATTCCGGTGTGCGGGAAGCGACGGCGAGGAGTCTGGGGCAGTTGGGACAGGCATCAGGCGAGGTGCTATCGGTGCTGGTGGGGGCGCTGGGCGATTCTGATTCCCGTGTGCAGGAAGCGGCGGCGAGGAGTTTGGGACAGTTGGGGCAAGCATCAGGCGAGATAGTGTCGGCGTTGGTTGGGGCGCTTGTCATGCCGCTGGATAATTATAAGTCATTGTCGCTAGCGCGGGAAGCGGCGGCGAGGAGTCTGGTGCAGTTGGGACAGGCATCAGGCGAGGCGGTATCGGCGCTGATAGAGGCGTTGGACGATTCTGATGCCCGGATGCGGGAAGAGGTGGCGAGCAGTCTGGGGGGGTTGGGGCAGGCACCAGGCCAGGTGCTATCGGCGCTGGTGGGGGCGGTGGGCGATTCTGATTCCGGTGTGCGGGAAGCGACGGCGAGGAGTCTGGGGCAGTTGGGACAGGCATCAGGCGAGGTGCTATCGGTGCTGGTGGGGGCGCTGGGCGATTC
>CAMDQF010000047.1 GCA_945905745.1 Litorilinea aerophila
ACTCTTTGGGGGCCAGTTCGATCAGATCACCGGCCACAGTCACCTGATGGGCGGCGGGATCGATGCGCAGATCGCCCACTGCGATTGGGCGTGAAGGGGCGGGGGGTGGCTGGCTCTGCTGTGCCCGGCGCAGCACCACTTTCACCCGGGCGAGCAGCACATCCATATCAAAGGGTTTGGTGATGTAATCGTCCGCGCCCATCTCCAGCCCGACGATCTCGTCCAGCTCGCGCCGCCGGGCTGTGACGAAAATGACCGGTGCTGCGATCTCCCGCTGAAAGGCGCGCAGGGTCTCCAGCCCGTCCATCCCCGGCAGGCCGATGTCCAGCAGCACCAGGTCTGGGCGCAGTTTGCGGGCAGCGGCCAGCCCCTCCTCGCCGCTGCCTGCGGTCTCGGTGGCATAGCCAGCGTCGGTCAGGCTCAACGAAACGCTGCGCCGCATCAATCTGTCGTCGTCGATCACCAGAATGCGTGTCATACACTCTATTGTGCCAGCAATCGGGGAAGTCATCAAATGGCTGTGGCGGGTATTGTGGTATACTGTCCGTATGATTGATATCGCCAAGCAGATTGTCTATTGGCGCGCGAGCGCCGAAGAAGATTGGGTGGTGGCGCAGAAGCTGGTGGCGGACGAGAGCATCCGTCACGGACTCTTTTTCGCCCATCTCGCGCTGGAGAAGATGCTGAAGGCGCATGTCTGCCGCACGACGAACGCGCTTGCGCCGAGGATACACAGCCTTACACATTTGGCCGAGATCGCCCAACTGGCGATGGGAAGCGACTACGCCAAAGTTCTGGGCGAAATGAACGATTTTAATTTGGAAGGCCGTTATCCCGAATTTGAACTTGGCGTTCCTACTCTCGCGGAGGCGCGGGGATATATGCGACGATCCGAGGAGGTCTACCGATGGCTGGTGCAGAAGTTAGCAGAACAATCGGCAGGATAATTCAGCGCTATTTGCATGCGCTCGATAGCGAGGGTATGCCGGTCTCGTTTGGTGTTCTGTTCGGTTCCCAGACGACGGGTGATACCCATCAGTGGAGTGATATTGATTTGCTGATCGTTTCGCCGCAATTTGATGGGCAACGGCGGCGCAAGGATATCGATCTGCTCTGGCATGTGGCGACTTTTGTAGACACCCGCATCGAACCCATCGGCGTGGGTGAACGCCAGTGGGAGGAAGACGACGCCAGCGCCATCATCGAAATTGCCCGGCGCACGGGTATTGTGATTGCACCAGAGCCAGAAGCCATCCCCGCCTGACGCCACGCGGCAAGGGATAAACGATCCCAAAACCACCCCGCAACAGCCCGCCGTTATCATTGCCCCACGCAAAAGCCAGTGAGCAGTAATCAGTGACAAGTAACCAGTGACCAGTTGGTATCCCACTGATTACCGTTCACTGATGACTGTTCACTATTCACTCGGCGGCATCACTACCCAATACCCAATATCTGATACCCTCCCCCAGGAGAATCCTATGCCCAAATCCATCTCCCACGTGACCGTCATCGGCGCCGGCACGATGGGTGCCTCCATTGCCGGCCATCTCGCCAACGCGGGTATTTCGTCCCACCTGTTGGACATTGTGCCGTCTGAGTTGACCGCCGCCGAGTCGGCCAAAGGGCTGACGCTGCAAAGCCCCGTCGTGCGCAACCGCATTGTGCGGGAGGGCTTCGAGCGGATGGTCAAGGCCAAACCGGCCAACCTCTTCTCCGAGCAGCAGGCCGGACTGATCCGCCTGGGCAATCTGGAGGACGATTTCGACGCCGCTGTGAAACAGAGCGACTGGATTGTGGAGGTGATCGTCGAGCGGCCCGGCCCCAAACAGGCGTTGATGGAACGCATCGAAGCCGTCGCGCCGGCCCACGCCATCATCAGTACCAACACCTCCGGCATCCCTGTCCACATCATCAGCCAGGGGCGCAGCGCGGCTTTCAAAAAACGCTTTCTGGGTACCCACTTTTTCAACCCGCCCCGCTACCTGCACCTGCTGGAAATCATCCCCACGCCGGAGACCGACCCGGCGATTGTGGCCCAGATGAAAGCCTTTGCCGAGACACGGCTGGGCAAGGGGGTCGTCGTCTGCAAAGATACGCCCAATTTTGTGGGCAACCGAATGTTCAGCTTCATCCAGAGCGATCTGATGGAGTATGCCATCGAAAATGGCTACACCGTTGAGGAGGTGGACGCCCTGACTGGCCCGCTGATTGGGCGGCCCAAGACCGCTACCTTCCGCCTGAACGATGTGGTGGGTATTGACGTGGCCGCGCTGGTGGGCGATAACCTCTACGGGCTGATCCCCAACGACG
The DNA here is from genome assembly GCA_945905745.1 of Litorilinea aerophila. Classification (GTDB taxonomy): domain Bacteria; phylum Chloroflexota; class Anaerolineae; order Caldilineales; family Caldilineaceae; genus JACQGT01. The sequence continues at coordinate 2,314 of CAMDQF010000047.1, forward strand.
AGGATCGGGAGGTTCTGCGGGGTCCCAGCGGCTCGGCGGTGATGAAGCTGCTGGTGGAAAACAGACTCCTGGGCAGCAAGACAGGCCAGGGTTTTTACAAGACTGTGACCGACGCCAAAGGGCGCAAGGATTTTTGGGGACTGGATTTGCAGGCCGCTGTGAAGGGGAAGATCGACTACGTGGCCCCGGCCAAACCCCGCTGGGCCAGTGTGGGCGACGCCAAAGACGAGGAGCTGGCCGAGCGTCTGCGCCGGCTGACCGACGCCGACGACGAGGCGGGTGACCTGCTCTGGCACACCCTCAGCCGCACGTTGGCCTACGCCAGCAAGCGGGTCCCGGAGATCGCCGACAGCCCCGCCGACATCGACAACGCAATGAAGTGGGGTTTCGGCTGGGAGATGGGGCCTTTTGAGACGTGGGACGTGTTGGGTGTGCAGGAGGCCCTGGACCGGATGGAGGGCGAAGGAGTTTCTGTGGCCGGGTGGGTTCACGAAATGTTGGCTTCCAGGCGGAAGAGCTTCTATACCTATGAAGATGGCGAGCGGACGGTCTATAGCCCAGTCAGCCACGCAAGCCGGAGTCTAATCGACAGCCAGAGTGTGGCGGTGGCCGACATCCGCCGCAGTCGGGGTGTCCTGGCGGAAAACGATTCGGCCAGCCTGCTGGATATGGGCGACGGCGTGCTGCTGCTGGAATTCCACACCAAAATGAACAGCCTGGACACGGCCATCGGCGAGATCGCCAACGAGGCCATCAACCGGCTCCACGGCAGCGCGGCCGGGCTGGTCATCGGCAATCAGGGGGGCAATTTCAGCGCCGGGGCCAACATCTTCCTGATTGGGATGCTGGCCCAGTCTGGTCAGTGGGAACAGCTCGACGCAGCGATCCACGGCCTGCAACAGATGATTCTGCAGATGCGGCTGGCCCCCAAGCCGGTGGTGGCCGCGCCCTACCAGTTGGCTCTGGGCGGCGGCGCGGAGATTTCTATGGGCGCGGATCGCATTGTGGCCCACGCCGAGACCTATATGGGGCTGGTGGAGGTGGGCGTGGGTGTCATCCCGGCGGGGGGAGGATGCAAGGAGATGGTGCGGCGCAATGTCAGCCCCCACATGGGCGCGGCCAATGTCAACCCCAGCCCCTATTTGCAGCAAATCTTCGAGCAGATCGGCTTTGCCAAAGTCTCCACCAGCGCGGTGGAGGCCCGGCAGATGGGCTTCTTCGCCGACACAGACCGCATTGTAATGAACTACGACCACCTGCTGGGCGAGGCCAAAGCCGAAGTGTTGCGGATGGGAGCCAACGGTTATACTCCGCCCAGTGTGAAGGGGAACGTCTATGCGGCCGGGCGGGATATGCTCGCCAACCTGCGCATCGGCATCTACTCCCTGAAAGAGGGAGGCTACATCAGCGAACACGACGCCATCATCGCCGGCGAGCTGGGCTGGGTCCTCTGCGGCGGCGAACTGAGCCAGCCGGCCTGGATGGACGAGCAATACTTCCTGGATTTGGAGCGGGAAGCGTTCAAGAAGCTGTGCGGTTATCAGAAGACCCAGGAACGCATCTGGGCGATGTTGCAGAGCGGGAAGGCGCTGCGCAACTGATCTTCTCGTTCCCATCGCCCCGCGTGGGAACGTTCTGCCGACGCTCTGCGTCGAGTGAGTGAACCGTTTATCGCCATTCTGGACGCAGAGCGTCCGCCTTGTGCGCCCACGCGGGAGCGATGGGCGCAAGATTATCCGAACACGAAAGGACATCCTCTTATGCCCAATGCCGTAATTGTCTCCGCTGCCCGCACTGCTGTAGGCAAAGCCCCGCGCGGCACGCTGCGCAGCGCCCGCCCGGAAGATATGGCCGCCGCGGTCATTCGATCTGTGATTGAACGCGCGCCCGGTCTCGACCCGAAGGAAATCGAAGATGTGATCCTGGGCTGCGCCATGCCCGAAGCCGAGCAGGGGATGAATGTGGGGCGCATTGCCGCTCTGCGCGCCGGTCTGCCTGTGGAAGTCCCCGCGCAGACGGTCAACCGTTTCTGTTCCAGCGGCCTGCAAAGCATCGCCCTGGCCGCCCAGCAGATTATGGCGGGGATGGGCGAGGTGGTCATCGCCGGGGGCGTGGAAACCATGTCCCGGGTGCCGATGAGCAGTAACAAATTTATGGCAAATCCGACGCTGGCCCAGGAATATCCGGGTGTCTATTTGGGGATGGGGCTGACTGCGGAGAATGTGGCCCGCCGCTACGAAGTCAGCCGGGAGGAGCAGGACGCCTTCGCCCTGCGCAGCCACCAGCGGGCCGCCGCGGCCCAGGATGGGGGCTACTTTGACGATCAGATTGTGCCGCTGGATGTGAGTGTGACGACAGGTGAGGGGAGCGACAGCCGTACCGTCGAGACGCTCTTTGCCGTGGACGAGGGCATCCGTCGGGACAGCACAATCGAAGGGCTGGGCAAGTTGCGCCCGGTCTTTCATGTCAAAGGCAGCGTGACCGCAGGCAACAGCAGCCAGACCAGCGACGGCGCGGCTGCGCTTTTGTTGATGAGCGAGGAGAAAGCCCACGCGTTGGGATTGAAACCCCTGGCCCGCTTTGTCAGCTTCGGTGTGGGGGGCGTGCCGCCGGAGGTGATGGGCATCGGCCCGGTGGCGGCTGTGCCGAAAGCCTTGCGTCTGGCGAAGATGAATTTGTCCGACATTGACCTCATCGAACTCAACGAAGCCTTTGCCGCCCAGAGTCTGGCTGTCATCCGGGAGCTGGGGATGGACGAGGAACGGGTCAATGTGAACGGGGGCGCGATTGCCCTGGGCCATCCGCTAGGGTGTACGGGGGCAAAGTTGACAGTGCAGATGCTCTACGAACTGATCCGCCAGGACAAGCAGTTCGGGCTGATCACAATGTGCATCGGCGGCGGCATGGGCGCGGCGGGGATTGTGGAGCGGTTGAATTAGGGAAACGGGATGTTGGGATGACGGGGTGATGGGGAAGGGGTTCCCTGTCACCCCGTTTTTTATTGGGACTGGCATCGCTCTTCTAATCAGGAGTACACGAATGATTGGTTTATCGGCACGAGCATTGGCGTACTCCACCCATTCGCTGTCACCGGTCAGCCATTCACCGCCAGCAGCACCCAGACCGCCAGCCTTAAACGAGAAACGTGAGAGTATGTGGTCTACTCTCACGGTTCTCGTTTAGCGTCTCACGTATAGTCAGGCCAATTCCAGCTCCACCTTCGGAGCTGCTGCCACGATTTCCGGCGTCACGCCGCCGGCGAACATTTTGGCTCGTCGATCTTCTTGCCCCGTTCTAGACTCGGGGGCCAGCATTGATAATCGCTTCGCTGCTACCGTCCTGGAACTTCATGAAATTCTTTGTAAATAGCTCTGCCAAATGGCGTGCCTGCTTATCATAGGCATTGGCATCCGACCAGGTCTTCCTGGGTGTGAGGATCTTCTCGGGCACGTTCGGGCATTGGGTGGGTATTGCAAAGCCAAAGAGCGGGTCTTCTACATACGCGGCCTTGTCAAGGGATCCATCGTGGATTGCATTGATAATGGCACGCGTGAAACCGAGACGAATGCGCTGGCCTTCACCGTAGGCACCACCCGTCCAGCCGGTATTGATCAGCCACGCCGTCGTATTGTTCTCTTCGATCTTTTTGGCAAGCAATTCGGCATATTTGCTGGGGTGCCAGACCATAAACGCTGCGCCGAAACAGGCAGAAAAGGTCGCTTCTGGCTCGGTCACACCCATCTCCGTGCCTGCCACTTTGGCGGTATAGCCGCTGATGAAGTGATACATTGCCTGCGCAGGGGTCAGCTTCGCCACGGGTGGCAATACGCCGAAGGCGTCGCACGTCAACAGAATGATATTCTTGGGGTGGCCTGCTATACAGGGGATTTGGGCATTGGGTATGTACTCGATTGGGTAAGCGGCACGGGTATTCTCTGTGATCGAGACATCGCTGAAGTCCACCGCGTGGGAACGCTTGTCATACACGACGTTCTCGAGCACTGTGCCAAACTTGATGGCACCATAAATCGCAGGTTCATTTTCTGCCGAGAGATCAATTGCCTTGGCGTAGCACCCGCCCTCGATGTTATGGATACCGTCATCTGTCCAACAATGTTCATCGTCACCGATCAACTTACGCTGTTCATCCGCCGAGAGAGTGGTCTTGCCCGTCCCCGAAAGGCCAAAGAAGATCGAGACATCTCCTTCGTCTCCCACATTCGCCGAACAATGCATGGAGAGAACACCCCGTTTGGGCATGATATAGTTCATGACGGTGAAGATGCCCTTCTTCATTTCGCCAGCATATTCGGTACCCAGTATGACGACCTCCTGGCGTTCGAAAGATAGATCAACGCTCGTCTTGGATGTCATGCCTGACGTGTAGCGATTGGCTGGAAACTGTCCGGAATTGAAGATGACATAGTCGGGTTCTCCAAACTCCGCCAGTTGTTCGTCGGTGGGACGAATCAGCATATTCCACATAAAGAGTGCGTGATAGGGCCGCGAGCAGATGATGCGAATTTTGATCTGTTCCTTCGGATCCCAGCCCGCAAAGCCGTCGACAACGTAGATTCTCTCTCGTGTATTGAGATAATCAATCGCGCGCTCGCGATTGATCGCAAACGTATGTTCATCCACAGCCACATTGACCTTACCCCACCAGATATCGTTCTTGGAGTCAGGATGCTCGACGATCCGTTTGTCTGCAGGGCTGCGTCCGGTCTTCTTGCCGGAACGCACCATCAATGCACCTGAATCCGCAATCGCGGCACCAACTTCGTGCCTGACCGCTTCTTCATAGAGCATCGCTGGCATAGCGTTGCGAACCACATTGGACACCTCGATCTTGTACTGTGCGAGTGAAAAATCCGTTGACATAACTATCTCCTGTATATTCCGATAAGAACGATTACTAATAGCTCACAATTTGAGCAATGAAGTGAAAAAAGGGAGTCACACTAACACGCCATAGAGATTTTCAATGGTGTGTTCGAGCAAACAGACAAAACAGGGAACTCCAAGTGTAAGGAATCCACTCGGAATAGACCCGCTTCTGTATAATCTCCTTTTCGTCGAAATTATACCCGCGTCTGCTATTCAGGCCCTAGCCATTGCTGCCGTAAGAATAACAGGACAACCGGTTGCATGACCCGGACAGCCGTTCGGTTTGCTGGCTGGTCAGGTGGATAGTCCGGCGGGAAACAGGGCGCGATCGGGATGGACTGGACAGAGCGAAGCGGACATGAAAAGTGATACCGGCAGCCAACGCTGCCGGTATCACAACTGTTGCTGATTTTTGGATTACTGCTGCTATACCCCGCTGAAGGCCGAGAATCCCCCATCCACCGGCACAACGATACCCGTCACAAAGCGGGCCGAATCGCTGGCCAGCCAGATCGCCGCGCCGATCAGTTCTTCCGGTTCGCCAAAGCGGCCCATGGGCGTGTGCTCCACAATCGTCTTGCCGCGCGGGCTGGGCGTGCCATCCGCGTTGAGCAGGAAGCCCCGGTTCTGGTCGCCGATGAAGAAACCCGGCGCAATCGCATTCACCCGCAACCCTTCGCCGTACTTCTTGGCAAAGTCCACTGCCAGCCAGCGGGTAAAAATGTCGATGGCCGATTTGGCCGCGCTGTAGCCAAGGACGCGAGTCAGGGCGCGCTGGGAAGCCATAGAAGAAATGTTGATGATCGAACCGCTCTTCTGCTCCATCATCACCTCGCCAAAGACCTGGGTGGGCAGCAGCGAACCGTTGAAGTTGAGGGCCATCACCTGATTGACCGCGGATTCGGGCATATTGAAAAAGGTCACATCGCCTACAATCGTCGAGCCGGGGATATTGCCCCCCGCGCCGTTGACCAGAATATCGATCCGGCCCCACTTGTCCATAACCGTCTGGCGGGCGGCGTGCAACTCCTCTTTGTTCAGCACATCCGCGGGCAATCCCATCGCCATGCCCCCTGCGGCGGTGATTTCGGCGGCTGCGCTATCGGCCACGTCCGCCCGGCGGCCCAGAATGCCGACTTTGGCCCCGGCCCCGGCCAGCCCCCGGGCAATCGCCCCGCCCAGCACACCTGTGCCGCCAGTCACAATCGCGACTTTGCCTTCCAGAGAAAAGAGAGATTGAAGATTCACGAAATGCTCCTGTGGGATGGTAAGAGGATGAAATAATGGGGAGATATATCTGTTTTACGTCGTCGGTGGATGCCAACCGGCTACTATCCATTGGCGGCGTGCTGGCAGAATATATTCGTTGTTCATCTGCAATGCGTGAACGGTTGCTCTGCCCGTAGCGGATACGCCGATTATCTCAGCACCATCCGAACTCCAGCGAAAATGATCCAACCAACTTTGGGTGCGAGGATGGAACAGCGGGACTTCGATTCCGGTCAATGGATCCACAGCGTGGGTTTGCGCTCCTTTGAAGCTGTTACACCAGGCGCACGACAACCAGAGATTGGATTCATCCGATACGCCACCGCGAGCCAGAGGAAGAATGTGTTCGATGTGCATCTGCCCACCGCTAATCTGTTGGGCGGTTAAGCAGTAGCCGCAGCGGTTCTGCGCATCAGCGGTCACTTTTTGGCGCAACTGGCGTGAGATATATGCCATAAAATTACATCAGTTCTCAGCCAATAAAGGACGCCCGCTACGTAAACTCAGGAGCGCAAAAGCGCGGGCCTTGCGCAATGTGGCCCCACCGTATTCCTTGCGCAATTGTTCCAGCAGGCTCGTTTCCTCCCCATTCAGCGAACGCTGGTGTTGCAGTTCTGCCAGATTATAGAGATGTTCTTGCTGCGCACTGGGCATTTCGCTGCGCGCAATTGCCCAGAGTGTCTGATCGTCCAGCCAGGTCATGCGGGCCAGATCGATCTGCAATTCGGCAGGCGCATCTACTACCTCCGGCAATGCCGCTGCCAGGACATCCACCAGCATCTCTTCCAATGGCAAGCGCAGGGTTTGCGCAGCCTGCCGCGCCCGGTACATCACAGAATCCGGCAGAGCCAGGGTAATAGATTGCGAAGACATTGGAGACTCCTAAAAAGCAGTAGATTGCCGCCCATATTGCGACAAAGCGCAGAACGCGTATAATAGGATTGTACTATCCCAGGCCGAGATGTCAATCTCGGCACATGCCCCACGAAAGGAATTGCCATGACCCATACCTCCACCCATACAGCCGACCGGCAGGATCGCTACTTCAGCGCCGAGCCGGGCCAGCGGGCCATGGCCCGTCAACTCTTTCAGCAGGTGGGCACTCTGCCCCTCATCTGTCCCCACGGCCACGTGGACCCCAAACTCTTCGCCGATCCCAACTATCGCTTCGGCTCACCCACCGAGATGTTTCTGATCCCGGACCACTACATCTTTCGGATGCTCTATTCCCAGGGAATCTCGATGGAATCCGTTGCGATTCCCCGGGGGGATGGTGGCCCAGTGGAGAGGGATCACCGCAAGGCTTGGCAAATTTTCGCCGAAAATTTCTACCTCTTTCGGGCCACGCCCACGGGAATGTGGCTGGTGGATGAACTGCACGATCTCTTTGGCATCACCGAAAAACTGAACGGAAAGAGCGGCCAGGCAATCTACGACGCTATCGACGCCAAGTTACGCACGCCAGAATTTGGCCCGCGGCGGATGTTCGAGCGCTTCAATGTGGAAGCGCTGACCACCACTGACCCGGCCACCTCCACCCTGGCCGAGCACAAGGCCATCCTGGAATCGGGCTGGTCTGGGCGCATCCTGCCCACCTTCCGTCCGGATGCGGTGGTGAATATGGATATGGATGGCTGGCGACAGGAGATCGACCGGCTGGGCGAAGTCTCCGGTGTGGAGGTGCGTGACTATTCGTCCTACATTCAGGCATTGGAGCAGCGCCGTGCCTTCTTTGTCGAGATGGGTGCTACGGCCACGGATCACGCCGCCCGGACTGCCCACACGGAGATTCTGAGCAACCGGGACGCTGAGGCGATCTTCCAGCGCTGCCTGGCAGGCAAGACATCCGGCGACGACGTCCGTCGTTTCACCGGCCATATGCTGGTCGAGATGGCCCGCATGTCTTCCGAAGACGGGCTGGTGATGCAACTTCACATCGGCTCCTTCCGCAGCCACAACCCGACCATCTACCAGCGCTTCGGCCGGGATATGGGCGCGGACATTCCTATCGCCTCCGAGTTCACCCGCAATTTGAAGCCGTTGCTGGACCGCTTTGGCAACGCGTCGAACCTGACCCTCATCCTTTTCAACCTGGACGAGACCAACTACGGACGGGAATTGGCGCCGCTGGCCGGTCACTACCCGGCTCTGCGCTTGGGGCCGCCCTGGTGGTTCTTCGACAGTCTCAATGGCATTCGCCGCTTCTTCGATACGGTGATGGAGACCGCGGGGATTTACAACACAGTGGGCTTCAACGACGACACCCGAGCCTTTCCTTCCATCCCCACCCGCCACGAACTCTGGCGGCGGGCGGCCTGTGATTGGGTGGCCGGGCTGGTGGTCCAGGGTATTGTGGACGAGGAAGACGCCACCCAGATGGCCAACGATCTGGCCTACGGGCTGGCGAAGAAGGCGTACCGATTGTAGACGGCGGACCGCAGACGGAAGACGAACCCGTGATGAATCGGTTCGTCTTCCGTCTGTCGTCAATCGTCCAACCACCCCCGCAATGTTGCGGCATCAGCCAGGAACTGGGTCGGGTCGTCTAGCTTGCGGCGGCGGGCTAACAGCTTGCGTTACGAAAGCAGCGCGGTCGCGATGGCCGCGTAGCCCTGCGCCGCGGCCAGGAGTTCGTGGAGTTGCAGCTTTTCGTTGATGACGTGGGCGTCCCGCTCTGCGCCGGGGCCGAAACCGAGAGTGGGGATGCCGGCCACGCCCGCGCTATAGGCAGCGTTTGTGCAGAAACGATAGGCCCCCGTCTCGGCTTCGATGCCGCTATTGTGGAGGGCCGCCAATGCGCTCTGCACAAAGCCGTCCTCCTCCGGCAGCTCCCAGGCCGGGAAGAACTTCTCTTGCACAAATTTGTAATCCGTATGGCTCGTATACGTTCCCACGCCGACTGTGGCGTTGAGACGGATGTCGGCCAGTTCGCTCCGTCCACGGATGACCGACAGCACTTCTTCGGCTGTCTCGCCGGGCAGCAGGCGGCGGTCATACGTCGCCCGGCAGATGCTGGGGATAACCGAATGGCCGGGGTAGGGGTCGGAGATGATGTCGGTCAGGGCGAGGATGGCTGGCCCCATCAGCGGGTGGCTGGGCAGTTGGATGGACTCTACCGCAGCGATGACCCGCAGCATATCCAGCACCGCATTGCGGCCCAGGTGGGGCGCGGAGGAGTGGGAGGGCCGCCCGATGGTTTCCAGATGGATTTCAGCCCGACCCCGTCCGCCCCGGGCCAGTTGCAGTTCGGTGGCCTCACCGATGATGACGAAATCAGCGCCGGTCTGCTCGATGACCTTGGCCAGGGCCACCCCTTCTAGCACCTCTTCCAGCACCGACGCACTGACCACAGCCCGCCCGGCTAGGCGGCTTCTGTCCAGCCCGGCGATGCCGTGAACCATCGCGGCCAACGCCCCTTTCATATCCGCGCTGCCCCGGCCATGCAGCGCGCCGTCGGCCACATCCCCGCTGTGGGGGTCCCGCGCCCAGGGCACGCCAGGCGAGATGCCGACGGTGTCCGTGTGGGCGTCGTAGAGGACGGTCGGTCCGGGCGCGGCCCCTTCCACCACGCCGATGACATTGCCACACTCGTCGCTCCACACCCGGTCAAAGCCAAGCGCGGTCATCTCCTCCTCCACCCGCCGGGCGACAGCGCCCTCCTGCCCGCTTAGGCTGGGGATGCGCACCAAATCCTGGGTAAAGGCGATCAGTTTTTCGTTGTTCATTGGGATCTCCTTGTGGGAGATTGAGAGATTGAGAGATTGGGCGATTAGATCGTGTGACGCGTCAATCTCCCAATCCCCAATCTCTAATCTCCAATCTCTAATCTCCTATTCCGCTTCGATTTTCTCCGCAATTGCATCAATCAATTTCTCCAAGCAGCCGGGAGCCAGAATCGACGGCTCCTCCTGATAAAGCCCCAAGCCATAGCGGTCTTTGGGCAGGAGATAGGCCAGGTGCATATCCCCGGAGAGAGGCGAGACGAATATTGTCTCGTCCGGGAAGCGGCGGCGTAGCTCAGTTTGCAGCAGGCTGTAGGGTTCACCGCCGCAGGTGACCCAGAGTGCGTCGCCCAGACGCCAGATTGCGAAGTGGAAGGGGGCTGTGCCGCTGGCGGGGATGTGGTGCAAACGGCTCAGCCAGCGCCGGGCGCGTTCCGCCATTGCTCTGGCATCGGCTGCTTCCCGACTTTTGCCCGCGTCCAGGGCCTCTTGCCAGCGGGTCTCCCAATCTTCCAAATCCCCGCTCAACGCCACCGGGTCTGGTGCAGTGCGGGTCGGGAGTTGAACGGCAAAGCCGCTGCCACCCATCCGGCTGCTCTGGGTGATGCGGGCGTCGTCCTGGGGTGCAAAGGCCCACGCGCCCAGCGTAGCCCCGGAGATGACCGGCCCGACGTAGGCAAAGTCGGCGGTGGGCGGCCCCAGACTGGAAAGGGCGGAGAGGGCGGCGTAGGCTACTTCCCGTCCGTTGCGGTCGGCCACGGCTGTATCGCCCACAAAGCCGTCCGTTGGCCCCAATTCACCACACACACCCAGCATAAAGAGACAAACTGCGCCGGTGGCATCTTCCACCGTCTCGCGTAGGCTGCCCACATAGTCCGGGCTGATCAGTTGATTGTCCCAGGCCAGGGTCGTGGGATGGCAGGCGTAGTTGACAAGGGTCGCCAGGATTTTCCCGTCCACATCTGTGACCCGCCCGACCAGGAGGGTATCGTCGGCGGGTGTGGACTGGTTATAGCCGCAGACGAAAATCCCGGCGTCGGCGTCCCAGCAGTCCCGGTTGGCCGCCATCCCGCAACGACCAGTTGCATAGCTGATGACCGCTTCCTGGACGTTTTCTACTGCCTGCCGGCTGATGCGGGCCACGGCTGTGTTCAAGTCGGCCAGATAGCCGGGGATGAGATCGCCGCCGGGCAGGGGGACGCGGTCCGGCGTCATCCAGCCTGCGGCGTGGGTGTGGGAGAAGGTGACGACGACGTTTTCCACAGGAATGGCGCTGGCATCAGCGGCGATCTGTTTCAAGACGTCCAGTTCGTTCTTGCTCAGTCCCACCAGATCGATGAGCAGACGCAGCAGTCCTGGCCCGTCAGCGGAGATCGGCAGCAGGGCCAGGGCGTCGGCGAAGAGAGGGCGATGGATGCCCGCGGCTTTGTCGTGGCTGGCCGCGCCCCACATCCGGTGGTAGATGCCCACCGGCGGGGTGATGTCGGTCCTGGACGTGCCAAAGCGCAGGCGAGAGGTGGGGGTTGGTCGGGTGGTTGTGGTCATTGGGTACTCCTGTGTGGGTTAGGGGAGAGATTGAGAGATTGAGAGATTGGGAGATTGGGAGATTGGGAGATTAGGAGATTAGCGCGGGTTGCACAATCTCTCAATCTCCCAATATCTCTCTCAGCCGCTCGTTGCCCGGCGCGGGGGGATAGAACTCAAATTCCCAGTAGTGATCTTCCGGGTCGAAGCCGTAGAGGAATTCCAACTGCCCGGCCACTTCTTCCACATCCAGCGTCTGCAAACGGAAGGCGGGGATGGCCTGCAAATGGGTGCGCCAGCCGGGCAGGTCGTCGGTGATCAGCCCGACCGTCACCAGTGTGTCCGGCGCGTAGGGGTGTAATCCCACGCCAGCCTCCACCGGGCCGATGAAACTCGTCCCGCCCGCGGCGTAGACCTTCGCCCAGCCCTGATCTACGACCAGTTCCAGCCCCAACTGATCGGCCAGAAAATGCTGGGCGGCTGCCATTTCTTTGTAGTAGAGCCAAAGAATCGTAGCCGATAGCGGCAGATTGTCCGGTGTGGCGGTGATCAGCGGATCGATCTCTGCCAGTTGGGGGAGCAGCTGCGCGTTCTCCGGGTGGGGGTTGAAACGCTCGAATTCGAGAAAATAGCCTGCCGGGTCCAGCGCGACAAAACCCTCGTGGGCTTTCGTTCTGTCCGATTTGAGCGGGTGGCGGATAGGTACGTTCTGGCTTTGCAGATGGGCATACCAGCCCTCCACATCTTCCGTGACAAAAGCCAGGGTCACGGCCTTGGGTTCGTCGGGCTTGTGCAGGCTGTGGGCGATGTCCATTAGTGTCAAAAAAGAGGCGGGGGAGGTACGGATGGTGCGGGCGATGCCGAAATCGGCCACCAGTTCCAGGCCGAGGGTGTCGGTGTAGAAGCGGGTGGCGGCATCCAGATTCGTATAGTAGTAAAATGGATTGGTTGCCAGCAGGGAATGGAGAGACATTTGTTCGTTCCGTGGGTGGATGAAAATCTTCTGTTGAAAAGTAATGCAGAGTTACAGCAAAGTCAATTCCGCAAAATGTATACTCAACGTGTGGGATACAGACTGTTCCCGATTCTGGCTCGTTCAGTCGGGATTCTTTATGAATGTATGATTCGTTGGAGATGGAGAATGTCAAATCAGAAAAAGTGGGATGCCACCCAGATGCCTGATCAGTCGGGTCGGGTGGCGATTGTGACCGGTGCCAACAGTGGCATTGGTTTTGAGACGGCCAAGGGGTTGGCGGAGAAGGGGGCGATGGTTGTGATGGCCTGCCGCAATCAGGCCAAAGGCGAAAGTGCAGCAAGTTCTATCCGCCAGGAAAAGCCCCTGGGCCGCGTGCAGGCGATGACCCTGGACCTTTCCAGCCTGGCTTCCGTGCGTGCTTTTGTTGCGGAGTTTTCCAGTAAATTTGACCGGCTGGATCTGCTCATCAACAATGCGGGGGTGATGGCCCTACCCAAGCGTCTGGAAACGGCAGACGGCTTTGAGATGCAGTTTGGCACGAACCACCTGGGCCACTTTGCCCTGACTGGTCTGTTCTGGGATATGCTGGTGAAGACGCCGGGCAGCCGGGTGGTCAATGTGAGCAGCGGGGCGCACCGGGCCGGTCGTATGGCTTGGGACGATCTGCAATCCAAGAAATCCTACAGCCCGTTCGGGGCCTATAGCCAGAGCAAGCTGGCGAATCTGCTCTTCACTTACGAATTGCAGCGGCGTTTGGACAGAGCCGGTATCCAAACAGTGGCAACCGCCGCGCATCCGGGCTGGACTGCCACCAATTTGCAGGCCCATTCGGGCGTTGCCGGTTTTCTAAATCCATTCTTTGGGCAAAAACCGCCGATGGGCGCGCTGCCCACTCTCTACGCGGCCACTGCGCCAGATGTGGTCCCGAATGGTTACTACGGCCCGGACGGTTTTCTGGAAATGAAGGGCTATCCCAAGCGAACAGAATCGAATACGCGCTCCCACGATTTGGAAGCCGCCAAAAGGCTGTGGGCGGTATCGGAAGATCTGACTGCTGTTTCGTTTGGAGGGAGATAGGCAATAACGCGGGGATTGTCACAGGTCAATCAATGCCAGTCTCTACTCGCTCTTGGCAGCTTCGTAGGCACTGGAGATGCGTCTCTCCCCGCCGATAGCGAAGGAGATTCGTTTGGAACCAGGCATCCCCTCACCACCAAAGCGGTGAGGGGATGCCTGGTCTACTTTCTACCTTTTATCTACCGCCAATCCATCTTTTCGAAGAACCAATGGTCAAGCACGTTGGCGTCAATCAGCTTGCGCAGACCTGTGCCGTCGGGCCGCACGACGTAGATGGCCCAAGAACCGCCCCGGTCACTGCGGAAGGCCAGCCATTGACCGTCGGGACTCCAGACGGTCAGACCGTCGCTGGCTGGGTCGTTGGTGACACGGCTCTTGCCCGTGCCGCCGGCATTGATCACATAAATCTCAAAGTTGCCGTCATCCTTGCCGATGTAGGCAATCCGGCTGCCATTGGGACTCCAGTGAAATGGGTGGCAAAACCATTCGCAAACACCAGCGGAATCAGCGATTGACCGCAGGCAGATAGAGGAAGCTAAGAATGACCGCCTCTTTGCTCAACTTCAGGACTACGGCATCCTTGAACATATAATAGGCTCCGGTTTCACCGGCTACATAGACTCCCGATTCGGTTAGGGCAATCCCGTTCATCCAATCTAACTCGGAGGTTCCGAACTGTTTCGCCCACATCGGGACGCCGTCGAGACCGAACTTGAGGACAAAGCCGTCCCAGCCACCCGCAGAAATCTGCTCGTTGAATGCGCCTTGGGTAGCTCCGGTCACATAGACGCCTGTGTTGTCGACAGCAAGACCCCGGGCATATGTCCCGTCGGCCAGGCCGAACTCCTGCGTCCATGCCTCGTTGCCGTCAGCGTCATACTTGCGGACAACGCTCTTTGGGTATCCCATGATGGGGCGGTTCAGTTCCGTCAGCACGTAGATGCCTGAACCGTCTACGGCAACGCCGATTGCTCCGTCGGTACCGCTAGTGCCAAACTGGCGCGTCCAGGTCTCGTTGCCATCCGCGTCGTACTTGCGGACAAAAGCATCCGTTTCTCCAGCGGAAGTCTGGCCCGGGAGAGAGCCGTTTGTAGAACCCACTACATATATTCCCGAACCGCCGGAGGCGATGCCAGAATTCCAGATACCGCCGCTTGCGCCAATCTGGCGGGTCCAGATTTCGCTGCCAACGAGGTCATACTTTCTGACGAAAACATCGGTGGGACCAACGAATGTCTGGGCTGGCAGTGCGCCCTGTACGTTGCCGACTATGTAGACACCTGAACTGTCTGTGACCACACCATTGGCTCCATCATCAGAAGACGAGCCAAACTGACGGGTCCAGGCTTCGTTGCCTGCGCTATCGTATTTGCGGATATAGACATCCTGACCGCCTGAGTTGGACTGTTGTGGAAGCGCACCCCTTGTGTTTCCGGCCACGTAGACATCAGGACTGCTGACAGCGACCGATGTGGCATCATCCGCTGCGGACGTGCCAAATTGGTGGACCCAGGCCTCGTTGCCGTCCATCCCATATTTGCGGAGATAGGCGTCTGATTCGCCCGCGCTGGTCTGACCCGATAGAGGGCCCCCAGTGTCGCCAGCAACGTAGATACCGTCACTGGTAGCGATTGCCTTGGCAGAGTCGGAATACTTCGATTCGACGATAACGAAGCCGAACTGTTTGGTCCAGAGTTCATTACCGATGGTATCGTACTTGCGGATGAATGCATCCTCTCGCCCAAAACTGGTCTGGTCGGGCAGGGTGCCGCTCGTACCGCCCACCACATATATTTCTGCGTTGCCTACAGCGACACCAGAAGCCCCATCACCGGAAGGGGAGCCAAACTGTCGTGTCCAAAGCTCATTGCCACTGGCATCGTACTTGCGGATGTAGGCCTCTGATTCTCCTAAACTGGTCTGGCCGGGAAGTGTGCCACGAGTGCCACCAGCCACATAAACGCCTGAACTATCCACAGCTACATCAGAAGCATAGTCAGAAGAAGAAGAGCCAAACTGGCGGGTCCAAACTTCATTGCCGCTGGCATCGTACCTGCGGATGAAGGCATCTGACTCCCCTGAACTGGTCTGGCCAGAAAGTGTACCTCCCGTATGCCCAGCCACATAGACGCCTGAACTATCCACAACGACACCAGAAGTCCATTCACTGGAAGAAGAGCCGAACTGTCGTATCCAGACTTCGTTGCCGCTGGCATCGTACTTGCGAACGAAGGCATCTGCACCGCCTGCGCTGATCTGCCCTGGGAATGTGCCACTTGTATTTCCAGCCACGTAGACACCCGAACTATCCACAGCTATCTCAGAAGCATAGTCAGAAGAAGAAGAGCCAAACTGGCGGGTCCAAACTTCATTGCCACTGGCATCGTACTTGCGGATGTAGGCATCTGCACCGCCTGCGCTGGTCTGCCCTGGGAGAGTGCCCTCTATTCCACCTACTATATAGACTCCTGAATTGTCCACAACAATACCGTCAGCACTATCCCTAAAAGAAGAACCAAATTGGCGCGTCCAGAGTTCATTGCCGTCGAAATCGTATTTGCGAATGTAAGCATCGTGACTACCCAAATGGGTCTGGCCAGACAAAGCGTCATACGTTTGCCCAACCACATAGACTCCTGAACTATCCACCGTGACATCAAATGCGTAAGTGAGAACAGAACCGAATTGGCGAGACCAGACTTGGTTGCCATTGACATCGTGTCTATAAATGACAGCAACGCCCTGTGGCGAATCGAAGTTAAAAGTCCCGACTGTATAGAGGTCACCGCTGAAAGCTACAGCCTCAACCCGGTCATTTGTTGGTTGAGAAGTAATTGCGCCAAACTGGCGTATCCACTGGATATACGCGGATGGGGTCATGGCGTGTGCTGGAAGAGGCAGGCTGTTGATAGCCACCACCAGTAACAAAATCACAACGAGCAGAAGATTCATTGCCCTAGACATTGGATTCCTCCTGAACTGGCTTCTTTGCCGGTAACTGGATTATATTCAGGCTTCTCTTTTACACTTTTTTGTATTCGTCAGCGTGATGGTGGAATAAAAAAGCGATGATTTTATGTCGCCGTCCAGAGTAATTCTGTTAGAAGTGTGCCTTTTTCATTCCACTCTCATTGTGCCCAATACATCTTTTACACTTTTTTTGGCTGCTGAGCTATCTATGAAAGCTTGCTCCTTTCTCCTACACACGAACAATCAGGCGCAAGGCAACTCCCTACGTCGCACAAAAGGTAAGAGATGCGATCAGCGGAGCGGCGATCCCTGTCCACGACCAGACGGAGGACGAAGTCAGGCATCCCCGCACCGACATGTCGGTGCGGGGATGCCTTGCGTACCCACTACCACTACCTACCTACCGCCAATCCATCTTCTCGAAGAACCAATATTCCAGCACATTGGCGTCGATCAGTTTGCGCAGACCCGTGCCATCGGGCCGCACTGCGTAGATGACCCAAGAACCACCCCGGTCGCTGCGGAAGGCCAGCCATTGGCCGTCGGGGCTCCAGCCGGGTAGACCGTCGCTGGCCGGGTCGTTGGTGACGCCCACAGTTCCCAACGGTTCGCATCCATATTAGCCCAATCGCTTCTGGGTTGGGCCATTGACCGAGCGATCCCAGGCTGATACAGAGCAACCTACAGACCCGTCGCAATGTTCCTTTATCGTTGCACAGCGGGTAAGAAGGAGAAATACTCAATACGTTGCACCACATCCACAGGTGTTGTGACCCATCGGGAACCATCACCCAATTGTCCGTAGTGAGCGTATCCCCAACACTTGACCCCACCTGCCGTAGTCAGGGCGCAGGTGTGGGAGGCAATATAATCGCCTCCCCCAGCGATAGCGACCACGCCGCTACCAAGCCTGACCACATCCACCGGGGTGGTCTTGGACTCCTTCGTGCCGTCGCCCAGTTGCCCGTGCAAGTTACCTCCCCAGCACTTGGCTCCACCTGCGGTGGTCAGGGCGCAGGTCTGGTTGTAGCCGGCAGCGATGGCGACCACACCACTGCCCAAGCCCATCACATCTACGGGTGTGGTCTGGTTCACTGTCGTGCCGTCGCCCAGTTGGCCCTGGGCGTTGTATCCCCAGCACTTAACACCGCCCACTGTGGTCAGAACGCAAGCGTGGGAACCGCCAGCCGCGATTGCGGCTACACCTTTGTCCAGCCCCATCACATCTACCGGGGTACTTTGGCCACCTCCCCAGCACTTGACCCCGCCCACTGTAGTCAGGGCGCAGGTATACCCGCCAGCAGAGATCGCCGCCACGCCACTGCCCAGCCCCACCACATCTACCGGGGTCTGTTTCTCTGTTCCTTCACCTATTGTGCCGTCACCCAATTCGCCAGCGGTGTTATATCCCCAACATTTGACCCCGCCCGCCGTGGTCAAAGCGCAGGTATGGTATCCGCCCGCAGAAACGGCAGCCACGCCGCTGCCCAGCCCCACTACATCCACCGGCGTGCTTTTGTTCTCCCCCACCGTGCCGTCGCCCACTTGATAGCTACCACCCCAACACTTGACCCCACCTGCAATGGTCAAGGCGCAAGTGTGTACCCCGCCAGTAGTGATGGCGGCTATGCCGCTGTCCAACCCAACTACGTCTACCGGGGTACTCTTACCCGCCATCGAGCCATCGCCCAGTTGCCCGTACAAGTTACCTCCCCAGCACTTGACTCCACCCGCCAGGGTCAAGGCACAAGTGTGGGTACCACCCGTAGAAATGGCGATCGCACCGCTTGCCAACCCAACCACGTCCACCGGGGTGATCTTCTCCCCTGCCCACACTCCAATGCCCAGTTGGCCGTGGTCGTTGTACCCCCAACACTTGACTCCACCCGTGCTGGTCAGGGCACAGGTATGGTAATTGCCAGGAGCGATGGCAACTATGCCATTGCCCAGCCCCACCACGTCAACGGGCGTAGTCTTTCCTGCTGTCGTGCCATCACCTAGTTCACCGTACAAGTTGCTTCCCCAGCATTTGACCCCGTCTGCAGTGGTCAGGGCACAGGTATGGTAAATGCCAGCGGCGCTGGCAGTCATGCCAGCGGCAAGCCCTACCACATCCACAGGAGTGTACTTGATCTCCGTCGTGCCATCACCTACTTCACCAGAGCCGTTATGCCCCCAGCACTTGATCCCGCCTGCCGTGGTCAGCGCGCAGGTGTACTCTCTACCTGCAGAAATGGCGGCCACACCACTGCCCAGCCCCACCACATCCACCGGGGTATTCTTGTCCCCCCCGCTGCCATTGCCCAGTTGGCCAACATAGCCCCATCCCCAACACTTGACCCCGCCCGCCGTGGTCAGCGCGCAGGTGTGGGAACCGCCCGCAGAAATGGCGGTTATGCCACTGCCCAACCCCACCACATCCACTGGGATACTTTTGCCCTCATTCGTGCCGTCGCCCACTGAAATGCCATTCCCCCAACACTTGACCCCGCCCGCCGTGGTCAGCGCGCAGGTGTGGGAGCCACCCGCAGAAACGGCGGCCACGCCGCTACCCAGCCCAACCACGTCCACCGGGGTACTCTTGCCTGTATCCCACCCTGCTGTGCCGTCGCCAAGTTGACCATAGTCATTGGCACCCCAGCACTTGACCCCGCCTACAGTAGTCAGCGCGCAGGTGTGAGAGTCACTAGCGGTGATGGCGGCCACACCGCTTTCCAGACCCACCACATCCACAGGGCTATTCTTGTCCGCTCTGCTGCCATTGCCCAGTTGACCATGGTCATTAACTCCCCAGCACTTGACCCCACCTGCGCTGGTCAGGGCACATGTGTGGGAGTCACCAGCATCCACCTGCACAATGCCATCGAAGGGTATTATCTCCTGGGGTTGAACGTTGTCGGTCAGCACTGATTGATAGGCTTGCAGAGGCGACGAAGACCAGACCAGCCAGGAAACAAGCGCAGTCAACAGTCCGGTTGAAGCCATGCTAGACCAAACGTTATGCGAAGTGAAGTGCGTTGCGTGTTGTGACGAGTGGAGTATGAGAGCGCGCATAGGGTTTCCTTCCGATACATAGTGGTTTGACAATGTCAAAATGTGACATTGTGAGCGTAACTTTTGTGCAATCAGAGGCCGAATAGTTGAAAAACGTGCGCAAATGAACGGCGGACATCAATGCCCGGAGGTTAGAAAAATGGGTATAATAGCAAAGAAGTTTGGGACCTCTTGCATCGTAGTCAGTCGAATCAGCGCAGCTAGTGCCTCGGAGATACAACCGACTGGGATGACTGCTTGCTGAGGAGCAGTTTGTCAACCACATAGGCTGCTGTTTTTCCATCATAACGATTTTTGCTATTGCTGCCTCTTTTGGAACGTGGCAAGCCCGTCAAGATCGACGCGCCATCGCATACACTCCAATAGGTGACATGCCTGCGCCCGAGGGAGCGTGATGCGTCCGCACCGCGCACCTTATAGGTTTGCATTTTTAAAAAATCATCTTCTATTCTTCCCAAGTATGCGCAATATTTTCAAGAACAAGATGACAATGTCCATGTACAGCGTAGCGGCGCTGTCAACAGCATTGTCGACCGTCTTTGGTATTCTGCTTGCCCTTCCCCAGTCATAGCCGATATACCCGCACATGAGCAGCGCAACGATCCAATCAAATAGATCGTGATGAATTCCAAACACGAATGTTTCAATGACTTCCAGAATCACAACGGACAAGAAAGCCACGAACAATGCCCGCTCTATTCTTTCAAAGAAGTCAGGGAAATAGGTTCCGAACAACATCATGACCAGCGTCACAATGGCTGTTATACGCAGCGCATCGAAAACAATTGCCGGGGCGTAGCGGCTGGTAACGATGTTGACAACCAGACCGAAGGGAACGACGACAAAGTTGTAACCGGCAAAACTGACCCAGGGAACCGTAGATGTGGTGAAAAGGTGCGATCCATACACGCAGGAGGCAAAGTAGACAATCAGAAAGAGTCTGAAATCGATTCCGAGAAGCAGTTCCACAGGAACCAATTGGACCAGCAGCAAATTGATTCCGAAGCCCCACAAGAGGACAAGCCCGATGATGAGGTTGTAGCGCGCCGGTTCGATCTCGTCTTTTGCCTGTGTACCCGTGAACTTCCTATCGAAGACACTCGTGTAATTCCACTCTTGCCCCGCATCCAGTGCTTTGGCGTTACCCATTTGATTCCTCTCCTTTTCGCTGAGATTGATGATAGCCAGTCAACACCTGAGAAAATTCCAACAAAGGGTTGTACGCGGCCGCTTGCGCCAGGGTAGCGGTCAGGGGCGGAGCCCAACGAGGAGAAGCAGCAGAAGGAACAAGGGCATAAAGATAATGAGGAGGGCGAGAAACAGCGCGGCCAGGGATCGCCATGCCGAGAATTGATGGGCCTCAGCCAGTGTCTTGATTTGCAGAAATTCCCCCCAAAAAGCAAGTATCAATCGCGGCACAAGCCCAAGCAGCAGAGGAAGAGGGTTGCCGGCCATGCGAGGACCAGCACCGGTGATGATCTCTGTACCGTACAATGCAAAGCCAGGTAGCAGCCATAGTACCACTGAGAGAATCTGCGGCACTGAGGACCAGGCGAAGGCAGCGCGTACTTCCTCCGTGGTGGCGCGTCCACCCAACACGCTTCCGGACCAGCGGAAAATAGCTCCCGAAATGTAGATGGCTATGATTCCGACCAGTGGACCCGCTGTAAAAGCCAGGAGAAGAACCGCCCAAACTGGAAGGAAATTCCCAAAGATGTTGCCACGTGGCACAAAAGAGATGCTCATTCCATACATAGCCGCCAGCAGCAGCACATGACGGGTGGGATCGCTGTCGAGAATCCTGCGCATGGTTCCCCTGGGTGCAACCCAGATGGTGAGCCAGGGTTTGTCAGGCCAACTCGGTACAGGCCGCATGGTTTACCTCCTTTTGTGTGATTGGTGTATAGCTAAACCAATGCTGCCGCCATAAAGCAGCAGTTGGCTCGCTCCACCGCTTCTTCCAGTTGGGCAGCTTCCTCAATACTTGTGCTGTTCCTGCTCCTCGCCGGTCCGTGACCGGCGGCGGTCGCCCACCAGACGTAGCCGGGTCACGGACCCGGCGGGAGCACACGAAGTGCGTAGTTATTCCCGCCGCAGTGTACTAGGGAATGGGCAAACCCTGATCCGTCAGGGTTTGCAGCCCACGACCTCGCCGTGGGCCAGGGCCAGAAAAGCGTCGCTGCGCTGGGGCCAGGCAGACCAGGCCGCGGCGACGGCGGCCAGTTGCTCCCTGTCTGCCAGCCCCTTGGCCAGCACGCGCTCCACATAGGCCGCTTCGCGCACCCGGCTGACCGCAAGCTGGCTGGCGAAGCGCAACCCCTCCCCGTCGCTGTATAGCTCGTAGGAGGCCGTGGCCCGGACATCGCTAAAGCCAGCTTCCAGCAGCAGCCCCCGCAGGCGACGGCCCAAGCGGGGGTGGCCGCCCAACCCGGCCCAGTCCGCCGCGTAGAGTTCCAGCCAGCGGTGGAGCAGCGGATCGTCCGGCGCAAGCAGATGGCCGCCGGCGTCGATGTCGCGGATGCCGATGACGCCGCCGGGTTTGAGTACCCGGCGCATCTCTCGCAAGGCCCGTTGCGGTTCGTGCAGATGTTCCAGTACGTTGTGGCTGAAGAGGGCGTCGAAGCTGTCGTCCGGGAAGTCGAGGGCGTAGAGCGTGCCGGTGACAAAGCGCGCGTTCGCCACACCCGCGCCTGCGGCCCGCTCCCTGGCCCGCTCGATCTCGACCTCTGCGATGTCCACCCCAACAACCTGGCCGGGCGCGACCGCTACCGCCAGACCGACGGTAATCGAGCCGGAGCCGCAGCCGCAGTCGAGCAGAGCCATACCGGGCTGCAAGTAGGGCAGAAACCACTTCGCCTGCGCGGCCGCGGTGCGCCCCGCGTGTTGCTTAAGCGTGAATTCTGAATCGTAGCCGTGGGTGTAGCGCTCCGGGCCGCTGGCTGGGTTGTCGTGATGGGTTGCGGCTGAATCGTTCATTCTTCCCGATCTCCTTTTGGCGTGGGCCTGCACAGCAATGGGCTAGACGAGCCTGGCGGAAATGTACCCACAATTCTGGCTCCCCGCCGGTCACGGACCGGCGGCGGTCGTCTACCTGGCAGCGCCGGGTCCGTGACCCGGCGGGAGCACGCGAAAAGTGTAGTTATTTCCGCCGCAGTGTACTAGGCCAACTGCAGCAACGATTCGTTCATGATGTGTACACAATGCACGCCATGCCCCTTGATCCCCTCGAAGAGACAGGCATTATCCGACAGACACCCGGATTCCGCTGTATCCCCTGATTGCCAGCGCTGGACCAGATCGGGTTCCCGAATGAAGGGACGAGCCATGGCAACGTAGTCGGCAGTCCCCTGCTCGATCAGTCGTTGGGAGACGTCTAACGAACGCGTCCCTCCATCCAAGATCAGCGGTACGCTGATTCTATCTCGACAGCGTTTTGCCGTATCCTCGTAGTACGGTCCATTTCTTTCTATCCTGGAGAAGGACGTGTTGGGTTTTCCTGTCACAAGACCCAGGATGGTTCCCCCGCTCAACTCGATGGCATCTATACCCGCGACCTCAAGCCACTTCGCCACCTGGAGCATTTCATCGGTGTTGAAGCCGCCAGGCAGGAAGTCGTCCGTGTTGATCTTGACCAGGAAGGGGTAGCCGCCACCCACGGCTTGCCGGATTTCTCGCACGATCTCCAGCAGCAGCCGCGCCCGGTTCTCAAGGCTCCCACCGTACGCATCTACACGATGGTTGAAGAACGGGGAGAGAAACTGACTCACCAGATACCCGTGAGCGCCGTGGATCTGTACGCCATCGAAGCCTGCCTTCTGGGCGCGGGCCGCTGCTTCGCCAAAGGAGTTCACGACTTTGTGGATATCTTCGATCGTCATCTCTTTTCCGCGGGTGCCGTTGTCGGTTTTCAACGCCGAAGGCCCCATTGGGTCTTGACCGGTGAACGCAGGATCGGCGAAAACACCCCCGTGGTACAACGAATCTCTCGCCGGCGGCTACGCAACCGGCAACGGCTACCCCGATTCGCTGCATGTGTGACTGTCGAACTACGTTGTCGGTGCGGGCGGCGTGATAGTCGCGCCGAGTTGCAGCAGAAGGTCCAACTCCGTGAACAGCCCTGACCACTTGTCAATCCTGCCGTTGACAGTGTGTATGAAGAGGACGCCGGTGTTTGTCCAGCGTTTGCCTGTGGGTGGGATGCCTCTCCATTCCCCGATGTGGCCGCCCCCCCGACGTCACCTGCGCCCAGACGTTGTCCCCTTCGGCGATCATATCCGTGATTTCCAGGTGGTGATCACCCCAAAGACCATAGGCACCCGGGATCATCTGACTTTTTGTGCTGCTTGCCAGATCGGGCGTCATGAACTCGTTGAAGATGGCGAGGTCCTGTTCAGTGAGTGCCTCCGGGGTGCGCCCATCGAACACTGTGTTGAACGCGGTGCAGAGGCGGTGAGCCAGTGCCTTGTTTTCTTCGTTTGACATGGAAATCCTCCTTTGGTGTGCTTGTCCGGGAGACGTCGGACAGCGGTTCGGTGGTTATCCTTCGGAAATTGGGCGGCATTATGTGCCTGCAAGTCGTTCGACCACCGGGGCAAAGTCGTCGATCGTGTTTTCATTGACCACAACAAAGGAGAAACCATACCGTTCTCTGAGATTTTGTACGTCCGCCACAATTTCATCGACGGTTCCCATCAACGTGTGGGGCGAGGCCAGGATTTGATCGGCATTGACGCTCACACCTGCTTTATTCCAACCATCAACCATCTGTTCTGCTGCGCCCACTCGATCATTTGTTATAGCGATATACATGGCCAGCAGGCTGAATTCCAAGTCATCAAAGCGGTCACCGGCCGCCTGCTTGACCCAGGCAACTTTCTCAGCGGTTGCCTCAGGGGAAATCGAGTTTGTATCAAATCCGCCTTCTGGTGTTGTCCGGATATTGAAGCTGACGATATCGGCTTCGCGTGCTGCTATCGCCAAGATACGTGGGCTTCCACCACCAAGGAGCAGCGGGGGATGCGGCTGCTGGAGCGGCATTGGTTCGATTGACACATTTTGAACTGTGTAGTACTTGCCGGCAAACGAGAACGGATCCGTTGTAAAAATGCCTTTGATGATATGAACCGCCTCTTCCAATCGACTCACACGTACCCCTGGTGCGGCGAACGGAATCCCGCTTTTGTCGTAGTCAGGCCGGTAGAAGCCTGTGCCTAGACCGAAAATCAATCGACCATTGGAGAATACGTCGACTGCCGCAAGCTCGCGGCCAAGTATGACGGGATATCGGAAGTCGTTCGCCAAGACATTGCTTCCGATATGCACCGTTGTGGTGGCTGCTGCGGCAGCCATCATGCCGGCAATCGGCGGGAATGTGTGCGAGTGATCTGCGACGAAAAATGTGTCGTACCTGAGCGCCTCGATTTTCTGCGCTTTGGCGATCCATTCTTCCCGACTTTTCGCCCCGTAGACGTTGACACCAAAACGAAATGGATGATGCGGCATGAGAGAAGCTCCTTGAGGTATTTGTCCGAACGAAGTAGGGCAGGACTTATTATGCTCGCCCAGCGCTCCCGTTCGCCTGACGGCTGCACCGCACATTGTAACCAGTGAGATCGTAGGGTAACCGGTGCAACCGTCAGGTAAGAACCGCTGGTAGGCCGATGGCCCAATATATAATTGCGCCAACTGGGATACGCGTACTTCTACGCACCTACCTTGAACTCCTGTGATGTGATGTTGTCAACATCAACAAAATCACTCATGTTTTCCCCAAACACCTTGTACCATTCTCCGTCCTTGCCCCTCAGCGTCATATCGTTCTCTGCATCCGCCATCGACTGGTAGTGGCATAGCCAGTAGTGGAGGTTGTTGGGACCACCAGCGGGATGAAGAATCTCGTACTTGCCCAAGTAGCTGCTGTTCTCGTTGAGATACCGTATCGCTGCGAGCGCACCCTTGCGCGCCTCTCCCCATTTCCCTGGCAGCGCCGTGGCACTGATGAGATGGTAGATTTGCATAGCTTCCTCCTCGAATGGTTGTGGATAGAACTGATGGAGATTACCTAACTGAGGAGTGGTCATAAATCAATAGACCCAACTCACCTGACTACTACTTTTGGGGTATATGTGGCCTTTACACCTATAACCAGGATTTCGGCCAAAATCGCCTGTCTACAAAGTAGGACATGACAACTAATTTTAGCCGGATTTCTGATGTGAAGTGGGGCACTGGACTTTTGACAACGACGAATCGACTCAACGAATGGTGAGTCGAGAAAAGCATCTTTACAACTGAGCCATTGAGCCAAAATCAGGCTGTTTTGGCGGCTTTTTTGCCCTTGACGACCACTTTCTGGTAAGGTCGTTTGGGTAATT
>CAMDQF010000048.1 GCA_945905745.1 Litorilinea aerophila
CCCTACAGGAGCAGGCGATAGCCCCGCCCGCGCACGGTCGTAATGAAGCGGGGTGCAGTCGGGTCCGGCTCCACCTTCTGGCGCAGACGGCTCACCAGTTTCTCGATGCGGGCGTCGTCCACTTCATCAATATAGTCGTCGCCCCAGACACCCGTCACAATCTGATATTTGTCGATAATTTTGTCTGGATTCTCAAAAAGCAGAGTCATCAACTGATATTCCAACTTTGTCAGCGTCTCCGCCGCCACACCGTCCACCAGCACCTCCCCGCTGTCTGTATCCACCCATAGCCCTTTGTCCGTCGGTGCGGTCTGGCGCTCTTTGCCCTGGATAAAGAGAGCGAAAAGGCGGCCAAAGGCCCGTTGCTCACCCTCCACCCGGATCAGAATGTGCTTCTCTTCCAGGCGAGAGAGCACAGTTTTGTCGGCGGGCTGATCCGCAAAGAGCGCCAGCAGGGCCTGCCGTTCGCTTTCCGAGCAATTTTGCCAGATCTTCTGATTCTCCCGGGCCAGGACAGGGCTTTCGCGCAGGATGGGTGCAAGCCTGCGCTGCATTACCCAATGATCTGCATCTGCCCCTTCCTGGGCCAGCGCGTCGATCAGCAGTTGGGTTGCACCCGCCAGCAGGCCCGGATGTCCTCCACTCCACAGGTAAAGGAACTCAGCATCGGACTGATCCAATTCTACAGCGGCCCGTTCGCCCGCATCTCGCACAAAGTGGGCAGCATCCCCCGCGGTCAGGGGCGCCAGATGCCAGCGATGGGCAATGAAAAGCTCGCAAAACTCGGCGCAATGTTCATCCGGGCGAAGGCTGTCCATTCTATCAACGGTGGCGGTGACGTAGACCAGAGCCGCGCCGTAGCGATCTTTCTTGGCCCGCAGATTCAAAAAGACCCGGGAGTCGATCTGGGCGAAGGCTTCGTCGAATTCATCAAAGAGCAAAACAAGCGTGCGCTGGCTGGCCTGCACGGCTGCGGTCAATCCCCGGTTGAAGCTGAGCGGAATCTGGAAATCGTTGGCCGGAATAGTCAAATGTTGATAGGCGGCGAGCAGTTCGTCGTTCGCCGCCAGAGTGGGATCGCCCTCGCGCAGACAGCGCAGGATCAATTCGTAGAGCCCCTGATCTGTCACCTCTACCATCCGGTTGCAGTCGATATAGACCGGCAGGAATTGCTTGGCCGCCTCGCCCAGCTCCTTTTGCCAGACATCGGGCTGGGCCAGCAGACGCAGCAACTCCGACTTGCCCAGGTTGCTGAAACCGGTAATCTCGACGCAGGCGGCCGCTTGTAGCAGCCCCAAAATCGCGTGGATGTCTGTATGGCGTGTATAGCTTCCATCCGGGAAGCGCAAAGCTGAGGGCATTCCAAAAACTCCGGACGTGTAAGAAAAGATGAAGAGTGGACGCTGATTCACGCAGAAACAACTGATCAGCGCAGATTTTATCAGCGTCAATCATCTTTTCAGCGACATCTGCGTCCCGCATTTTCAGAACGGGCACAGCCTTATCCTACTCCCATCACCCCTCGTGGAGCAAATCCTGTGCCAAAACCTGATAGGCGATCAGCGGGTCGATCTGGCCTACATTGGCCACCAGCGGGACAAGACCCGTAGGGTCCCACCAGTGGCCGGGCCATCTTTGGCCCTGGGGGCGGGGCCAGAGATTCGTCGGCCAGGGGCCACTGACCAGACGCAGAGGCGGCCAGCCAGCCAGCGCAGCCGGACGGGTCTGGGGTTGGGCAAAGCGCAGACGCACCCCCTCCCGCCCCTCCTCGGCGCAGACGTGAATCCACAGGGGATCCGCGCAGAAGAGGCCGTGCAAAGCAGGCAGGCTGTGTACCTGACGCCAAAGACGCACGGCCTGGGCAAAACTCCACGCGGTGCTGCGCACTTCGGAAGGCGGGGTGATCCAGCGGCGCAGGCTCTGCACCGCGGGGGTGGCCTGGCAGCGCCGCCAATAGAGCCGGGAAGCCGCCACCGCCAGGGCGGTGGAGCGATGAACACCGGGCGCAGGCGCGACATTATCCACCGCATCCGCCGAAAGACCGCCGGGCAGCCGGGACCAGCGATCCAACACAGCCGGCGCGGCCCAACGATTGCCCGCAAAATAGACCGCCGGGCGACTCCCGGCAGGCAGGAGAGCCAACGCCTGGGCCACCTCTTCGCACATCTCCAGAACAGGGCTGGCCGCGCCCGCGCCGGGTCTGTCATACTCCCCTACCAACACCGCCAGGTCCGGGTGGGCGTCGCTCAGCTCCGCGGCCAGCCGGTTCGGATCACCGCCAATGGCGTAGCGATAGAGGGCGACCGGGCGGCAGATCGTAGAGTCGAGAGCGGATTGGGCCGCGGCCAGACTCTCGTTGCCAGTCAGCCCGCCGATCCAGACCCGCAAGGGAGGCAGGGGGTCCACCGCAGCCACCACCTGGCCCAGATGCAGGCCCAGCGCCGGATCCGCACTGGAGAGGAGAGGGGTCTCCAGACTCTCGTCCCACAGGGAGCGGCCCAGCCGCGCGCCCAGCAGACGGGTAATCGCGCTGAGGGCTGTGGGCGGAGCCACCCCATCCGCTGGGGAGAGGCTGGCCGATTCCCAGGCGATCAGCCGGTGGACACCGTTGACCGGCTCAATCAACGCTGCCTCTGCGCGTGCCCTGTCGGCGCGCAGAGCCAAAATCGAGGAGGCGTGTCGGGGCTGGAGCTTCTCGCTCATCTCAGCTTCCCCCCACCAGCGCCAGAAACCAGCGCCAGAGATTGTCCGCCTGTTGGCTGAAAAAGAGGGTATCCAGCCGAGCGATCAGCAGTGTAATGCGGGAAGCAAAGAGGCGGGCAAAGATTACCCCCGCGGCCAGCCAGAGACCGCGTTGGCCCAACCAGGCCCAGCCATTCAGCACAGCTTGCAGAGGTGCCGGAAAGCGGCGGACATTCCCCGTGGCCTGACCAGAATAGAGATGGAGCAGGGCGCCGCCTGTGAGCAGTAAAGTGAGCAGCCCAGTCAGGAAGAGCGAGGGCGCCCCGGTGGGGGATTGCCCCATCTCACCGGCCCGCCAGAACTGGGGCAGCAGTGTGCCCTGAATAGCGCCAGCCACACCCGCGCCCAGACCAACGCCTACCAGCAGCGCAAGCGGAAAAGCGGCAAGATGGCGCAGCCCAATCTGCCCGCCGTCGGTGGAGCGCTGGCGCAGCTGGTCTATACCCGCGGCCCAGAGCAGCAGACCAGCGACCAGAGGCAGCCAGCCCGTCCAAAGCTGCTCCGTAGGTTGGCCGCGGCTGTCAAGAAGGGTTATCGGAGCTGTCAACAGGGGCAGAAAGAGCCGGGGCCAGAGTACATTGCTCCAGACCAGCACAACTGTATAGGCCAGGGTGACGCCGACCAGCAGATATTGGGCGGCACGCACCAGCCAGCTATCCCGAATCACAAAGCTCAGAATAAGCAGGGAAAAGAGAAAACCGATAAGAAGGCCCAGATTGGCCCAGATCGGCGGCAGGCTGCTGTCGAGAGGGGTCACGGCTCTCTCCTCTCGGCCAGACCGGCCAGACTGCCCACGGCGACGACCAGCAACAGCACGACCAGTGCCCAGTTTTGGCCGGTAATGTGGCGGCGCTGGCCCTCCTGATCGGCTCTGTTCAGGACATCGGCTGTCAGCGCTCGATATTCAATCCCGCCTGCATAGCCGCTGACCAGCCCTGCAATCTGGCCGCTGTCCACATAAGGACGGATGACCGGGTCCACCGCCGCACCGGTCACAGCCACAATCGGTGCCGCATCCAGAGTTTGCACCTGCTCGATCCAGCGCTGCACATCCTCCGAGCGGGCCGCCAGAACCAGAAGGAGGGCCGGGCGATCGGTGGCGAGGGTTTTGATGGCGGCTCGATTGTTTACCGAGCGGCCCTGCATATCCACGGGCACGCTCTGGGCGGGGGCCTGGCCCAACAGAGGCAGAGAGGCCACACCACCAGGTAGATAGCCGCCTTCGACGACTGTGTCGCCCAGTTGGCGGCTGAGCGCGGCCTGGGATGCGCCGGCCCGGGCAACCCCTATCAACCGTCGGGCTGTGGCCGGGCCGCCGGGTACCTGGCTGACCACCAGCAGACGTGCACCTTTCTCCAGCAGATGTTCAATGACAGGCAGGGCGGCCAGATCCATCTCCCCGGCATTGCTGGGGTCGTAGGCCCAGTTGACAAGTACCACCGCGCCTGCAGGCAAGCTGTCGATGGCGCGGTAGGCGGCGCTCACCCCAGGCCAACTGTGGGGGCGGCTGTCCGGCGCAGCGCTGGCAAACCAGAGACCCAGCAACAGCGCCACCAGCAGCAGCCCATAAATCCAGTTGCGCCGCCACAGCCCCCGCCCCTGTCCACCCGATTGGCCCGGTGGCCGGTTCTCCTGGGCGGGGTCTTCCAGAATGGGGACGTCGGCAGCAAAAAGCTGGCGTAACTCCCGTCGGGTTTCGTAGGGCAGGTCGTCCAGAGCAGAGGCGGCTGGCGCAGTAGTCTCTGAGCGGAAAAGAGCTTGGTCTATCTCGATGGGTTCGATCAGACCTTGCAGGCCGCCCACAAGACGCTGGGGCGCGGCCGTGGGTGGTGGGTCGGTTGGCTGGGCATCACGGCCAGCCCGCAGCCAGGGCTGATCATCCACCGGGGAGGGCCTGCTGGCGGGCGCTGGCGGATCCGGTTGGTCAAAGTCGGGCCGCAGCCAGGGCTGGGTCTGGGCTGGATCCGGGGGTCGGGCAGGCGCGTCATTGTCCGGCTGAAAAACCGGCTCGTCGTCGGCTGTCGGGTTGCTCTTGCGGGTCAACTCACCCGCATCCAGGCCAAGCAGATAGGCACCACAGGCTCGACAAAATGTGGCGCTCAGGGGGTTGGGTTTACCACAGTGGGGGCAGCCAAAGGTAGAAGTCGCTGTCATGGTTAGCTCTTTGGCCCGAAAAAGAGACGAATCCCAGCAAAGAGGACAGCCAGCGCGCCGCCCAGCAGCGCGCCACGCATCACAGCCATCACCGGGCCAAGCAGCAGCCAATCGGCAAATTGAGTCATGACCGAAGGCAGGGCCTGCTGGCTCAATGGCGTCTGGACCAGAAGGGTGATGAGGGCGCCGGCCAGAATCCACAGACCGCCGGGGCTGCCCAGGCGCAGATAGCGGTAGGCGGCAGCCACCACGAAGAAACCGGTGAGAGCAAAAAGGGTAGCCTGTCCCGGTGCGATTAGCGCGTCAAATGTCCATTCCAGCAGAGGATTGGTCACACCGCCGGGCGTGGCCAGGCCAGCCACCAGAACGAGGACAAAGGCTACGAGCAGCAACAGGCTCAGGGGCCATTCCTGGCTGCCCTGTTGAATGCGCTCCAAATGGGTCCAGAGGAGATGGAAAACGCCGAGAAGAAGAGTGAAGGCCGAGAGGAGCAGCGCCCAGGTGTAGAGCAGAAGGGCGATGGGCCGGGTGGGGAGAACGCTGAAACGATCCACAAAGAGCAGCCCCGCGACCAGCGCTACAATCAGGAGTGCGATGCGGTTGATCCACGGCGAGCGCTGGGCGAACATTGGGTTAGGTATTGGGTATTGGATATTAGGTAGACGGTGGAGAGCGGACGGCGGTCTGTTGTCTGCTGTCTGCCGCCATGTAAGGGAGTATACCAGAGCCAGTGGGAATCTTCCAGTCGTTGCAGGCGAAAGATAGCCCAAACAATTGACGAAAGCGGGCAGTCGTGATAATGTGACCCGGTTGTTTGGCATCGTTGCCTACAAGACAAAGACGTTGGCGGATGGTGTTATCCAACCCGTTTGCATGACCGATAGAACGACGAAAACAGAGACCGGTGCGGCAGGCGTCGGCATTTTATTGATTCATCCAGGAGCAACCAGCCTATGCAGACCCTTTCCCCGATCCAGGAACACCCCCTCGCGGCCTGGATCGACCAGCCCGACCCCCGCAAAATTTTGCAGGAGGTGGACCCGGACATCTACAACGCCATTGAGCTGGAGCGCAAACGCCAGACCGACGGTATCGAGCTGATCGCCAGCGAAAATTATGTCTTTCCCGCGATCCTGGCTGCGGCGGGCAGTGTGCTGACCAACAAATACGCCGAGGGGTATCCGGGGCGGCGCTATTACGGCGGCTGTGAGTTTGTGGATATCGCCGAACAGATCGCCATTGACCGGGCCAAGGCCCTCTTTGGCGCAGAGTTCGCCAATGTCCAGCCTCATTCCGGTGCCCAGGCCAACGCAGCCGTCTATATGGCCCTGCTCCAGCCCGGCGACACGGTGCTGGCCATGAAGTTGGACCACGGTGGCCATCTGAGCCACGGCTTTCATCTGAACAGCTCCGGCCATTACTATCGCTTTGTCCACTACGGGCTGAACCCGGACACCGAGCAGATCGACTACGACGAAGTGGAGCGTCTGGCCAAGCAACACCAGCCGAAGCTACTGCTGGTGGGAGCCAGCGCCTATCCCCGCCACTTTGACTATCCCCGGCTGCGCCAGATCGCCGACGAAGTGGGCTGTCTGCTGATGATGGATATGGCCCACGTGGCCGGGCTGGTGGCGACAGGGCTGCATCCAGACCCGGTCCCCTACTGCGATGTGGTGACGACCACCACCCACAAGACCCTGCGCGGCACCCGGGGTGGGCTGATTCTCAGCCGGGAAAAGTTCGCCAAGGATATCAACCGGGCCGTCTTCCCTGGTATGCAGGGCGGGCCACTGATGCACATCATTGCGGCCAAAGCAGTCGGCTTCAAGCTGGCGATGGAACCTTCCTTCAAAGCCTATCAGCAGCAGGTGTTGACCAACGCGGCGGCGCTTGCCAATGCGTTGCAGGCCGAGGACATCCGCATTGTCAGCGGCGGCACGGACAACCACCTGATGCTGGTGGACTTGGGCAGCATTGGCGACGACAATGTGACGGGCAAAGCCGCGGAGAAGGCCCTGGACCACGCGGCCATCCACTGCAACAAAAATATGATTCCCTTTGACCCCAAACCGGCGCTGGTGACCAGCGGCATCCGGCTGGGCAGCCCGGCAGCCACCACTCGCGGTATGGGTGTGGCTGAGTTCCAGCAGATTGGCCGCTGGATTGCGTCGGTGGCTCGGGAACCGGGCAACACTGCCCTGCAAGACAGAGTGCGGGCCGAAGTGTTGGAGATGGTGCAGGCATTCCCTGTGCCGGCGTAAACAAAGATTTTCTCAATCAACCAGTGAACCGTTCAACAACCGCTTGATTGGTTCACTGGTTGATTGGTTGATTCGTTCTGGTTCTTTCCGTCCGTCCCCCGCCCGTCGTTCACCCAAAACCCAAATTTCAAAGTGAGGTCGGTAATGTCCGCACATTCTGGCTCGGCCAGGGTTTCCAACCCACCCCCTGTTGACGACCGCAAAGAGCTGCTCAGTTGGTATTTCTACGACTGGGCTAACTCCGCCTTCTCCACAACTGTCGTCACCGTCTTTCTCGGCCCTTATCTGACAAGCGTTGCCAAAGCGGCGGCGGATGCCGAAGGGCTTGTGTATCCACTGGGCATCAGTGTCTTTGCTGACTCATTTTTCCCATATATGGTTTCGCTGTCGGTGCTGCTACAGGTCTTCTTCCTGCCCATTTTGGGGGCCATCGCCGACTATTCCCATCGCAAAAAGCAGATGCTGGGCTTCTTCGCCTATCTGGGCGCGGCGGCCACTGTGTGTCTCTACTTTTTACAGGGGGACAACTATCTGCTGGGCGGTGGACTTTTCCTGCTGGCGAATCTGAGTTTTGGGGCATCGATTGTCTTCTACAATGCCTTTCTGCCGGAAATCTCCTCCTTGGAAAAACGGGATACAGTCTCGTCCCAGGGCTGGGCGACGGGATATCTAGGCGGGGGCATTCTATTAGCCGTGAATCTGGTACTCTTTCTTAATGCCGAGAATTTTGGCGTTTCGGAGGGCCACGCGGTGCGCATTAGTATGGCCTCAGCGGGTCTCTGGTGGGCCATCTTCACAATTATTCCGCTGTTGAATCTGAAGGGTCGCCAGCCTCTCAAGAGGTTGCAAACGGGCGAACGGCTGCTCACCGTGGGCTTTCGCCAGCTTGTCCACACCCTGCGCAACCTGCCCAAATATCCCCAGACGCTGCTCTTTCTCATCGCCTATCTGCTCTACAACGACGGCATCCAGACGGTCATCGCTCTCTCGTCCCAGTTCGGCAGCGAGGAGTTGGGCATCGGTGCGTCGTCGCTGATTGCACTGATTTTGATGGTGCAATTCGTGGCCTTCGGCGGCGCGCTCTT
The DNA here is from genome assembly GCA_945905745.1 of Litorilinea aerophila. Classification (GTDB taxonomy): domain Bacteria; phylum Chloroflexota; class Anaerolineae; order Caldilineales; family Caldilineaceae; genus JACQGT01. The sequence goes on from CAMDQF010000048.1 coordinate 8,243, forward strand.
CTTTGGCTATCTGGCCGGGAAGATCGGCACAAAGCAGGCGATTCTCGCCAGTCTGGTTATCTGGAGTCTGACGGTCATCTACGCCTATGCCTTTTTGCAGACCGAAACTCAATTTTTTGTGATGGGCGCGGTGATTGCGATTGTGTTGGGCGGCAGCCAGGCCCTGAGCCGTTCTGTCTTCTCCACAATGATTCCCAAAGGCCAGGAGGCCGAATACTTCAGCCTCTACGAGATCAGCGAACGGGGGACCAGTTGGATCGGGCCACTGGTCTTTGGGCTGGCCTTGCAGACCACCGGCAGCTATCGGATCGGCATTCTGTCGGTCGTGATCTTCTTTATTGCGGGTCTGGTGATGCTGCCCTTTGTGGACTTCCGGCGGGCGGCAGTTGAAGCGGGGAATGCGGAGTAGAAAAGATATTGCGTATTTCGTATTTCGTAGGCAGTGGCAATTGGCTGATGTCACTTCGTCTGTGCGCAGTGATGACAGTGACGCACCTCGGGATGCGAACTGCTACGAAATACGCAATACGCAATAGGCTTCGTCAGTAGGTTCCGTCATAGGCGCTGCCAGTCACAGCGTCCAGCACGATCAACTGGTGATCCTTCAGTTCGTCCCAGTGGCCTCTGGCCCCCACCAGCGCGGGGATGCCCAGTTCCACCGCAGCCAGGGCAGCGTAGCTCTCCCGGCCCGGCTCGGCAGTGATCAGCCCGCCGACCTGATAGACCAACTCCGACCAGCTTGGGTCGATCCGTTCAGCCACTAGAATGTCCTGGGTGCTGACAGAAACTGAGTCCAGTGCCTGTCCGGGATGCATACGAATCACCCGGCCGCTGGTTCGCCGGTTGCCGACCCCATCGCCAGTGACCAGCACCCGGGCAATTTTGCGCACAGTCATTAGATTGGTAGCGCCGGGGATTCCCCCCACCACACCGCCAGTCACCAACACAATATCCCCCTGATCCACATAGCCGGCCCGATGGGCCAGCCGCACCGCGTCCTCCACTACCTCGTCGGTCGTGTTCATGCGCCGTCCCAAAATCGTATAGACCCCCCAATAGAGGGTTAACTGGCGATGGACGACCGGGCTGGGGGTGACGGCGATGATAGGCACATGGGGACGATAGCGGGCCAGCTTTTTGGCTGTGGAGCCGCTGACCGTGGGCGCGATGATAGCCGCCGCATTCACTTCCAGGGCCGTGGCCACCGTCGCCCGGCTGACCGCACCGGCGATAGTAACGGCCCGGGTGGTGGGTGTGCTGGGCCGGGTGTGGGCCGCCGCGGACATCGAACGCACCCGCTCGGCCTCCTCGGCGATCTTGACCATTGTCTGCACGGAACGCACAGGATACAGCCCAGAGGCCGTCTCGCCGGAGAGCATAATGGCGTCGCTGCCATCCAACACCGCATTGGCCACGTCGCTGGCCTCGGCACGGGTGGGGCGGGGGTTGCGGATCATCGAATCGAGCATCTGGGTGGCGGTGATCACCGGCACATCAGTCTCGTTGCAATAGGTAATGATCATCTTCTGCACCATCGGCACAGCTTCCGGGCTGGTCTCGATGCCCAGATCGCCCCGGGCCACCATAATCCCGTCCGAGGCGTCGATGATCTCCCGGATGTTCTTCACCGCGTCCGGTTTCTCAATTTTGGAGATGATGGGGGTTGTGCGGCCAAAGCCAGCCTTGCCCCGGATCATTTTACGCAGGTCTTCCACGTCCTGGGCCTGGCGCACAAAGCTGAGCGCGATCCAGTCCACCTGCTGTTGGAGCAGAAATTCCACATCGGCAATGTCTTTGGCAGTGAGGGAGGGGATTTCCAGCTTAGAGTGGGGCAGATTCATGCCTTTGTTGTCGTGCAGAACACCACCGACGATGACGGTAGTAAAAATTTCGTCATCGGTGGTCCGGGTCACTTCCAATTCCAGCAGGCCATCGTCCAACAAAATCCGCTCGCCGGGGCGCACCATTGCCGGTAATTCGTGGTTTTGCAGCGGAACCCGACCCGGCCCGCCCAGCCCTTCCATAGCAGCCAACACCAGTTCCTCGCCCGCTTTCAGGGGGACGCCACCTGCTTGCATTCGGCCTACCCGCAGCTTTGGCCCTTGCAGATCGCCCAGGATAGCGATGGGTTTGTTGCGCCGCTGAGATATGTCGCGAATACGCTGGATATTCTGCGCGTGGTATTCGTGGCTGCCGTGGCTCATATTGAGTCGGGCCACGTTCATCCCCGAATCGATCAACTGTTCGAGAATCTCCGGGTCGTGGCAGGCAGGCCCGATGGTACAGACAATTTTCACACGCAGCATACATCCCCCCGATTTTACGATTCGAACGCGAAATGAGATTTCATCAATCAAGAAAGTCGTACAAAACATCTGGCTCTACGGGCACTTTGGTCTCGGCCAGTTCCTGGGCCGCCTCTTCCTCGGCTTCGCGCAGGGTCCGTTCACCTGCATCGTGACGGGCACGGGCGTCTTCAAATACCTCTTCGCTCATGCCCAGCGGCCGTTCGTCGCCCAGGGTCCAGTGCAGCCCCTGGCGCAGCCCCTGGATTGTGCGTTCCAGGGGTCGGTCGCTGTGGGTTTCCGCAAAGGTGGTCACGGCGGTGTCCGGGTCAAGCGGAGCCAAATCGTAACGGGAGGCAAGTGCTTCCCGGTGTTTGATAATCCAGAGATAGAGATCGGCTTCTGTGCGGCCTGGAAAGTGTTCGAGCAGGCGATGATGGCGCATGGCTTCCACAACGGGAAGATAGACCGTATCGTACCAGCTAACCACAGACTCTGTCTGGCCCAATCGTTCCTCTCGCCCCTCCCGCTCCAGGTCCAGGTTGCGAAGATAGCGATGGACTTCGATCTGATGGAGCAGAATCTCGTACCTGCCGGGAACGGTCATGCTGATATCCGCGCCAGGCCGCAGCAGGTCCAAATGGGTCTCGGCCATAAACTCGACATATTCGATCTTGATGATCCAGAGGTCTCGTTCGAAATCCGAGAGAGTAAGAGGAATAGGCGTCTTCAGTTCAGTGACGAAGGCTTCGATATGATCGATCTCATTGGCCCTGGCGACACTGACCCGGTGATTGCCATCCCGCACAAAATAGACATCCCCCAGTTTGTAGAGTTCAATCGGGGGCACACCTTCCAGTGAGTTGATAGCGGCGTCTATCTTGGCCCAGCGGAAAATATTTACATTGGAGCGGGGCAAAAATTCTCGAGTGAAGTCTTTGTAACGGCCCACACTGCCCACAATTTTGTCCAGGGGTACATCTTCTGTACGGTGGCTGATCTCCTGGCGCGCTTTCAGCCGGCTCGCCACTTCGTCGAAACTGACCAGATCCGTGTCTGCGCCTGTAATCAGACCCATCAGGTCGATCAATTGTGCTTTGCGCAGACTGACCGAGTAATGCTGGCGGGCCACTGCGTCGTGATATTCGGTAGACATTTGTTTTAATCTTTGAAAGAGAAAGCAGGTGACAGTGCCCTACTTGGGCAGCCCACCTGCTTTCCGTTGCAGTTAATTCAATTGGCAGCCGCGATAGGCAGTGCGGCTACTGATAAGTGATGGTGTCCGTCGGACGCACCACCTGAATCCAGCTTTGGCCCGGTTTCAATGGGACAATCTGTTCACCTGGCCCCAGCCAGCGGGGCGGGCTTTCGTCGTTGGCCCGCCACGTCCCTTCATAGACCCGGCCATCCCGAAAGATGCGAAAATCGCCAAAGCCGTAGAGGTCTACGTTCACCCCTTTTGTGCCCAGACTGTCCTCCACCATATCGGTCAGTTGGTGTTCACCGAAGAGTACAATCACATTGTCGGTGACAATCTGAGCGCCAGTTGCGTTGTCAATGTGAACCTGGCCGCCCTGAAAACGCACATACTGATTACGCTGGGCATCGTAGCGCCATTCCACCTGATTGCCGCCGGGATAGGGTATCTGGATCGCGCTGGCCTGGCCAGCATCAAAAGTGGCCGGCACCTGGCTGTAGCTGAAACCGGGACGGCTCCAATCTTTGTCCTTGCCCACGACTTGCAGCCAGCGGTTCACCCCGTCTGTGCTGATCTGCACACGTGTCCGGTAGTCTGTCCCCACACTGGAGAAGTAGACGCTATTGCTCGGATCGTCAATGTCCATATCCAAATAGGGAAAGCCGACTTCGTTTTTGAGCAGGTAACGAATCTCATCGCTGCCGCCAGAACAGGCCAACACCCCGTCATACATCTGCGTCATCCAAATATTGGGCATACGCGCGCTGCGCACAGGCCCAATCCGGTCAGCGATCTGGCTCTGGTAGAGCGCGGTCATGCGGGTCATCGTAAAACCGTCCACAATGTACTCATAGACCAGATCAGCTTTGTCCAACCCAAAGTGGGCGGAGCGACCCATAGCGTCATTGTTGATACAAACAAAAATGGGGGGCTTGCGCAAGAGCGCCGGGTCTGCCACCTCTTTGCCGGTGTAGGGTGCAATGTTGGCGGGCAGAGGTGTGGCCGTTGGCGGCGTTTCGGCCGTGGGCGGGAGAGGCGTGTCGGTTGCTGCCGGAGCCGCAGGAAGCGGCGTAGCGATGATCGGCTCACCGGCGGGCAGAGGCGTCTTTGTCGGGGTAGCCGTGGCCGCGGGCGCTTCAGGGCCACAGGCAGCCAGAAGCAACAGACTCGTCAAAAGCAACAGCAGGACAAAAATGGACGGTCGGGCGGTTGATCGGGTAGAAAGCTGCACGGTAGAAAGTGAATAAGAAGAAGCAATCATAGGGAGGTCACTGGTGATTGAATAAAACAGTCTGATTTTCTTGCCAACCGATGGGCTGCATATTACGGGAAAGTATACCACAGCCCGCATAGATGCAATACTGAATTGGTCCCTCTGTGGTACAATCCTCAAATGATGAACGCCCAGTCTGACGATATCGCAACCATAAAAACCCGGCTGGCCCCTGGCCTGGAATATTTGGCGCAGCGACGGATGCTCATACCAGCCCTGCTCCTTTTGTCCAGCCATGCGCCCCTGGCTTTTGCCACAGGACAAGCGCTCTGGCTGCTCAGTCCCTTCGAGCTGCTCCTTCCCGGAGCACATTTGGGAGATTGGGCCAGACTTCTGAGCCACCCTCAGGGGAGCAGTGGGCTGAAGAATCTGCTGGACAAGACTCTGGCCGCTCAAACAACTCAACAGCGAGGCTCTCCTGATGAATCTGTATGAGAGTCCGATCTCCCTTTCTGATCTCTGGCGCAGACAGTTGGAGATGGCCCTGGAGGCAGGCGAGACACCGGTGTTGACTCTGGGCTGGGATACTTTGCACCCGGACAGCATCTTCCCGCTGGCTGCGCTGGGCGGACTTGCCCGGCATCGTCCCGGCGCGGTGGAGCCTTGGGTTGTGGCTGGGGGAGAGGGCGATCTCTGGCTGTTGGGGGTGAGCCAATGGCCCAGTGGCCGGCGTGGGACCCACACAAGACGCGGGGGTATTCTCTATGCCGGGAACGACAGCGCAACGTTTGCTGCGTCGCTGACATTGGCTGAACCACCCCATTCTGCCCTGTCTGCGCCCGCCCTTCCCCTGGGGATGGCCTGGCTGTTGACGCCCACCGCCGCGCCCGGCGCCGAACGATCCGAAGGGGAATATCTGCCTTTTGCTCTGACCCCGGATGAATTTGCTCCTCTGACCGGGCCGCCCAGTACACCGGATTGGGTGGCGAAATTGGAAGGATGGTCGTTTGCATTGCTGGCGATCGGATTGCTGGTAGCAGCGTCCATTGTTCCGTTTTCGTAGGTACGGTTTGTACCCGCGCGTCCGACGGAATTCCCGCAGTGTGCGCCTAGAAATCACATATACGCATTGAACAGCCAAGAATCTGGAGACAAAGAAGCGTGAGTACACAATATTATGGTGGACAGGCAGTCATTGAAGGGGTGATGATGCGGGGGCGCAAGTCCATGGCCGTGGCCGTGCGCAACCCCCAGAACGAAATCGTCCTCCACGAAGAACCCCTGACGGCTAAAATTTACACCAGCAAGTGGGGGCAATGGCCTTTTGTGCGCGGGCTGGCTATGCTCTGGGATGCGCTGGGGTTGGGGATGCGGGCGCTGATGTGGAGCGCCGATGTGGCGATTCAGGAAGAGGGGCAGGCCGAGCCGGTGGAGTTCTCCGGCCCCGTGGCCTGGACGACGATTGCGATCAGTCTTTCTTTTGCCATCGGCCTCTTCTTTCTGCTGCCCACCTTTGCCAGCCAATGGCTGGCAGGCTACTTCGACGATCACGCCGCGGTGGATGCCATCTTTGAGGGGGCGATCCGGCTGATCCTTTTCGTGCTTTACCTGTGGGCGATTGGGCTGATGCCCGACATCCGCCGGGTCTTTGGCTATCACGGCGCGGAGCACAAGACGATCAACGCCTATGAAGCGGGCGAAGCATTGACTGTCGCCACCGTCCAGCGCTACAGCGTGCAGCACACCCGCTGCGGCACCAGCTTTCTGCTCTACGTACTGGCGATCAGCATTTTCCTCTTTGCGCCCCTCACCTTTGCCGGGGTGGAGCCGGGTTGGCTGGCCCTGCTTCTGCGCTTCATCACCCGGCTGCTGCTGATCCCGATTGTGGCGGGCATTGCCTACGAGATCATCCGCTTCAGCGCCGGCCACGACAAAAATCCGGTCATGCGGGCGCTAATTACGCCGGGTCTGCTCCTGCAGAAGCTGACCACCCGAGAACCCGACGACGCGATGGTGGAATGCGCCATCGCCGCCCTCGGTCCGGTGCTGGCCGCAGACGGACGGGTGGCGGGCGCGCCGGCCCAGACACAGCCCTCCGGCCTGGTCGGCACTGATTGAATATGTCGGACTGACAGTCCGACATACAAACAAAAAGGCCGGGCGATAATCGCCCGGCCTTTCACTTTCTACTTGCAACTTTCCACCTGCCCCCTGCAACTCCCTGCCCCCTACTTCGGCATATCCCGCAGCGCATTGTAGGCGGGCAAAGGCGACCAGTTGTTAGAGACAATGCCCCACTGGGCCTTCTCTGTGCCGTCAGCCACCACCCGGAAGTTAAGGTTCCAGAGGAAAGCCGGACCAGCCCACCCCCAGTTCCTCATCATCTGATAGGCTTCCACTGTCCAGGCTGCCTGCTCTTCGTAGCTGTTGTCGTTGGCATAGGCATAGGCCGGATGGAATGCGCCGCCAGCGGCCCAGCCAAACTCCGTCGGCCAGATGCGTTTGTTACCGCCGCCCGCGTTGACAGCCCGCTGGCGATAGCCCTCCATTGTGCTGCGGAAGCTCCACGAATGGTGGGGGCTGTCGCAGGCACCGTTGAAGCTGTTGCCGGAGACCTGAATAGCTGCGCAGGCTGTTTCCCCGGTGTGGGAAGGGGGCACATTGTAGCCACTGGGGTGGGCGCCAAAGCCGTCCGCATAGTTGTTCAATCCGGCAGCGAACATCCCGTCCATATAGGCGAAGTCGTCCATAGCCAGGTTGCCGTTGTTGCCTGCGGGGGTCAGCGCGCCGCTGATCACCAGCATCGACGGGCAGGCCGCTTTGATGCTGGCGTAAGAGCGGGCCAGCAGGGCCACATACTCACCCGGATTAAGGGGTTTGTTACCCCATTCGTAGTGCAGATTCTGCTCGTTCCAGACTTCGATGGCCTTCAACGCGGAGCCACAATACTTGCCCGCCAGCGCTCCATTGAAGTTGGCAAAAGTCTGGGGGTCCTGGGGCGGGCCACCTACGCTGCCGTCAAAGCCCTGTTCCCGTGCCCAAGGCGGGGAATTGACTGTGCTGAAGAGTAGGTTGACACCCGCATTGTTGGCCGCGTTGACGATGCCATCCAGCGCGCCCCACTGGAAATCCCCCGGATTCGGCTCGAAAACTTTCCATTCCACCTGCTGTTTGACCCAGCCAAAACCCATGCCTTTGGTCACATTCATCACCTGACCGGCCTGGTCGTTGTGGACCATATGGGCCTGGACACCGTAGCCAAAGCTGCCGCCCCCGGTGGGAACCGGCGCGCTGACTACCGGGGCCGAAGCTGGTGCGGTTGCGGCTGGGGCCGCTGGGACAGCCGCGGCTACAGCCGCCGACGCAGGGGGAATATCAGTGATGACGGCCACGCCATTCGCCAGGCTGTTGGCATTCACCAGAAGGCCGATTACCCAGCCGGTAACACCGTCAGCCAGGTCGATCTGCCACCAGTCCTGGGCTGCATTTTTGCCCAACACCCGGTAGGCCACACCCGGCTGAACAGCCCCGACCACTGGATAGTCGGTATTCGGCCCCTGGCGTACATTGGCTACCTGATTGCTGGAGAGGCTGGCAAACTCTGGCTCGGCGGCCCGGCTGGTTGTCTCTGGCGCAGCCTCGGCTACAGGCTCGGCGGCACCGCCCCCGGCAGCCACAGGGCCGAGGTTGATAGAACGGCTGGTGGTGGCGCTGACCGGACGGTTGTTTTCGACAATCTGCGCATCCACCCGCAGGCTACCCTGTCCTTGCGGCGCAGCAAAGGCAAAGGCGGGGTTGTCCAGCGGACGCGCTTCCTGGACGAGAACCGATCCGTCAGGATTGACGACGGTGTAGGCCACAGCCAGGGTCGCGCCACTGCCACTGATGGAGCCAAGCTGGAACTGGCGCACCATATCCCACAGGTTGGGGTCCACATCGTTGGACTCCGCATCGCGCAGAATCGCACGCTTCACATGGTAGCGCTCGATCAGGTTCAATTTGTGGGCCATACTGCCCGCGTGTTCCAGATAGACCGTGCGCTCGTAGCCCTGGTCGTCCACATAGCTATACCAGTAAGTCCCCATGGCTTCGTCATAGGTCAACCGGCTGAGCAGGCGGGGATTGTCCAGGCTGATATTGATGACTTCACCGGGGGCTGCGTTGTCTGTGCTGCTCTGCATCTGGCTGATCAGGGGTTGCAATGCAGCTTCATAGCCCTTCAGCAGCAGGTAGTTGCCGCTGCGCTCCACCGACTGGCTGGGCAATTCAATCTGCAATTTATTGCGATCGACCTGATCCGTAGCCCAGGCCAGCAGGGCATCCATCTCGCCGCCGGTCTGGAAGGCCCGTGGGTCCACCGGGGCGGGAACAATCAGGCTATCGGCTACCGCGGCCAACCCGGCCCAGTCATAGCCAAAGGTATCCCAATCTTCCGCGGAGATTTGTCGGGGGACTTCCACCCGCACAGCCAGGGTTTTGCTGATTTCCGGGGCATGCAGCCGTTCGGCCAGGCGGGTGATGAAAGCCACAAAGTCGGCTTTGGCCCCAGCCTCCGCGTCTACGCCCCGGTAGTCAATGATGACGCCAGGGTAATTGTTGGCAAGCAGCCGGTCGGTGATGGCGTTGAGCTGATTCTCCTGCAGACCCGCATCCACCAGCATATTGTTGAGCAGATCGATACGGGGCATCTCCCCAGCTACCCAATTGCGCAGCACGGGCAGAATCTCATAATTGCCCGGAGGCACGCCCCGGCTCTCGCCGTCCAGCGCGCCATCACCGCGCAGATAAAGGCCAGCCACAGCGACTGAAGTCACCGCAGTATCGGCAAAGGCGGGAAGCTGACCAGAGAGACCCACATTGACCCCCACTTCGGGCAGAGGGGCAGCACTCTGCACCAGCACAAAGTTACCAGGCAGAGGCGTCGCCATTTCTGCCACCACCCGGTCGTCGGCCCGCAGCACGCTGCTTGCCAGATAGGTCCAGGCGCCATCGCTCCAAGTGTAGAGATCGAGGGTTTCGTAGGGTTCGCTATCGTTGGGGATCGGAATGCGCAGTTCAGCCTTCTGGGGTTCGTCGCCGCGAATCTCCAGGGTATAGATTGGGCTTTTGGGGTGCAGAAGGTCAGGCATAGCGGCAAGCGCAGTCCGCCACTCTTCCCCAGCCGTACCGCCCACAAAGTCAGCCCTGGGGATGCTTTGGAAAGCGGCCCGGAAGGATTCATTCACAGCCTCGGCAGGAAAGATAAGTGCGGTCCCGTCCGGGTCCATCAGTGTGGCGCCACCATCACCGACGCTGGTCAGGGTTAGCCCCTGGATGCGTTCGAGAAGGCTGACTGGGGGCAGCAGCAGGGCGACTGCCAACAGTGCCGGAATCAGGATGAGGCTGGCTACTGTCGCCGCCGAGCCTTCCAGCAGAGAAGCCAGATTGCGCCCAAAGCCGCGACGCTCGTTGTAGTTCATTCGTTGCATAGTTTATTGGTTTCCTTCACGTTCCGGCCACTCCAACCCCGAATTCCGAGGCTGCTGACAGGTAAGATACGCGTTCCATATAATAGCATAGGCACAGGATGTGACAAAAACCATCCACTTTCGCCAACCTTTACACAATCCAACAAAGACTATTACACTAAGGCGTAAATCGGCCAATGGTTGTTTTGGTGCGTGGTGCGTGAACTGGTAGACGAACTACCCACTACGCAAGCATCTCTTGGGTTGTCTGCGTTGAGCTGTACTATTGTCAAGTCAGTGTTCATGCCCAATCGGGCACAAGCAGCAATGAAAATAGGGACGCAGATTCACGCAGAAACAACTGATCTGCGCAGATTTTATCAGCGTCAATCATCTTTTTCAGCGCCATCAGCGTCCTATTTTCAGGTTAGTGATGGCGAGACAAGTGGGTCGTTCGCTGCAAAAAGTCAGATATGGGGGCTGCCGGTTCTCGTTGTACAGGTGCTGCGTGCTATACTGCCCACTATCCATTACTGTATTGTGTGTGCTGGTTCGTTGCTTCCCGGTCCATTTGACAACGTTTCTGCCACGCTTCTCCTACGTAGCGATTTCACCGAATGACATTTCGACTTTCCAACCCACAATCGACCCCGCGACCTGGCCGTCGCTGGCTACAACTGCTCCTCTTTGCCGGATTTGTGCTCAGTCTGCTCATCGGCTTGGGTGCGCTGCTGGGCATTTATCTGCTGCCCGAGGTGAAGCAAGAGGCGGCCCAAATTACCTCGGATCCAGTTCTTCTGGTCGAACCGGCACGGATCCCACCCCATTTGGCCCTGTTGCGACTGGCAGGAGCCGAAGGGGATAGCCTTGTGCGTCAGGCCGCCAACGCGGGCGAACGAACACTGGCATACTCGATTCTAATCTACGATGGCACATTGACATCAACCCGTCAGGCCAACGAGTCTTTACGGGTGGGTCGCCTCTTTCTGGCCGACGGTGACAATGTGCGCGCGGTTGCCGCATTTAACCGGGCACGTACAGCTACGCTCTTTGCCCTGCCCATGGCCCCCCTGGAGCGAGGGCAGCTTCTGGTGCGCAGCGCAGAGGGGTTGTTACAAGCCGGTGATGTGGCGGGCAGCTTGCAGTGTGCATTACAGGCTCAACACGTGGCGGCTCAGGCCGCCGGTCTGCTCCCGGCCCAGCGCGCCCAGATACTTCAATCGTTGGAGCCGATCATCCGTGCCCACGGCAGCAGCGAAGAGAGCCAGCGCTTGAACGAACTTCTGCGCTCACCAGGTCAGACACCACCACGAGTAGCGATGATCAGCCGCTTGTCTGAGCTGCGGGCCGACTATCGCCAACCAGTTACACTGGACGAGGCACGCAGCCAACGCGCGATAGCTGCTAAGTTGCTGATTGACCGCATTCTCCTGACGGGCGGGCAAGACATCGACCTGGAGCGGACCGTTCTGGTCAATGCCTTACAAACCGAAGACAGTCTGCGGACTGAAATCTACGCAGGCTGGAACAATTCAGCCCTGCAACTGTCTCAGCGTCACGGCATACTCCTCGACTATCGGGATTGGTTGCTGGTGAAGCGGCAAGCCGCAGATGGGGGGTTTGGTCTGCGGTTGGTGGAAAGTTGGGAAGGGGAACGGGAGAAGATCCGCATCCAATTGGGCCAGGTGATGGGCGAAATGAGCGCGCTGATGGCAGCCCAGGTCAAAGAAGAGACCGACCCATTAGCCCGGCCTATCCTGCGCCTGGAGACCTTGCAGTGGTTGGCCCTACAGACCGAGTTGGGTTTTTATCCCAACGCCCCTCTGGACGATCTGAGCAGCCAGATGGAGGCGACCCAGGCCGAGTTGGAGACTTTAGGCGTCCCGCCAGATCTGCCCCTCTTCTATGAAATCGGAGGGCAAACGCCGGGCTTTCGCATTGCCCGACGCTATCAGTAGCGGATAGGGGATGGCGGGCACAGATTGAGCAACGACACAGATTGCCGCAGATTTCTGTTTGTATCCTCGTTCATCCATGACTTTGTTCTGTCCAGACCCAGCACCAACTGCCTTCGGGCATGGGTATCTAGTTGTAGCCACGCACTGTAGAATGTGGGCCAAAACGGCAGTTGACACATTGGCCCAACCGTTTTATACTATTCCTACACCGATTTGGCCCCACTCAGTCGGTGTTGACGATTCCACATCGATGATTCAATCAGGTGAAAGGGGATGAATCTTGGCGGATCGGACGATTCTACACAAAGCACCCAATTGGTGCAAAGTTCTATATTTCGGGAGATAACACCCAAGCGCGTCATGCTGCTTGGGTGTTTTTATTTCTTCATAGCACTTCTGTAGGCCATTTTACCATCAATCTTCGAAGCGTTGCCATAGAATCAATCAGTGGTGACACATCCACGAAAGGATCAGAGAATGGACGCAATTGCCAGCCGCATCATTAAAGCCCGCCAGTATGCTGCAGAACGGGATCAGCGCATTCACGTCGTCAGTTTTGAAGTACAGATTGACGGCGAAAACTCCAACCATCAGGTCCGCTATAATCGGGGGGAGTGGGGCTGCGACTGCGAGGAATCCATCCGCCGGGGCATCTGCGCCCACATTATGGCGATGGAAGAAATTATGGGGGACTCGGTTCAGCCGGCGATGGTGGCTGCATGATAGCAGGACAAAACTGAATAGGGATTCGCGAGAGCGCCGGGAGTAGTCCCGGCGCTCTTTTATTGCATGGACAGCACCCATCGACCGCAAACCGCCCACCCATTCACCTCACCACAATTTCGAGCCTATCCGGGCCTGTGCGATAATAGGCGGCGGTGGCTATTCATTCTGTGGACCGGGTATGAAGCGACAACATCTCCAACTTCTGATCGGCTTTGGCATCAGCGCCGTATTCATCTACTACCTGCTGCCCGGCCTGAAACTGGACGAAGTGGGAGATGCGCTGGCTACCGCCAACTATTGGTGGATTGTGCCTGGCGTGGCGGTCTATTTTGTCGGGCTGGGTGCACGCACCTGGCGCTGGCACTATATGCTCCGCCATCTGAAACCCATTCCCCTGAGCCGTCTCTTTCCGGTGGTCTGCATTGGCTACTTTGGCAATAATGTCTATCCTTTCCGGGCTGGCGAGGTCATCCGCTCCTATGTGCTGAAGCGCAAAGAGGAGATTCCCATGGCGGCCAGCCTGACGACGGTCATCATCGAGCGCATCTTCGACGGACTGGTGATGCTGCTCTTTGTCTTTCTGGCCCTGCCCTTTGCGCCCATTCCCGCCGCCTACCGGCAGTTTGTGGTGGTGTTGACTGTGCTGCTCGTGTTGGCAACCGCAATTTTTGTCTGGATGGCCAGCCAGCCCGCCCTAATGACCCGGTTCTATGGCTGGTTTGCTGCCCGGCTGTTGCCCAGCACCATCCGCACGCGCACAGATGACATCTTCCAGCGTTTTTTGGAGGGTATCCGCAGTCTGAGCAGCCCCCGGGACATCGGGATGATCTTTCTGACAAGCATCTTTGTCTGGTTGATGGAGACAGTGAAGTACTGGTTTGTCATGCACGCATTCCCGTTTGAAGTCAGCTTTCTGGCCCTGATGCTGATGAACGGTATTGTCAATCTGGCGACGACGCTCCCTTCTGCGCCCGGCTATGTGGGCACATTTGACACACCGGGTATCGAAACGCTTGTGGCCTACGGCGTGGGAAGGGATCTGGCCGCAGCCTACACCGCTGTCCTCCACGTAGCCCTCTGGGTTCCCGTAACTGCTGTGGGTGCGTGGTTCTTCTGGCGGGAGCAGTTGACGTGGGGAGATTTTGGCGCGGCGAAGAAAGAGGCGGGGACTGTCGACGGCAGACGACAGACGGCAGACGAACGTTGACGCGATTCGTTCGTCCATCGTCCATCGTCCATCGTCGTTCGTCCACGATAACCTTACATTTTTATCGGAGAACAATTCTATGAAAAACATCGCGGTAGCCGGCACGGGCTACGTCGGTCTTGTGACCGGGACCTGTTTTGCCAATTTGGGCAATAAAATCACCTGCATCGACATCAGCGAAGAGAAGATCGCAATGCTCAAGCGGGGCGAGACCCCCATCTATGAGCCGGGGCTGAGCGAGCTGATCCAGCGCAATGTGAAGGCCGGACGGCTGCACTTTACCACCAGCTACAACGAAGCGCTTGCCGACGCCGATTTCGTCTTTATCTGCGTGGGCACGCCCAGCGGTGTGGACGGCGAGGCCGATCTGCGCTACGTGCGGATGGCCGCCGAGATGATAGCCGACGCAATGGACCACCCGTTGATCGTCGTCAACAAAAGTACTGTCCCTGTGGGTACGGGTGATTGGGTGGCTGACATCATCCACCGCAAACAGCCCACACCCATCGACTTCTCCGTCGTCAGTTGCCCGGAATTTCTGAAAGAAGGCTCAGCCATCGCCGACTTTATGGCCGCCGACCGGGTGGTCCTGGGCAGCCTGAACCCGGAAGCCGCCGAGAAAGTGGCCCAGCTTCATCTGCCCTTGCGCGCACCCATCCTCGTCACTGATCTGCGCACGGCAGAGATGATCAAATACGCCAGTAACGCCTTTCTGGCCACCCGCATCAGCTTCATCAACGAAATCGCCACCATCTGCGAGAAGCTGGGCGCGGATGTGCGCGAGGTGGCCGCGGGGATGGGCTATGACAAACGCATCGGGCCCCACTTTCTCAACGCGGGCCTGGGCTACGGCGGAAGCTGTTTCCCTAAAGATGTGAAAGCATTGGAGCATATGGCGCTGGTTCAGGGCAGCCACCCGTCACTCCTGCGGGCGGTGATGGAGATCAACCGGGACGCCCGGCGCTGGGCGGTGATTACCCTGCGCAATTTGCTGGGTGGTAAACTGGAAGACAAACGCATCGGTCTGCTGGGGCTGGCCTTCAAACCCAACACCGACGACCTGCGCGATGCCCCGGCGATGGAGATCGCCCATCTGCTGCAAAACGAGGGCGCGTATGTCAGCGGTTATGACCCGGTGGCGATGGTCCATGCGGGGAAAATGAATCCCCGACTGCACCTGGCTGAGGACCCCTACGAACTGGCGAACGGTGTAGATGCACTACTGGTGGTCACCGAGTGGGATGAATTCAAACATCTGGATATGCGGCGGATCAAAGAGGGGATGACCCAACCAATTCTGGTGGATGGGCGCAATATCTACGATCCTGAGCAGATGGCCGCATTGGGGTTCAATTATCGGGCCGTAGGCCGGGGAAATGGGAGAAATGGCAACAACGAATGAGAATGGTTTGACGATTACCACCCTGGAGAATGGGCTGCGGGTGATCTTGCAGGAGACCCACCAGGCCCCGGTCGCCAGTTTTTGGGTCTTCTATCGGGTGGGCAGCCGCAACGAGACATCCGGCCTGACCGGCATCAGCCATTGGGTGGAGCATATGCTCTTCAAAGGCAGCGAGCGCTACCCCCAGGGCGAGTTCGACAAAGTAGTGGCCCGGGCCGGCGGCCAATTCAACGGGATGACCTGGCAAGACTGGACCACCTATTTTGAGACATTCCCGTCGGACCGGATCGAACTGGCCCTGGACGTAGAGAGTGACCGCATGGCGAAGGCGGTCTTTGACCCGGAAGAGATCGATCCCGAACGCACGGTCATCATCAGCGAGCGGGAGGGCAGCGAGAACAGCTACCGCTGGCTGCTGGATACGGAAGTACAGGCTGCGGCTTTCCAGGCCCACAGCTACCAGCACCCGATCATCGGCTGGCGCGAAGACCTGCTGACGATGAACCGGGACGATCTCTACAGCCATTACCGCACTTTTTACACACCCAACAACGCCACCGCAGTGGCCGTGGGCGACTTCGACACTGCCGAAATGCTGGCGAAGATCGAACACTATTTCGGCGGACTGACTCGTGGCCCGGAACTAAAACCCCTGCGCGTGCGCGAACCGGCCCAGCTGGCCGAGCGGCGCATCCTTCTGCGTGGAGCAGACCACACCAGCCATCTGCAAATGGCCTTCCCTGGCCCCAACGCCCGCCACCCGGACTTCTTCCCCCTGACTGTGCTAGACGCAATTCTGGGCGGCGCAAAAGGGATGGGTCTCTTCGGCGGCAGTTCCAGCAACCGCAGCAACCGACTCTACCGGGCGCTGGTGGACAAAGAATTGGCCGTGGGCACAGGCTGTGGCTTCATGCCGACGATTGACCCTTACCTTTTCTCTTTCCACGCTACCCTTGCGCGGGATGTAACCCATCAGCAGGTGGAAGATGCAATTTGGGCAGAGATTGAGAAAGTGCAGACTGACGGCGTGACCGCGGCTGAACTGGAAAAGGCCATCAAACAGACCAAAGCCCAGTTTGCCTACAGCAGCGAAAGCGTGACCAATCAGGCCTACTGGCTCGGCTTCAGCGATATGATCGCCGACACCGATTGGTTCGCCAACTGGCTGGAAAGTCTCACCGCCGTCACCGCCGCGGATGTGCAGCGGGTGGCCCAGGCGTGGTTCTCCCGCAAGCGGCAGACGGTGGGGTGGTATCTGCCGGAGACGGTCTGAACGTATTGCGTATTCCGTATTGCGTAGGTTAACGGCGTTGAGTGCTTCGTTCATTGTTCTCGACAGAGGAGCACATCTCTACCCCAATCGCATCACTCGACGGCACAATTATCACTACTTACGCAATACGGAATACGCAATACGGAATACGCAATACGCAATGTTCCTCACCCACCTCAGTCTCGACCACTTCCGCAACTACCGCAGCCTCTCCCACGACTTCACCGCGCCCTTTACGCTGATCCAAGGGCGCAACGCTCAGGGCAAGACCAGCCTGCTCGAAGCCATCCACTATCTGGCGACGAGCAAATCCAGCCACGCCGGCACGGAAAAGGAGGTGGTGGGCTGGAGCGCGGCGACGGAGCCGATTCCCTACAGCCGCATCCGGGGGGTTGTGCAGCAGAGCGGAGGCGAAGTGGAGTTGGAGATTCTCTTCTCGTCCCGAAGCGGAAGCGACGAAGCCTTTGCCAAACAGGTGCGGGTCAACGGCGTGAACCGGCGTGGCATCGATCTGATCGGCAATCTGCGCGCCGTCCTCTTCCTGCCCGAAGATATGGTGCTGGTGGCGGGCGGCCCCAGCGAACGCCGCCGCTATCTGGACATTGCCCTCTGCCAGATCGACCGCAGCTACACCCAGCACCTCTCCCGCTACCAGAAGGTGACTACCCAGCGCAACAGTCTCCTGCGTCAGCTACGCGAAGAGAATGCCAACTACCGGGACCCTGGCGTCGTCGCTCAGCTACGCTTCTGGGACGAGCAACTGGTGGAGCATGGGGCCTTTGTCCTGGCCCGACGCTACAGCTTCCTGGCCCGGCTGGACCCGGCGGCGCGCACCCTGCACAGCGAACTCTCTGCCGGGTTGGAGACGTTGCAACTGGTCTACCAGCCCAGCTTCGACCCCGGCTTTCTGGGCGAGCCGGACTACCGGCGACTCGCCAACGGCGATGTGACCCCCCACACCGGTCGCCTGCCCGAATCCCCCCTCACCCTCGCTAGCCTGCAAGAGACTTTTCTAAAAAAGCTCGACAGCCGCCGCAGCCGGGAGATGGCCGCCGGCGCGACTCTTTACGGACCCCACCGGGACGATATGGCCTTTCTGGTCAACGAGCGGGATTTGCGCACCTACGGCAGCCGGGGGCAGCAGCGCACAGGCGCGCTGGCCTTGAAACTGGCCGAAGTCCAGGCCATGACCGCGGAAACCGGCGAAACACCGATTCTCCTGCTGGACGACGTAATGAGCGAACTGGACGCCCAGCGCCGAGCGACCCTCCTGGCCGCGCTGGCAGGGGTCTCCCAGGCCGTCGTCACCACCACCGACTGGGAAGACTTTTCTCCCGCCTTCCGCGCCCAGGCCCAGTTGCTGCACGTGGACGGGGGAGTACTCACGAGGCCGTAGGTTGGGTTCTCGCCGCCAGGGAATGACCGAATGCCCAACTTCGTCTGCGGCGAGAACCCAACACGAACGCGCCAATGTTGGGTGAATGGCTGGGCTGTTGGCAGGGCATTGGGCGGCGCGTGGACGGAATTCACCCAACCTACGATATTTCTAATCTGACGCAAACGCTTTGGAGACGTTCTGCTAATCTCCGTCGGTTATTCTGGGTACAAATGAAGGCAGATTGCCGCGCAGACAGGACGCGGAGCGTCCGCAGAGCGTTCCCACGCGGAGCGATGGGAACGAGAATTTTTATCCGCTTTGATCCGCCCAATCAGCCAAATCTGCGTTCTATTCTTCAGGAGGAGCGCTTATGCGTTTTGACCGATTTACCGAAAAGGCCCAGGAAGCTGTCCTGGACGCCCGCACAATCGCCGAAGAATACAACCACCCGGCCATTGAGCCGGAGCATCTGCTGGCCGCGCTGCTGCGCCAGGACGGGGGCGTCGTCCCCGCAGTGGTGGCGCGTATCGGCGCGCCCGCGGGTAGCCTGAACACATCCGTTGAGCAGGCATTGGCCGCCCGCCCACGCGCCACGGGCAGCGCCATCCAAATCAACACATCTCGCGAGGCTACGGCCCTGTTGGACGAAGCCCGGTCCATCGCGGGCGGGATGAAAGATGAATACACCTCCACCGAGCATCTGCTGCTGGCCATGACCGGCAACAAAGCCGCCCGCATTCGCACGCTGCTCTCCCGTTTTGGTATCACCAACGACGCTATTTTGCAGGCGCTGACAACCGTGCGGGGCAGCCAGCGCGTCACCAGCCAGAACCCGGAAGGCCAGTACGAGGCGCTGGAAAAGTATGGCCGCGACCTGACCACCGAAGCCGAGAAGGGCAAACTGGACCCGGTGATTGGCCGGGACCAGGAGATTCGCCGGGTCATTCAGATTCTCAGTCGCCGCACAAAGAACAACCCGGTGCTGATCGGCGAGCCGGGGGTGGGCAAGACCGCCATCGCCGAAGGGCTGGCCCGGCGCATTGTGGCCGGGGACGTACCCACTACCCTGCGCGACAAGCGGCTGGTCTCGCTGGATTTGGGCAGTCTGGTGGCCGGGGCCAAATACCGGGGCGAATTTGAGGAGCGGCTGAAGGCTGTGCTCAACGAAGTCAAGGGCGCAGAGGGGAAGATTCTGCTCTTTATTGACGAAATGCACACCCTCGTCGGCGCGGGCGCGGCGGAAGGGGCCATGGATGCCAGCAACATTATGAAACCGATGCTGGCCCGGGGTGAGCTCCACGCCATCGGGGCCACGACGCTGGACGAATACCGCAAGCACATCGAAAAAGACGCCGCGTTGGAACGGCGCTTCCAGCCCGTCTTTGTGGACGAACCGACGGTCGAAGATACAATCTCCATCCTGCGCGGGCTGAAAGAGCGCTACGAAGTCCATCACGGCGTGCGCGTCACCGACGGCGCGGTCATCGCCGCGGCCACCCTCAGCAACCGCTATATCAGCGACCGCCAGTTGCCCGACAAAGCCATCGATCTGATCGACGAGGCCGCCAGCCGTCTGCGTATGCAGATCGATTCCAAACCCAAAGCCCTGGACGAGCTGGACCGCCAGGTGATGCAACTGGAGATCGAGCGGGAGGCCCTGCGCAAGGAGAGCGACGACCCCAGCCGCAAACGGCTAGAAATTTTGGAGCAGGAGATCGCCAACCGCAAAGAGGACAGCGCCGAATTGAGCACCCGCTGGGAATCCGAGCGGGAGGCGATTGCTCAGGTG
>CAMDQF010000049.1 GCA_945905745.1 Litorilinea aerophila
AGGCCATCTCCGTGTGGAGTGGCTGGCCATTGTTAGCCGGTAGAATCGTGAAGATGGAGATGGCACGACTGGGAGATTCCCCTATAGATACTATCTCGGTCATCCTTCCCCTATGGAACGGCGCAAAGTGGATTCGCCCCTGTCTGGCCGCGTTGACCCGACAGGGTGAGGCCGCGCCATTTGTTCTGGAAGTAGTTGTGGTGGACAATGGGTCGATTGATGGCTCGCCGGCTATTGTGGAACGGGACTTTCCCAGTCTCCGGCTGATCCGCAACGGGCAGAATCTGGGCTTTGCCGGGGGCTGCAATGTGGGGCTGGCCAAAGCCAGCGGCGATGTATTGGTATTGCTCAATCAGGACACAGTGGTCCAGCCGAGCTGGCTGGCTGGACTGGTGGCCGCGGTGGACGAGCCGGGCGTGGGTGTGGCCGGTTCCCTGGCGCTGCTGGCCGACGGGCTGACGATCCAGCATGCGGGCGGTGTGGTGGATTGGCCGTTGGGCATTGCCCGCCATTTGGGCTACGGCGAAGCACTCGACAGTCGCTGGCAATCTGGCGCGGATGTGCGATTTGTCACCGGGGCATCGTTGGCCATGCGCCGTGAGCTGTTGGACCGGATCGGTCCTTTGGATGAAGGCTTCTGGCCCGGCTATTACGAAGACGTGGATTTCTGCTGGCGGGCCAGGGATGCAGGCTACCGCATCCACTATACCCCCGATTCTGTGCTGGTTCACGCTGAGAGTGGCTCTTTCACCGACCCAATCTACACGGCCTGGGCGCGGTTGCGGGGACGGCTGCGCTTCTCTCTGAAGCACCTGCCCATCCAGACTTTTCTGGACGATTTTTTGTCCGCCGAGATGGCCTACCGTCCGACTGTACTGGCCGGTGATTCCTATGGACAGATCGCCCGGGCTTATTTGGAGGCAATCCCCATGGCAGTTGATTTGTGGTCGCCGCGCGGCGCGACCAATCAACAATTGAATTCGGCTATGCGCTGTCTGGCCCAACTCTGCCCCCCGCTTGCGCCGATGGAAGATGGGTTGGGTGACTACTTACCCAGTCCGGAAGCGCCCTTCCTCACACCCTCCCCGCTGGACCGGATACCCCTCCTGGGCCGGGCACGGGGCGCGCTGCATCGCCTGGCAATCTTCTACAGCGAACGGCGGCAGCGGGAACTCCTGTCGGTGATTCGTACGGACCGGGCCCGTATCCGTCGCCTGGAAGCAGAGATCGCCCAATTCCACCAGAATCTCTCGGCATGACCCATCTGCTCGTAGTGGTTCCGGCCTATGCGCCCTTTATAGGCGGCGCGCAGACTTTTTGTCGCGCTATGCTCCGGCGCTTGGTGACAGGCGGCCATCGGGTAACAGTGCTGACCTCCAACGCCCGACAAGTGGACGACTTCTGGTCGCCGCCCCCCGCCATCCGGGACAATCTTCCCCGGCGGGAGGAGATGGACGGCGCGCAGATCATCCGTCTCTCCTTGACCTATCCCCGACCCGCGCCCTGGCGTTTTGGGATTCTGCGGCGGGCGACCCATCTTTTCGCCCGCTTGCCCCTGCCCGGGGCCTGGCAGCAGCCTATGCTAAGACATTTCGCCCCTTCCCTGCCGCCCCTTTTGGGTTTACAATCAGAGCTGCTCCCAGCGGTTGCCAACGCGGATTGGCTACTGATTGTGGACGCAAGTTGGGATGGCCTCTTTGTGGCCGCGGCCCAGGCTGCCTTTGCCCAGGCCAAACCGGTGATCGTCGTCCCGCTGATCCATACGGGCAACCCGGCCATCACCAGCCGTTTCCGCATGGCCCACCAGATCGCCATCTACAGGGAGGCCGCAGCGGCCATCGCCCTTTCCTCGCCAGAGAAGGCGTTGCTGGTTGAATGGGGAGTGGCCCAGGCCCGGCTCCACACCCTGGCGATGGGCGTAGACCCAGTGGAGACCGATGAAATCCGCCGCAACCGGGCAGCTGTGCGCCAGCGCCACAAACTGCCGGAGCGTTTTGTACTTTTTCTGGGCGCGGCCACGTATGACAAAGGCGCGTTTACCCTGGCCCAGGCTGTGGCAGAATTGGCCAGACAGGGCGAAGTTATCGAAGTCGTCTGTGCTGGTTCTCAGCAGCACCAGTTGGCTGTGTTCCTGGACATATTTCCCCCCAACACACGCGCTATCCTGAAAGAACGCATTCATCTGCTGGGCGAAGTGGATGAGCCGACAAAGCAGGTGTTGTTGGCCGAATGTGTAGCCCTGGCCCTGCCCAGTCGGGTCGACTCCTTTGGCATTGTCCTGCTTGAAGCCTGGCAACAGGCCAAACCGGTGGTGGCCGCGACAGTCGGGGGACCAGCTACACTTGTGACCCACGAAAAAAACGGGCTGCTCGTTCCCTTTGGCAACTCTGCCGCGCTGGCCGCGGCCCTGCAACGTCTTCTCACAGAACCCGGTCTGGCCCCTCGTCTGGGGGGCGCTGGTCACCAAACTGTGATCGACCAGTACACATGGGACAACTCTTATGACGCCTTTTCTCGAATTGCCGCAGACGCCTGCCGGCCCAGCCCAGGAACCACTGATGAGCGTCTCTAAACGCCCTGTGGCCCCTGGCGCGCAGGTGGCGGGGTGGACGGTCAGTTTGCCACCGACGCCGCCGGAAGAGCGCAGGCGAGTTGCCTTTGTCGTCCACAAATTCCCGCCAGAGAGCGTGGGTGGCACAGAGGTCTACACCTGGGGGTTGGCCCGAGAACTGGCCCACGCCGGCCACGACGTACACATCTTCTATCCCACGCCCGATCTCCTGCCCGGCGACGAACGGCTGAAACGGGAGGGCGTACACCTGTGGCGGGTTCCCCTACCCGACAGCCGTACCCACGAAGACCCCATCCGCCAGTATTGGCACACCTTCCGGGACACGGCTTTCGAGGCGCATTTCCGCGCCTTTCTGGCGGAAGTCCAACCGGATGTGCTCCACTTTCAGCACGTCCAGGGAGTCTCGGCCCGGCTGCTCGAGCTGGCCGAGGGCTATCCCCGGGTTGTCACCCTCCACGATTACTGGTATTTTTGCGCCAACAGCCAGCTCATCCGCCCCGACCGCACTCCCTGTGAGGGCCCTTCTACGGGCTGTATGAACTGTGTGGATTGCGCCACCGAGCGGGCGGATTTGAATTGGATGCGGGGGCTGCGCCCGTTGGTTGCTGTGCCCTTTGTCTACCGCAACCGCTATCTGCGTCGGGTGGCCGAGTCGGTCGATCTCTTTGTGGCCCCCAGTTCCTTCCTGCGTGACCAGTATGTGCGCCACGGCTTCCCCGCTGATCGGATCGTCGTGCTGGAGAACGGGCTGGACGACCGCAAATTGGTGCAGCGAGCGACGATTCCTCTACCAGAGCCGCCTGCCCGTCCCCATTTCGGCTTTCTCGGCTCTTTGGCCTGGCAAAAGGGCGTGCATATTCTGGTGGAAGCCTTCAACCGTCTGGGCAACAACGCCTCCTTGACTATCTATGGCGGCGAGCAGACCTTTCCCGATTATGTGGAGGAATTGAAAAAGCTGGCCCGTCATCCCAACATCCGCTTTGCCGGGCTGTTACAGCCCCAGCAGGTGGGCGCGGCCCTGCGCCAGATGGATTGTCTGGTGGTGCCCTCCCTCTGGTATGAGAATTCCCCGCTGGTGATTCAGGAGGCCTTTGGGGTGGGTACGCCGGTGATTGCCAGCCGTCTGGGCGCGCTGACAGAAAAGGTGGAGGAAGGACGCACAGGGCGTCTCTTTCGGGCCGGGGATGTGGACGCGCTGGCGGCTGTGCTGGGCGAGATCGCGGCTGCGCCCGGCTCCCTGCGCGAGATGTCCCGGCTGATCCGCCCGGCCCCGGTGATGGCGGAACACGCGGCCCGGCTCCTGGAGATGTACGCGCACATCAGCCAACGCCCATAAAAACAGGACGCAGATTTGCGCAGAAAAAGATTTGCTCTGATTTTAGCAGCGGCAAGTCATCTTTTTCAGCGGTATCCGCGTCCTGTTCCTTTTCCTATGATAGACCCTTCACTTTCTATCTGGGCAGAATTGCTGGTATGATGGATGGATAGTCAGTTACCGGAAACATAGGGTTTGGCGAATGGATATCCTTATTAAGATCGGCGCAGTGTTGCTTCTCCTCGTTGGGGCCATTTATCCGATGGTAGGCATTGTGGGGCTGATGCAGCGGATGAATCGTAAGCCCGGCCCGCTGCCGGCACCGGCCCAGGTGATGGTGCGGATGCTGCTGATCGCGAGTGTTCCCCTGGCTGGGATTCTGGGCGGCTTTGCGGGGCTGAATGGGTCTGTTTGGGAGAGCAATGTGCTGCGGGGGGTGATAGTCGTGGCCGCCGCGGCATCGCTCGTCGGCTTTGTGGTATTGGCTGTTCTGGTGCAGACCGACAAGCCCCTTGTGGACAGCGGTCAAAAATAGGGCGCAGCAGGGGACAGAATCTATTGGCAACCGGAAATTCGACAGGGCTTGTACCTGTCCATATCGCAGCCATTTGTGGGAGTATGCGGGGTGACAACAGCTACACCCGGCTGGCTCTCGATCTGGCGCTTGTCGCGGCGGTCAGCGCGGGTGCGACTGTCGATCTGGTCGATCTTTCCACCCTTCATCTGCCCCTGTGCAGTGGCCCGGAAGACACGGGCGACAATCCACAAACCCAGATGTTGAAGGCCCGGGTCGGTGCAGCTCAGGGCGTTTTACTGGGGTCGCCCGAATATCACAACAGCTTCAGCGGCGTGCTAAAGAATGCGCTGGACCTGATGGGCGGTGACGAGTTCAGGGGCAAAGTCTTTGGCCTGCTCGGTGTGGCCGGTGGTAGCACAGGGGCAGTGAGTACGTTGGGCCATCTACGGGCAGTGGTGCGGGGTGTGGGCGGGTGGAGCCTGCCTGTGCAGATCAGTATCCCCAATGCGCGCAGTGCATTTGCCGATGGCAGGCTGGTAGATAAAGGGCTGGAGGATCGGGTGCGCTTTCTGGGCCGGGAGCTGGTGCGCTTCACCAGGTTGCACAGTATGGTTCCCGAACTGGAGCATCGGCTGATGGAGATCATCGACGAAGATGTCTGATGCTCAACTTTTTCGTCCCCGGCGTTCCTACACGCTGATGGCCTGGCTTGGGTTAGCGGTCGCCCTGCTCTTTGCTTGGGAACTGTACCAGGCATTTGACGGGATGACGCTCTTTTTTTTGTTGATCGCCCTCTGCTTTTTTGCTGCCAACCTGCGTTGGGCCGTCAGTCCTGTGGAATTGACCCCCAACGGGTTGGTCTGTCGCCGCACCTTTGCTGCCCCTCTTGCCATCGCCTTTCGTCAGATTGCGACCTGTGAAGAGTCGGGACGGATGGGCAAAGGGATCAGCCTCATCTATTACCCCCTGGCCGACAACGGGCTGATCGATCTAGACAAACCCACCTCCTATTTTTTGCCCGGTCTGGAAAATCAGCGTGAACTGCTGGAGATTGTACAGCGCCAACTCGTTGATTAGTCGTGCTTTACGAAAACAACTATCCAAGTCCCCGCCACTTCACGGACGACAACGATCTGACTGTGGAGTGCTAACTCGTTGGGACAGAAAGTGCCTGGGACTTTACCCCCGATGGCTGACCGCCTCTATACCCGCACCCTCTACCCGCCTGACAGCCATCAGATGCACCCTCTATTGGCCGCGGCCCTGACCAAGGCTCCCTTTTCTTCGCCTATGGACGATGCCGCGATTCAGACCCACTGCTTTCTGCCCGAGCCGCCTGTTATCCACTCTGCGCGCTGGCTGCACCGCCAACTGACAGGGGCGATGATTGAAGAGCGGTTGATGGGCTTCATTGATGTAGCCGTGGGCTATGATCACGCCACCCAACACCTGGTGGGTGACCGCCCCATCGGACTGTTGCGCTTTTTGGCCCTGCCCCAGGATTTTACACTCTCAGGGGAGATTGCCCGCCTGCTATTGAAAGGTGCCGAGGAGTTTTGGTGGGGGCACGGGGTGCGCCGGGTGCGGGCCTTCTCTTACAGCACAGGCTACCCCCCCTTTCAGTTGGCGGCGGGCCTTATGCCCAGCACCTGGGAAGATCATCACCGCTGGCTGAACCAGGCCGGCTATCGTCCCACCGAGCGCTACTATTGCCTCACCTATCCACTGAAGCGGATGGGGCGGGAGGATGTGCCAGCGGGCAGATTCACCCTTTTTCCTGAAAGCGACGAAAGCGGTGTGAATTTTCAGGTTTATGAGAATGATGAAGTACGCATGGCCGCAACGCGGATGGTGGAGCGGCAAGTGTTGCAGCCTCGCGACGCAAATCCTGTGGCTGGTGTGATCGAACTGATTGTAGCTTCGGCCTGGCGACGCCGAGGGGTGGGGCGTTGGTTGCTGCGTCGGATGATCAACGACGCCCTGCTACGGGGCAACCGTACCCTGGCCCTTTTTCTCAACCACACCAATCAGGCTGGGCTGGGGCTGTGCCGCCAGATTGGCTTCGAAGAGATGAACTATCGGGGTTATACCCTGGAAAAGCAACTCTGATGCACGTTCTTTTTGTGACCGGTGAATATCCGCCCATGCAAGGCGGTGTGGGGGCCTATACCGCGGCCTTGGGCCAGGCCCTTCGCGCCCAAGGCGCGGATGTATCTGTGCTAACCAACCGGCGTGCAACAGTTTTCCCCGAATCATCCATCCATTCCCCGGCTTATCCACAGGTTTATCCACAGATCGAACAGTGGGGCTGGACCAGTCTGGGGACAATTGCCCGTCTTGCCAAGCAGGTGGCCGCGGATTGGGTTCACAT
Organism: Litorilinea aerophila; assembly: GCA_945905745.1. Taxonomy (GTDB): domain Bacteria; phylum Chloroflexota; class Anaerolineae; order Caldilineales; family Caldilineaceae; genus JACQGT01. The sequence goes on from CAMDQF010000049.1 coordinate 6,776, forward strand.
CCAATACCAGACCGCGGCCTTTGGGATGCACCCGGCCATCAATTTTGGCCCCTCCTTCTGGCGACGCCAAGGGCTGCGGGTAGCGTGGACCTATCACGACCTGCTGGTTCCCTATCTTTTTCCCAAGGCCGGAGGCTGGCTGCGGCGTTGGGTGACAGAGCGGCCCGGTTTTACGGCCAATGCTACGATTGTCACCAACGAGCAGGACCAGAGCCAATTGGCCGGGCGGGTGAAGAATCTGTCGACCATTCCCATTGGCAGCAACATTCAGGGAAAGCAGCTAAACAGCGAAGAACGGAAAGCAGTTCGCAGCCGTCTCGGCTACGCTGCCGACGATCTGGTGTTGGCCTATTTTGGTTTTCTTAACCGTTCCAAAGGGGGAATTACGCTTATCGAGACCCTGCACCGGCTGGCAGCCCAGGGGCGTAATGTCCATCTGTTAATGATCGGGGAGCGGGTGGGTGCCAGCGATCCCACCAACTACGTCTATTTGCAGGATGTGGAAGCGCGCATTGCCAGCCTGGGCTTGAGTGAGCGGGTGCGCTGGAGCGGACGGCTCTCCGACGAGGCGGTGGCGGAGAGTCTTAATGCCTGCGATGTGCTGGTGATGCCTTATACCGACGGAGCCAGCCTGCGCCGGGGTACGCTGATGGCCGGTCTGGTCAATGGCTGCGCGGTGGTGACGACCGCACCGCAGACGCCCCTTCAGCCGGTCGCTGACACTCCCGGTACAGACGATGGCCGGGAGTGGCTGGCTGTGCCGCCCAACGACGCCGAAGCCACCGCCCAGGCTGTGCTACGCATCGCCGACGACCCGGTGTTGGCGGCAACATTGCGCGCCAATGCACGCCAGCGCAGCCGTCTCTACGGCTGGGAGGGTATCGCGGCCCGTCATTTGGCTCTCTATGGCTTCGCCACAGGTTTGGCCGATCCCAGCCGTCTGTCGGATAATCGTTTGTTATGAGTTCTGTGCGTCTGGATGGAGAGAACAGATTTTTACATCGCTTTCTTTGAGCGATTGGGTCCATTTTGCTTCTGCCCGGTTTGCAGGCGTTGGTAGCTAAATTCAACGGCCCCAGTGCGATCTTTCTAGTCGCGGAATGGCGTTTCTACCAATGTACGGAATGCTACATTGTATGCGTGGAGAGTATATGGGATTGCCTTTATCAAATGATACAGAACACTCTACGCGGCAGGCGCTATCAACCTCCTCACACCGGTTGACCCTGCTAGCAGTAATTCTGTTAGCCTTTTTTCTGCGCATCTGGAATCTCGATCGCCTGCCGCCTGGCCTCTATTATGACGAGGCATACAACGCAATCGATGCGCAACAGGTGATCGATGGCATTGCCCGCCCTATCTTCTTTCCGGGCAATAATGGGCGCGAACCACTGTTCATTTATCTCCAATCGTTGGCAGTTACGCTCTTTGGTGCCTCTGCCTATTCGCTACGATCTGTCTCTGTCTTCGCCGGTGTACTCACTGTCCCTGTTGTCGTCGTGGTTCTGCTTCGGCTGCTCTGTTGGGTGCCGCCCACCGAAGTGACAGAACGTAGCAAGTCGAAAGCGCTGATTGTGCAGGCAGCATTGATAGCAGCGGCTGCGATCAGCGTCTCTTACTGGCACATGAGCCTCAGTCGACTGGGGTTTCGCGCAATTTTGCTGCCGTTGATCAGCGCATTCGCCGTCTACTTCTTTGTAAAAGCATGGCAGACCAACCGCTGGTCTGACTTTATGTGGGCCGGCGTCTGGCTTGGTGCGTCACAATATACTTATATTTCTGCGCGTCTGCTGCCAATGGTAATTGGCGGCTTTGTGTTGATCGAACTCATTCTTTCGCTACGTCGGAAAACGATGGCTAGCGAGGATTCGCACGCGCCTATAACAACGGCTCAACGGTTGCCTGGAGCAGTACTGATGGTGGCATCGACCGTGCTGGTGTCGGCACCGCTGTTGTTGATATTTTGGCAGCAGCCGGAACTGCTGGCTGCGCGTATAAGCGATGTTTCAATCTTTGTCGCCGAAAATCCAGCGACGCCAGGCACACCGATGGAGAGGCTAGTGGACAACTTCGGCAAACTGGCCGGTGCCTTCTTTATCAACGGCGATCTGAATCCACGTCACAATCTGCCTGATCGACCTCTCAACGATGTCTTGTTGGCGATACTCTTTGCTACCGGTGTCATCACGTCGCTAGCGCGCATGCGACGACCTGCACACCATCTCGTGCTACGCTGGTTTGTAGTCATGCTGTTGCCATCGCTGTTCAGTATGCAATCACCCCACTGGCTGCGTATGGTGGGTGCATTACCGCCGCTGGCAATCCTATATGCAACTGGCGCACAGGCAATTGCCACCTTTCTGTCGCGTTGGTTCAAACTGTCCCATTTGCTTATACTTGTCTTGGTAGCAGTCATTGTGATAAGCGGTGGCTCGACCACTTACAGCTACTTCGGTCAATGGGCACGTCTTCCGCGGCTGGCAGATGCCTTTGACGCCGATCAATACGAAGCGGCGCAACTTGTGCGGTCGTTGCTCGCCGATAAAAGCGAAGCCCCTATCTTGCTAACACGCCGTCTCTATCGCTCGCTGCAGATGCGCTTCCTCAACAGTGATCTGCCCGGCGCTAGGCCACAGATTACTGGTGCGGATAAATGGCTATCCGGTGCAGCGGGCACACGCTACATTATCGAATATGACGCCGATACCACTCAACCACTTTTCTTGATCACCAAAGAGACAGACGGCACCCTTGCGGTTACACAGCTATCACCGATCGATGCCGAGGGCGAGTCGATCATCGCCAACATTCTTGCGGGTAAATCACCCTTTGGCAAACGACATACGCAGCCAGATCGTCAGGATGCACATCTCTATGTCGGCGAGTTACCGGAAATTACGTTGGTGTTGGATTGGATTCAGTATCCACTCCCTACACAATTTATAAATGGAGTAGAACTGGTCGGTTATGCGCTGCCGATCGATGCAGTGCCCTGTGCGATGGCGGGCGAGACATTTCCGCTGACGCTCTACCTACGCAAAGCTGATGTAGAAACAAGCGATGACGCCGAAGCACTGCTGTTCGCCCATCTCATGCTGTCAGAGATGCAGATTCAGGATAATGGTCCTCTGGGCAACGGTTACCCCATGACGATGTGGCGACCGAATGATATTGTTGACGACAGCAGAAGCTTTGATCTGCCGGAAACACTAACGTCTGACAAAGCTTATTTTGAGACGGGCCTATTCTGGCTCGCTCCGAATGGGAGCATTCAACGCGCTGGAATCGTGGATGGCGACGGCAATACCGCAGGGGACCAAGTTACGTTCGGGCCAATTGCGATCTGCGACGGAGTACCCGAAGTATCCATCGACGAGTTGACGCCGCTCGATGCGCGTTTCGAGGAACGTATCGAGCTTGTGGGTATTCAACTGGTGCCGCCACAAACGGGTGCAACGGAAGTAAGCATCGAGCTTGGCTGGCGTGCGGTAGATCGCTCGCCGACCGCTTATACTACCTTCGTCCATCTGCTTGATGCACAAAACAACATCGTCGGTCAGTTTGATTTCCCGCTAGGTGGAGAGGACAATCCAACCAATTTGTGGGTTCCGGGCGAGCAGATCCGTTCGTCCGTCACCTTGCCGCTTCCGCGTGACTTTGACCCTGACCCCTCTGCTCTTGCCGGTTATCGACTGCGCATCGGGCTGTATGAGCCAGTCAGCGGGAGACAATTGGTGGTCACGACTCCGCAGCGGGCGGATGCATTGTCCTTTATCATACTCAATATTACTGAATTTTTGCCATGATCGCCCGCTGAGCAACAATTGTTGGGACTCGAACTAGGTATATTTTATGTCGCATCAACCAGGCCTTAGCCAAAATCCACACGTAGAGCGCCGACGGCGTATCACCACAAGATTGCTACTTGGCACAGTGTTTGTCGTGCTTTCACTGCCAGCTATGTGGCCCTTTATGAGCATGGGACTCACCTTTTCAGCCGACGGGCTGTTGCATGTTCTACGTACAGCCATGCTGGTGACATATCGACAGGAAGGGATGTTCTTCCCGCGCTGGATGCCTGATCTAGTGCTTGGCTATGGGTATCCGCTAATTTCCTTTTACGGGTCGGCCACTTATTACCTGGCGAGTCTCTTTGTTTTTCTAGGTGTGGACCCGGCGCAGGCACTGTTATTGACGTTTGTAACCTTGCTGCTACTGGCTGGCGGAGGTATGTATCTGCTTGTGTTCCATCTTGTAGAAGACACGGATGGCTGGAAACGCCACGCGGCAGCGATGGTCGGTGCCGTCGCCTATCTCTATGCGCCCTACCTCTTGATCAATACCTATGCACGGGGGGCGGTCGCCGAGGTAGGCGCGCAGATGCTGCTTCCCTGGATTCTATGGTTTTTACGCCGTATCTTCTATGCATCGAACCCGACACCTTATACTCTGGGGTTTGCATTGAGCGCAGCGTTGTTGGCCTTGACGCACAACATTTCCCTCTTATTCATGCCGCCGATGATCGTAGCCTTTGGTCTGGCTGTGATCTGGCAGGCGCGACCATTGCACCGGGCACTGCCACAGCGTATTGGTGTGGCGCTCCTAGCCGGTGCAGGGGGATTAGGTGTAAGCGCCTTTTTTTGGTTGCCGCTGTTGCTTGAGCGTAGCAATCTGGCCGACACGGCGTTTGCGATTGCAGCACGCTACATCGGCGAAAATACCTGGACGCTATGGAATTTTCTCGAACTTTCCTGGTTCTACAAATATTCCACGGCAATTCCATTTCAGTTAGGTACTGTCCAATTGCTCCTGGCAACCCTCGGTTTCTTGATGCTCCCGCGGCGCACGACAGAGTGGTGGGCGCTACTCGCTATTTTGTTGGTTGCCTGCTTGATGATTTCAACGTGGACGCTTCCGCTTTGGTTGAACAGCCAGATTTTGCTGATCGCACAATTTCCGTGGCGACTGCTGGCAGTGGCAAGTCTGCCCCTAGCGATCTTCCCTGCCGGTATTGTTTTGCGTGTTCAACAGCGATGGGCGGCACTGGTCGTATCTCTAATGCTGATCGGCATTATCATTATTAGCCAGCGTCCAAGTGCCACATACTTTGCGCCATTGCTCAATCAGCCTGTATCGATCGGACGACCAGCAACGGCCCAGTTCGAGTTTCAGACAAACGCCTTTGGTACTAGCTCGTCAAGTGAATTTCTGCCGCGCTGGGCCGGGCAGAATCTCTTCGGCATGATCGAAAATCTAACGGTTGCCACTGCACCCATCCTGGACATTCAGCTTCAGACGGCGACGCTGGTTCAGATCGAAGCCGTCATCACAACAACCCAAACTGTCGATCTGAACGTAACGAATTTCTATTTTCCTGGCTGGTCGGCAACGATCGATGGACAGCCAGCCCAACTTCGCCCAGACCCGGAGCGTGGTATGCAAACGCTCACGCTGCCGGTCGGTGTCCATCAGATCATAATCAGCGAGAAGGGGACGCCGCAGCAGCAGAAAGCGGGATTGTTGAGCCTCTTCACATTGGCGACGCTGACAATTGGAGTCTGGTGGAAGGGTGCGCAGTGGCGACGACTGGCGGTCGTGCCGGCACTCTGTGTGCTGGCCGGCGTATTCGCTATCCTGCAACCGGCTCCGCGCCCCGACACATGGCGATCTGCCACTACTCCCATCGCCAGAGACTCGCTGGAACTGCTCGGGTATCGATATCAGGTCGAGGAAGAACACCTGCTGCATATCTTTCCCTATTGGCTTGTGCATAAACCGACAGATAGCAAGGTATCCTGGCAGATCGTCGATGCTGGAGGAAGAGTACTGACGGAATTAAGCAGTGATGCTTTCTTCAATACGTTGCAATTGGGCAGTATCCCTGCGCTGACGATCTTTGACGACGCATATCAACTCACCCTGCCGCCTGGGCTGGCTGCTGGCGAATACGAACTGCGCGTTGCTGTCGGCCCTTCGACACTCGATCAGATACCGTCTTTCTTTACGGCCGGTACGCTTCAATTGCCGGATGTATCTGAAGTTGCCCCACTAGAGATGAATGCCCTCGATTTCCGCTTCGGTACGAATGTAGTGCTAGATGGGTGGAGTATGCGTGTGGATGGGCGCTCCGCGACTGGCAGCGAAGCAGTGCCGCTTCTCCTGCGTGCTGATCAGATAATCGAGTACACACTCTACTGGCGTGCAGAAGGTGCTGTCGAAGAAAATTACCATGGATTCGTTCACCTGCTCGATCATGCGCAGCAAGCAGTGCGCCAGCAAGACAAAACTGCCGGTTCGTTGTTAGCACCTGCTCGCCTGTGGAATCCATTTTATGTGCAGCCTGACACATATCGCTTTGTCATCGACGATGCGATGCCGGGGGGCATCTACCGGCCAACTATCGGGTTATACCGTTTTGCTACCGACGGACAACGTCTGCCTATCACTAATGCGAAAGGACAGATTATCGGCAGCGAATTTGCATTGCCGTTGATCAAGGTGCTTTCTGAAACGCTGGTGACACCTGAGCAACCGGTCAATACCCGTCTTGGCGAATGGGGTGAATTGGAGGGGTTTTCGATGACATCGTCGTCCAATCTGGCACCGGGCGATGTCGTGACTTTGACGCTAGTTTGTAAGGCGTTGGCACCTGCCTCAGTCGACTACACGCGATTCCTCCATGTATACGATCCGGTACGGGGAATGGCAGCACAGCATGACGCGCCACCACTTGAAGGCGGCAACCCAACGACGCTGTGGGTTGCCGGGGAGCGGATTGTAGAGTCTGTGGCACTGAAGATAGCGGCAGATGCCCAGCCAGGCGAATACACAATTTGGTTCGGTATGTACGATCCATCCAATGGTCAATCTGCACCATTGAGTGGCCGAACAGGCAAGCCGGAACCCAATAATCAGCTTTTGCTGACCACTGTGTACGTTGTAAGCGGAGACGCGCAGAGGAAACCCTAAGTGATTGTACAGATGCTCTCTCTAGGTATCGAGGAACTACACGCCGACGCCACAGGCATCGGGGCAACATTTTTGATACGCATGCACGTATGGCAGTTCACAGGTTTTGCCGATCCTGAACGCTTGCTGGATAATCGGTTGCTATGAGTGTCGAATCCTTTTTCCCACTGCCCCTAGCCCGCTCCCAATCCCTACGCGGGCGCTGGCTGCTGCTCCTGCCCATTCTGGTGGCCTTTGCCCGGCTCACCTGGCAATTGGAAGCCAAAAATCTCTGGTGGGACGAAAGCCTGAGCCTGCAACGGGCTGAGTCCGCTTGGGGCGCTCTGTTGGCCGGGCGCATTCTCATTTCCGACAGCCTTACCGCAATCCCCACCGTCGATCAGCACCCCTTTGGCTATTTTGTGCTGCTGGGATTTTTTGTGCGTCTGGCCGGGGAGAGCGAGTTTGTCCTGCGCTTTCCTTCGGTGATGGCTTCTACGCTGCTGCTGCCGGGGCTGTGGGCGCTGGGACGGCTCTTTGTGCGCCGGGGCGTGCTGCCGCCACCTGCTGCCCCCCTCGCCCTCTTTTTGGCCGCTGGCAGCCCTTTCTACCTCTGGTATGGGCAGGAAGTCCGCATGTATACGCTGACCGCGCTGCTGGCCGTTCTGAGCAGTTATACACTGTTGCGCTGGGCCGAGGCAGAGCCAGCAATCCGAAGCAGGAGGCTGGCCGTCTACATCGGCGTGACCGCTGCCTTTCTTTTCAGCCACTATTTCGCCGCTCTGCTGCTGCCTGTACATGCGCTTGTCCTGGTGGGTGGGGTGCGACGCAGGCGCAAGCTGGCCCTTCTGCTGGTGGGCGCGGGGCTGCTGGCCGTGGCCGGGACAGTTGCCACCGCGGCCTGGTTGATTCTGCGCCAGCCCCACAGCGGGAGCAATTTCGTTTCGTTGCCTCTTTCCATCCTTGTGCCCGATCTGCTCAACGCCTATAGCCTGGGGTTGAGTGTGAATATCGAACGGGTTTGGTGGCTGGATCTGGTGTTTGGGCTGCTGGCACTGCTGGGCGGGCTATGGGTCGTGCGCCCGCGCGGAGCGGCCCAGGGCGGCTGGCTGATTCCAGCACTGGTGGTGGTACCGGTGCTGCTGCTGGTGTTGGTGGGCCAGATACAGCCCGCCTATATGAACGCCCGCCATCTGGGGCTGATTTCGGGCTTCTTTTTGCTGCTGGTGGCCGGGGGCGTGGGGCTGATCTGGCAGCGTCACTGGTTGGCAGGGTGCGCGCTCTCTCTGTTGCTGGCGGGCGGGATGGCCTACAGCACCCACAACTATTTCACTCTCCCCGAATACAGCAAAGATGACTTCGCTGGCGTGGGTGCGGTGTTGCGCCGGGAGATGATGCCGGGGGACGCACTGCTGTTGAAACCACCTCATCTGCTGCGTCTCTACCGCTATTACCTGCCGGTGGATACCCTCTCCCAAGCAGAGATGAACGGTTCGGCTGTGCATTGGTGGGGGATACCGATCTTTTACGGTTGGGAAAAGAGCGAAAACGTGCTGGCCAGTCTAGCTGGGCGCTATCGCCGGGTCTGGCTGATCACTTCCGGGATGTACCCCTACACCGACCCGGAAAATCGTATAGAAAGTTGGTTGGCCGGCAATGGCCTGCGCATTCGCGAGCAGGGTTTTTACAGCCCCAATTCTGTTTTGGAGTTGGACCTCTTTCTGTTGGGCGGAGCCGTAGCGGAGGAGCTGCCTGCTGATGCCACGCCAGTCCGCGCCGATTTTGGCGATGCGATCCGGTTGGAGGGCTACAAAGTCGGACGTCCGCTCTGGCCCGGCGCGGCCATCCCCGTCACCTATTACTGGCGTGGGTTGCGCGCTTTGGACGAACGCTATAAATACATTGCAGGGTTGGAAGTGGGTCTGGGCGATGGCGGCGCTCTCCCGTCTCGACCCACCGAGCGGGAATTTTACGATGGCGCGCTGCCCTCCCTCTGGTGGACGCCCGGCGTGCTGATTGTGGAAGAGAGTGAAATCTACGGGGTGTCAGTCAGTTCGAAAGGGGAAGCGACCCTCTCGCTACAACTCTATGCCGCGCAGACGCTGGAAAAATTGCCTGTTGTCACGACGGAAACAGGTACAATTGACGCTGACGGCGTTTCCCTGAAGTTGCCCTTTCCCCTTTTTGTGCCGGAATTTGGCGTGATGCCTGAAAACTGAGATAATAGCATTGGTGTGTCTATTTTACTCTATTTTACTCTACTGCCGAGCGGCGGTTTTCGATGCAAAATCCCTCCCCAACCCAACTAGCTCCGCCTGATCTGACCCCGTCCCCGCGCTGGCAGTTGGGCTGGGCAGGGCGTCATGCAGAGCCGCTCGTAGTTGGTGGGACGCTTCTGCTCTTTTTGCTGCTGGGTTTCTGGTATAGTCTGGCTGTCCCACCCTTTGAAGCACCGGATGAGATTCACCACTACGCGTTTGCCCGCCATCTTTCCCAGGGCAACGGCCTGCCTGTACAGACAGCCGAGAGTGACGGTCCGTGGGAGCACGAAGGAACCCAGGCTCCTCTCTACTATTTTCTGGTCGGGCGGCTGATTGCCGGTATTGATCAGAGCGACTTCGATCGCATCAATGTTCTGAATCCTCACGCCAACTTGGGCGACCCACTCTTCCCTGGCAATAAAAACCGGATGCTCTACAGTGCCCGTGAGCTTCCTTTGGTTGGCGCCAATCTGGCTGTGCATGTGGGCCGCTGGTTTTCCCTGCTGCTGGGTTTGGTAACCCTTCTGCTCACCTATGGGAGCGCGCGCCTGGCCTTTCCTGGCTCCCGGATTCAGCCGCTGCTTGTCTTGCTGATTGTAGCGGCCATTCCCCAATTCCAGTTCATCAGCGCCACTGTTTCCAACGACAATCTGGCGATTACGCTCAGCACAGCCACTGTTTTTGTGTTGGCCTGCCTGCTTTCCAAGCCGGACAACAACCCGGCCTGGTACGAGTGGTTGGGACTGGGGCTGCTGGTCGGGCTGGCCGCGCTGACAAAGCTGAATGCGTTGGGACTGGTGGGGTTGAGTGGTCTGGTTATCTGCTGGCTGGCCTGGCAGCGCAGAGACGGCTGGCTGATTGCGCGGGCGGGCTTGCTGGTCTTTGTGCCTGTGCTACTGATTGGGGGCTGGTGGTATTGGCGCAATTACACCCTCTATGGCGAATGGCTAGGCGTCCAACAGTTGTTGACTATCAACGGTCTGCGGGTCGAATCCCGCAATTTGGACGATTTGCTGGGCGAGCTGCGGGGTGTGCGCTATTCGTTCTGGGGTCTCTTCGGCTGGTTTAGCATTCTTATGCCTGACTTTGTCTACAGAGGGCTGGATGTAGTGGCGGTGATGGTGGCCGCGGGCGTAGGGCTTTCTGTGGTGGTTGCCTGGCCCAGGGGCGTGGGCATTCTACCCCAGCCCCACATACGGGTGCAAACTCTGCTGCTGGTCTGGGTCTTGATGCTGATCGGACTGATGTTCTATTGGCTTACCTTTGCTACCAGCGGGCAAGGGCGGCTTCTCTTCCCGGCTATCAGCGGCTATGGGGTGCTCATTGTTGTGGGGCTGGGTTTGTGGATGCGGGTGATACCTGCCCCCTGGCAGCTACCCCTCTTTTTGCTGTTGCCCACAGGTCTGTTCGCTGCTTCGTTCTACACGCTGGCTGTACTTTTGCCTGTCAGCTATCACCCGCCTGCGCCCGTGAGTGAGCTGCCGGCCCAGGCCACCCCCTATCACGTGATTTACAGTACACCGGGCGGCGAGGAAATTGAGTTACTGGCTGTGGAGGTGGAAGATGGGCGATTCCAGCCGGGCGATGAGGTATCGGTTACCCTTTATCTGCGGGCCGCTGCGCCGATTCAGGACGACTACCCGATCTTTGTACAATTGCTGGCCCAGGAAGAATTGGTGGTGGGCAATGTGACTACCCATCCGGGCTGGGGACGGCTGCCGACCAGCCTGTGGCAGCCAGGCGCGATCTATGCTGACCGCTATCGGGTTCCGGTTGGGGACAATGTGAGCAACCGTTCTCCGTTGATGACGAAAGTCTTTGTCGGTTTTGTCGATCCCCGCAGCCGTCTGCCCCTGCCCATCCGTTCCGGGGCGGGTGAACCCATGGAACGGGCCTATGCGGGCCAATTTTCAGTGCTTTCTAACCAGCCCCTGGACCCGGACATCTTTCTGCTGCGCTCTGCCGACGCTGATTTTTCCGGGCAGATCCGATTGCTCGGTTACGAGTATCCCCAAAATAGGCAGATCGGTCGGGACGGGCAGATTTCTGTTACCCTGCTGTGGGAAGCCAGCGACGAGCCTGCCCGGGATTATACTGCCTTTGTCCATCTCGTGGATGGTCAGGGCGAGCAGGTCAGCGGCTTTGATCAGCCCCCAGCCGAGGGCCGTTTCCCCACCTCAGCCTGGCAAAGCGGTGATCGCAGTTTGAGCCGCTTTCCTATCACCATTCCCGCTGGACTGGCCCCTGGTGTCTATGAATTGTGGGCCGGTCTCTATGCAGATGATGCGGGGATGGAGCGTCTGCCCGTTACGGCCACATCCCAACGCATTCAAGACCAGCAGGTCCTGCTTGGCATCATCCAATTGCAATAATTTCCGGACTCGTGGGCAGGACAGGTGCTAAGCCCCGTGTCAGCATCCGCCATTGCAGGACTATACAGCCATGACAATCGACAGCCGCAGTCTTAATTTGGATCGTCTCAAAACTCTGACAACGTCTACCCTGGCCCACCCGGCCCTGCTCGTCGTCATCAGCGGAGCGCACCTCTACGGCTTCCCCTCCGCCGACAGCGATGTGGACCTGCGGGGCGTACACCTGTTGCCTGTGCCCGCACTGCTGGGGTTGGAGACGCCCACACAGACCGTCACCCGCACCTGGGAGGATGCAGGTCTGGAGATCGATCTGGTCAGCCATGACCTGGGCAAATTTATCAGCCTTCTCCTGCAACAGAATGGCAACTACCTGGAGCACCTTTTCTCGCCGCTGATCGTCTGGCAAACGCCCTGGGCCGAGGAACTGCGCGGCCTCGCCCAGCAGGGGAGCATCGCCCGCCACGTCTACCACGCCTACGCCGGCTATGCCCGGGGCCAGTGGCAAATGTGGCAAAAGGAGGCCGAGACAGGTCCGCCCCGGCTCAAACCTCTGCTCTACGCCTACCGGGTCAGCCTGACCGGGCTGCATCTTCTGCGCACTGGGGAGGTCAACGCCAGTCTGACAGAACTGGCTCCGGTCTACGGTTTCGGCCATCTGCTCGAACTCGTGGCGGCAAAGCAGCAGGAGAAGGCGGCGATCCCGCTCCCCATGGACGCGCACAACGCCGCTCTGGCCGACCTGCAGGAGCAGTTGCACGAAGCCTACACAACCAGCCATCTGCCCGAAAAACCGACCAATCGGCCCGCGCTCAACGACTTTCTGGTGCGGGCGCGCCTGCAATTGGGGATGGAGAGGCAGTCATAAAAGTGGAATGGATCGAGCGGGCTACAGTCCTCAAAGTGGTTTGGGGCAGCCATGCCTTTGGCACAGCCGATGCGGAGAGCGATACAGACATCCGGGGCGTCTGCATTCCGCCCCCGCGCTTTCTGCTCGGCCTGGGCAACTTTGAACAGTACGAAGACCGGGCGACAGATACCGTCATCTACAGTCTGACCAAATTCACCCGCCTGGCCCTGGCCAACAACCCGAACATTCTGGATATCCTTTGGGCCGATGACGAGGATGTGCTTTATATGGACGCGTACGGCGCACAGTTACGCGCTGCCCGTGACCTCTTTCTCTCCCGCCAAGCAGCCTACACCTATGCAAGCTATGCGGCCAGCCAGATTCAGCGTATGGAGACCCACTATCGCTGGCTGCACAACCCGCCGGATCACCAGCCCAGACCCGCCGAATTTGGCGCACTGCCCCACCCGGACGGCGGGATGCGTTTCCCCAACACCCATAAAGAGCGGGCGTACCAGTCGGCCCACAAACACTGGCAAAATTATCAGAAATGGCGGGAGAATCGTAACCCGGAGCGGGGCGCGCTGGAGGAAATCCACGGCTACGATACCAAACACGCGCTCCACCTGCTGCGGCTCTACCAGATGGGTATCGAAATTCTGCGCGAGGGAGTGGTACGGGTCAGGCGGCCCGATGCGGCCTGGCTGCGCTCGGTCAAAGCCGGGCGCTACACCTATCCCGAACTGCGGGAATTGGTCAAATCTCTGCAAGCCGAGTTGGACGCGGCCGAGAGCACAACCAGCCTGCCCGAACGACCCGACGAAGCAGCCATCAACGCCCTGCTGGTCGATCTGCACTGGCAGGCGCTCCAGTCGGAACGTTTCTGGTAACAATTACAACTCCGATTGTTCGACTTGCCGAATCGTCTGCGCTTACAAAATATCCATTACCAAATATCTCACAAAACCAACTCCGCCATCATCCGCACAGTTTCGATGCTGTCTGCGTTGATGTTGAGTGTCGTAATCGGGCTCTCTTTCCAGAGTTGCAGCCGGTCGGCGATGCGTGCCCGGGGACCGCACAGGGCCACCGCGTCCACCAGTTCGTCGGGAACGGCAAACATTGCCGCCACTTTGTCCCCCGTCAGATAGGCGGCCTGGATACTGTCTGCGGCCTCTTCGTAGCCGTAGCGACAGGCCAGATTGTAGTAGAAATTTTTGCTCTTGGCTCCCATCCCGCCGATGTAGAGGGCCAGGAAAGGCTTCACCTGCATCCAGCAGTTGGGCAGGTCGTCCCCCACCACTACCGCCACAGTAGGCGCGATGTCGAAGTTTGCCGTACTCTTGCCGCCACCCGCAGCGGCAAAACCGGCTTCCACCGACTCGGCAAAGTTCTCGGCGTAGTGTTCCGGCGCAAAAAGGATGGGCAGCCAACCGTCGGCCATCTCTGCGGCCAGCTCCACATTTTTGGGGCCAATCGCAGCCAGATAGATCGGCAGATCGGCCCGCCCGTGGATGATACTCTTCAGTGGCTTTCCCAGACCGACAGCGCCGGGGCCATCGTAGGGGATGCGGTAGTGTTCGCCCTGATGGACGAGCGGTTTCTGCCGGGCCAGAATTGTCCGCACGATCTCCACATACTCTCGTGTCCGGCCCAGGGGTTTGGCGTAGGGCTGGCCATGCCACCCCTCCACTACCTGGGGACCAGAGACACCCAGCCCCAGCAGCATCCGCCCCCCGGATAGCTGGTCGAGAGTAATCGCGGTCATCGCCGTCATAGCCGGCGTGCGCGCAGGCATCTGCAAAATCGCCGTACCCAGATGGATGCGTTCCGTGCGCGCCCCGATCCAGGCCAGGGGTGTCACTGCATCCGAGCCGTAGGCTTCTGCCGTCCAGACCGCGTAGTAGCCCAGCCGATCCGCCTCCTGAATCATCTCCAGGGGCAGGTCAATCGTAGAGCCGGAGTAACCGGCGTTGAGTCCGAGTCGCATAGGGCCTCCTGAAAGAGAAGGGAAGAAGGGAGGAGAGGAGGAAGGGATGAAAAATCCGTATGAATCCCTGCCATCCGTGAAAATCTGTAGTGATCATTGAGAGGGCGAAATCTTAACGCAGAGACACAGAGACAGAGAGGCGCAGAGAAATTGTCTGCCCTTTGCGCCTTTGCACCTTTGCGTTGAACATTTCACCCTCTATATGGCAGTACACTATTCTTGCTTTTCTTTGCTCTCTGTCAGTTGCCGGAGAGTTGTCACCAGCAGGTCGTGTTCGGCGGCGTGGATGCGGGCGGCCAGGCTGTCGTGGCTATCGCCGGGCAGAATGGGGACAGTGCGGGTCGCCAGCACCGGCCCTTCGTCCACCCGCTCATCCGGGACCAGATGGACCATTACCCCGGTGTGGTCGATTTCGCCCCGTTCGTAGGCGGCCAATGCGTCGTCGATGGCGTGGGCACCGGGGAACTGGCCGGGCAGGGCCGGGTGCAGATTGACGATGCGCTGAGGGTAGTGCTGCAAAAAAGCGTCGGTGAAAATGTGCATCCACCCGGCCAGAACGACCCAATCCGGCGCGTACTCTGCTACGAGCGCGGCCAAGTCCGCGTCGTATGCCGCCCGCTCTTTGCCCGCGTCCCGGTAGGGTTTGAGCGGGTGATAGCGTGTGGCGATGCCTGCCTTCGCGGCCCGCTCCAGTCCATAGGCCGTCCTGCGGTTGGAAACGACGACGGCGATGCGCGCGGGCAATCGACCGTCCTGCACCGCGTCGATAATCGCCTGCAAATTGGAGCCGCTGCCGGAGATGAGAATTGCCAGAGTAGTCATATTGGGTGTGCTGACAGGTGTTGTCTGGGAAATTGTATTGCGTATTGCGTATTTCGTAGGTAGTGACATGGACGGTTCATTGCTTAAATAAGTGTGGTGAAGTGGTAAACATCTCCGATGCCTCCCGATTCGCGACAGAAGCGCAACCAATAGGAGTGCTTACGGAATACGCAATACGCACTACTTCGGCGAAACCAATGCCGTCAGCAACTCCTCTCTCCAAGTCCCTGTCCCCCGTTCATAGGCGCCAAAGCTCGCGCCAAACTCCCAATAGGCCCAACTCATCCCTAGCTCTTCGGCGGTGCGGGCTACAAAAGCGGTGTAGCGGGCGCGGGAGTCCATATCGGCCCGGCTGTAGGCACCAAACTCACCCAGGTAGATAGGGCGTCCGTTCTTTTTGCCCCAGGCCGCAGCGTTGCCTAAATCGCCTTCCACATTGCGCTGTTCCAGATTTGTCCCGCTCCAGGTGGTCCCCAGCCAGGCCGAGGAGCCGTCCACCCAGTCTGCGCCCTGGTGGGTGAAGTGGAAAGGCTCGTAATAGTGGATGGAGACGATCAGGTGTTTGTCCGCTTCGGGCAGGGTGAGGGTGTAGAGTTGGCTGACGTTGTACCAGTTGCCCGGCCCCACAATCAGATTGCGTGTGGGATTGCTGGGGCGAATGGTGGCGATGACATCCGGGACCATCTCGTTCCACGCGCTGGAGGTCAAACCGTCGTGGGGTTCATTGAGCAGTTCAAAGAGTACGCTGTCTGGCGCGTCCGCGTAATGTTCGGCGATCTGTTTCCACAGACTCAGAAAGCGCGCTTTGTGCCCCGGGTGATCCGTGAACATCTCCTCGTAGTGGTGAAAATCCAGGATTACCAGCAGTCGGTTTGCTGCCGCCTGCTCCACCACCCAATCGATGCGGGCGAAGAAGTCCGGGTCAATGGTATAGGGAGGCGCGGCCAGGGCGTGGGCGTTCCAGCGGATGGGAACCCGAACATGCTGAAAGCCAGCCGCAGCGATAGCGGTGAAGTAATCTTCGTAGATGATGACCCCCCACGCTCCCTCCTGGGGGGCTTCCAGCGCGTTGCCCAGATTGATGCCCCGGCCCAACTGCTGGTTCTGGGCGAAAGGGTCTACGCCAGGGCGTTGGATGGCAGAGACCCAGGCAGGCTGTTGCCAGCTCACCGGCGCGCAGGCGGCGAGGAGGAGGACGGAAAGAAGAATAATATAACGCAGAGGCGCAGAGACGCAGAGACGCAGAGAAGAGTTGGTTTGCATTAAAGTAGCTCGACTTTTGGCTCGTTTTCGGTGCTAACTAGCTGTCCTATCACCACCGCATCGGGCAGGACGGCACGCACCCCATCCACCGCCTCCGCCCCCACCACCACAACCATTCCCACGCCCATATTCCAGACCCGGTAGGCTTCGCTATTGTCGATGCCGCTCCACTCCACCAGCTTGCGGAAAAGAGGCGGGACAGCCCAACTGTTGCGTTCGATACGGGCAGCGAGACCCAGCGGTAAGATGCGCGGTACATTGTCCAGAAAGCCGCCACCGGTAATGTGGGCCAGCCCCTTCACCGCTATGCCCCCCCGGCGCAAGGCGACCACTTCATTCACATAGGCTTTGTGGGGAATCAGCAGCGCGTCGACAAGAGAAATGCCGCTGTCGTCAAAGGGCGCGGACAAATCCCGGCCTTCGATGGCTTTGCGGATAAGGGAGTAGCCGTTGGTGTGGGGGCTGACGCTGGGCAGGCCGATGAGAATATCCCCTGCCCGCATCAGTTGTGTGCGGGGCAGGAGTTCGTCCCGGCCCACGACACCGACGATTGTGCCCGCCAGATCAAACGAACCAGGGGTGTAGACGCCGGGCATCTCCGCGGTCTCGCCACCCAGGAGCGCGCAGCCGATGGCTCGGCAAGCCTCGGCCACGCCTGTCACCGCGGCGGCCACATGCTCCGGCACGATCTTGGAGGTGGCGATGTAGTCCAGAAAGAAGAGAGGCCGGGCCCCCTGCACCAGAATGTCATTGGCGCAGTGGTTCACAATGTCGTGGCCGATCCCCTCCCAACGGCCTACTTGGGCCGCCAGCTTGACTTTCGTCCCCACCCCGTCGGTGGAGGCTACCAGCACCGGGTTGGCGGGCAGATCGGTCAGGGCGAAGAGGCCGCCGAAGCTGCCCACATCGGCCAGCACAGCCGGCGTGTGGGTGGCGCGCACACTGGCTTTCATCATTTCCACGGCCCGGTTGGCGGCGTCGATGTCCACCCCCGCGGCGGCATAGGCAGATTCAGTGGGGGCATATTGGCCCATCGGATGCTCTCCAGAAAGCGGTTGGACGTGGCGACCTGCCTTCCGATTGTACACGCCTTGCACGCCAGCCGCAACAAAAAGGCAGGGGGATTTTGCATCCGCCCTGCCTTTGCCAGCGAAACGTGAGGATTGACACGTGAGAGGTACGCCCAACTATCTCACGGCTCACGGCTCAGCCAGCACATCGAGACTTCATCAGCCCGAACATCTACACGCTCACTACTGGGGTTTCGGTTCGTTCGCAACTGGTGGCAGGCTCTTCAGGAAAGCCGCAATCGCCAAGCGGTCGGCTTCAGTGAGCTTGCTCAACCCCCGGTCTACTGTGTCCTTCATCCCCGCGTGGGCTTCCAGGCCATCGGCATAGATGCCTGTGCCCAGGAAGTCGGCAATCTCCTGCTCGGTCCAGGTCAGCCCCGTGGCTTCGTCCGGAGTCAGATTGGGGGCTACGGTGTCCCGGAAGGGCGCGCCGGCCAGGAAGCGTTCGTTGTCAAAGCCGCCGCTATCGGTGCGGGGAGTGTGACAGTTGCCGCAACGGGCCAGAGAGGCCAGATAGCGACCCCGATCCGCGCCTTCGCTGGGGGCAACGGCAGGCGGCGGCTGGTTCGGAGTAAAGTCCGCCGGTTCGCTGGTTAGCTGGGGATCTGCAATTTCGTTGGCAAGACCCGGTTTGCTGCGCAGAAAGGCCACCAGATTGAGCGCGTCTTCGTCGGACATTGTGGCAAAGCGGGGCATGGGAGGAGCCAGATTGCCGCCGCCGGGCCGCTTGCCCAGGCGGAAGGCGTCGATGACTTCCTGATCATTCAGCCCGGCAATGCCTGTGGCATCCTGAGTCAGATTGCGGGAGAAGACCAGCCCGAAGCCGCCTTCAAATTTGTTGCCCCCGGCCAGACCACCCAAATCCTGGTTGAAATGGCAGCCGCAGCCAATCGCTGCACTGAGAATATAGGCCCCGGCGTCGGGATTGCCCGCCGAGGTCTCCTCTGCCGGTATCGCGGTGGGTTCCGGTTCCGCTGCTTTGGTCGGTTCTGGTTCGGCTGCTTTGGTCGGCTCGGCTGCGGGGGCCTCGGCGGCCTGGGGTGTTGTTGGTTCTGCCGGCGCTCCACAGGCAGCAAAGAGCAGTCCGCTTACCAGCGCCACTACAAGCCACACACCCCATCGCGGGATGTGTATAAACATTCGACGACTATCGACTCTGCTCATTCTCTCCTCCGTTGTGAAAGAGCCACTGCACAATGAAAATGGATAGAACCCAGCGACTGACGGAGAAGACCCAAAGGAGTAGCTACCGGCCAGGCGAGGGGTTATTTCTATTCATTTCAATGGGGACGCTAGTCCGCTTGTGGCGATAGAGCAATTATCAACCAAACCGCACAAAAGCGCAAGTCACAAAAAAGCACCCCTGTTCAATCGGCGCTGTTCGAAATGGCCGATAGACAGCCTCTGTCTGTTACCGATTGCGCCCGTACTGCTCGTGACTGCTCACCCAATCCAGCGAACTGATGGCCGCAGCCAGGGACAACTCCCCAGCCAAGACGGTGCCCGCCACGATTTCGGCGAATTTGTGGACTTTGCCTTTGCCGATGCAGCCCAGCAGCCCCAGACATTCCCGCTGAGTCGCCAGACCCGTGCCGCCGCCATAGGTCGCCACAATCAGCGAGGGAATGGTGATGGAGATGTAGAGATCGTTCTGGGGTGTCAATTCGGTGTAGAGAACCCCCGCCGAGGACTCGGAGACATTCGCCACATCTTGACCTGTGGCCATAAAGAGCGCTGTGATGGCGTTGGCCGAGTGCAGCCCGTTGTTGTTCACCCCGGCCAGCAGAGAGCCGATGTTGGCTACGCCGTAGTGATAGGACAACTGCTCCGGCGTCACCCGCATATTCTGGATCAGCACATCCCTCGGCACAATTGCCTCGGCCGTTACCCGCTTGCCCCGGGTGCGCATAATGTTCACCTGGCTGGCTTTCTTGTCCGTGGCAAAGTTGGACTCCAGGAAGAAGCGCTGGATGCCGGAATAGTTGTCCAGAATCCACGAACATGCGGCAAAGGTGGCCCGCCCCACCATATTTTGCCCGGCCGCGTCGCCGGTGGTGTAGTTGAAGCGCAAAAAAGCGAACTTGTTGGACTGGTAACAGTCGATGTTGTCCAGTTTCGCCACGCTGGAGGTCGCCTCCGCGTGCTCGCGGATCGCGTCCATATTGGCGTCCACCCACTTGACAAAATCCCGCGCGCCTCGGGCATCCTCAAAGATAAAGACCGGCGCGCGCTGCATAGCGTCGGCCACAACCGTACATTTGACGCCCCCGCTCAGGTTGAGCAGTTTCATCCCCCGGTTGTAGGAGGCCACCAGCGTCCCTTCGGTCGTCGCCAGGGGGATGATAAAATCGCCCTGGGCGTGCTCGCCGTTGATGGTCAGAGGCCCGGCAAAGCCCAGAGGAATCTGCACGACGCCGGTAAAATTCTCCACATTGCCCGCGGTGGTGTGGGGGTCGAAGGAGTAGTGGGTGATGTGTTCGACTTCCGTGTCGGAGAAATCGGCTACAAAGCGCTGGCGGGCCGCGATAATCTCTGGGCTGTAGTCGTCGTTGCGGTCCCGGGGGATACTGGTCAGCTTGTGGGTCTCCGAGATGGCGTCGTCCACGCTGAATTTGATGCGGCCAAAGGGTTTGGTTTTGACCGACAATTCAATTTCGTGCTTGCCTTTGGAGAGACCAGCGCCGCTGATCCTCACGTCTACAATCTGGCGCAAGGGGAAATCGATGGGGTTGGCTTCGCTGATCGTGGAGGGCTTCACCGACTGACCGTTGCCCAAGTCCAGGCTGATAGCGTTGGCAGGTACAGCCTTGCCATCGATGCGCACCTCCTGAAATTCGGTGATCTGGGCGTCGCTCAACCGATTTTTGATGTTGAAACGCACGCCGCCATCCACATTTTCCAGGCTGCCAAAGGTGTACAGCCGTTTAAGCAACATACTGGGAATCAGCGCCATCGGGTCATCCTCTCTAGAATTAGAAGTAAATAATCACAAGTGAAGCTATTATCGGCTTTTCTGAGGGAAAATCAAAGTTGCCCAGGCTGAGAATGGAACGCGGACTTAGCGGACAAGCGCGGATAAAAATCTGCGGTTATCCGTGGTTTCCGCGCAAATCAGCGTTCTATTCTTCTTTGCTGGTTGCACGGGCTGTGGAATATTCACACAGACTTACGCCCAATATCCGTGCGCCAGACCGCGCCATCAAAGGCGATGTGGGCCAGCCCGGCATAGGCATGCTGTGCGGCCCCGGCGATATGGTCCCCAAGCCCGGTGACAGAAAGCACCCGCCCGCCGTTGGTGAGCAGTTGCCCCTCGGCCAAAGTCGTCCCCGCGTGGAAGACGTCGCATCCGGCCGCTTCTGCTTCGGTCAGCCCCGCAATTGGCTTGCCTTTGGCATAATCCCCTGGATAGCCGCCGGAGGCCATCACAACCGTCGTCGCCGCACCCGTTCGCCAAGCGGGAGCCATTTCGCCCAATCGCCCGTCGATACAGGCTTGCAGCAGGTCGACCAGATCGCTTTCCAGCAGAGGCAGGACAACCTGTGTCTCCGGGTCGCCGAAACGGCAGTTGAACTCAATCACCTTCACCCCGTCGCCCGTCAGCATCAGCCCGGCGTAGAGGACGCCCACATACGGTGCGCCCTCGGCGGCCATCCCGGCGATTGTCGGGCGCAGGATCGTCCGCTCCACCTCGGCCAGCAGCTCCGGTGTAGCCAGGGGCGACGGGGCAAATGCGCCCATCCCGCCGGTGTTGGG